>JBLHKS010000029.1:0-50016 GCA_047620505.1 Verrucomicrobiales bacterium | reverse complement strand
GCTTTTCAATCGACGGCACTCCCTGATCGCTCAACCATTGGTTGGTGATCGCACGTTGCACAATACTGTTGTGACTCATCCTCCATGGACCTTTGCGACTACGACTCGCCTTGTGGACTTCATCTCGATTGATCCTGAGTCGAAGCAGGTTTCGCCTTCGCGCGCGCATCCCCTCTCGATTCGAAATCATCAAATTCCGTCATCCGCGAGGTTTTCGAATCGAACCCGCATCTCCTGCCCTTCTCCGGACCGGCGACTGCGCTGATCGAAGCCAGGCGATTCGGCGAAACCAAGTCGGGATTATCGCGATCTCCGGGAAAACGGCGATCTTCGATCTTTCGGCGCGGGCGTCGGGGCGTGAATGATAGTGATGGTCAGCCGTGGAACGGATTTGTAATCCGTCGGCGTCGGCCCGGCGAAATCGGGCAGGTCTGCCGCCGACGGATTGCATATCCGTTCCACGTTTTGCGTCGATGCCCATCGCTTTCATTCACACCCCGGGCGTCGCCTTGTCTTGACAGCACCCGCGCGAACTCGCAGACTTGCGCCCATGAGACGAACCTCGTTCTCTTTCATTTCGGTTCTGGTCTGTTTGTTAGTGGCGTTCTCCAGCGCTCTAGCAGATCCAGAAGATCGTACGTGGACGAGCCACACCGGCCGAACGCTCACGGGCCGCATGGTTGGGATCGAGGGAACGGCCATTAACCTCAGACTCAGCGCCGATGGTCGCGTGGTGAAAACGAGCATCGATCTGCTGAGCGAAGCCGATCGCAAGTACGTCGAAGAATGGCAAGGAATGGGATTCGGCACCAAGGTGGATCGCTGGCCGAAGGAGCTGCGGCCGATGATGAATTTCACGGCAAAGACTCTGGGCCGGACCCGGAACGACGAATTCGTTTACACAACGCCCAGTTTTGAATTCCGCTGCGACGTCGAGCTTCAAGACAGCTTGATCAAGGAGTATTCGCTCGTCTTTGAAGGAACCTACTATGCAATTGCGAATCTTCCGCTCGGGCTGAACCCGACGCCGCCAGAAAGCCGGTTTGTCGTCCGGCTTTTTAAAGAACGCAGTGATTATCTCAACGCAGGCGGTCCCCAGGGATCGGCAGGAGTTTACATGGTTCGAAATCGCGAAATTCTCGTTCCGATGGAGTCGCTCGGCGTTCGGAACGTTGGCTCTCGGGTTGCGATCGATCGACGCAATTATGATTCCGGCACGCTGGTCCACGAAATCACTCACCAGGTTATGTATGAGTGGCTTGAAGCCCTTCCTGTGTGGTTTGTCGAGGGAATTGCCGAGTACATGTCGGCAGTGCCGTTTGACGATGCGCGTTTCGATTTCCGCAACATCCACGATGGGCTGAAGGAGCATCTCGAAGGCGAATATCGAGTCGACAAGACTCGCCAAGGAGAATTCCTCGTCGACATCGCTCCGCCAGAACAACTTATGGCCTTGTCCCATCAGGAATGGGCAGCGGCGGTCTCTTCCGGCAGCAACGCTTCGGCGAATTATCGCTCAGCATTGATGTTGGTTTACTATTATATTCATCTCGATGGCGCGGGCGATGGTGCGCCGATCGTGGCCTACATGCATCAGGCCCGCGGCAAGCAGCAGGAGATAAAAGGATACGTCGTAAACTACAACTCGGCCGTTGAAGAATACAACGCGGCTCTTCAGGCCTACAACGTAGCGGTCGAAAAATACAACATCGCGCTCACGGCGTTCCGGGAGCGCGTTAACGCTTTTAATGCGAGCGTTCGTCGTTTTAACCAGCAGCTTGACGCCGGTGTTGCCGAGTCAAAGATCAAGCCGGTCGGATCTAAGCCGGGTAAGCCGCCTGTCGCGCCGAAAGAGCCGGTTCTGCCGAAAATCCTCGCCGAAAACCCGGACGGCGGCGGCAAAGTCGATTTGATGAAGGGCGAGACCGAGGCTCGGCGCGCCTTGATTCGAAAGCGGTCGGGAGACGAGCTCTGGGCCGATATGGAAAAGGCTTTCGCGAAACACGATATTCGGATTCGCAAGGTTTCGGCAGTGGGTGGTTCGGGCCTGCGCGCGATTCCGATCAACAACTGAGCGGTCGGCTTCGGGCTGCCCGATTCATCGCTCGCGTTGACCTGCGGCTTGTGACGGCGCAACTTCTGCGCTTTGTCGGCGTTCACCCATCGTCGCAAAATCAAATCGACAACTGATCATTCCGATGAAAAACACCACGAATATTCTGACGACATTGCTCGTCCTTCTAACCTTGTCCGGGCTGCCGTTTCAGGCTTTTGCTCAGGAAGATTCCGCACTCGCAGAGGAAACTAAAAAGCGGGATAAATCGCCGAAAGCACCCGCCGAAGCGGAGAAAAAAACCAAGCTCGAACACCCGTCCAAGCCAGCAGCTGCTGAGAAGGCGAAAGAAGCGCCGAAGGTCAAAAAGCCCGGCGAGCCCCAAACCAAGCAGTCCGCCAGTCGCGGTGCGGGCAAAAATCCAGCGGCAGCGCGTCAACGCATGGAGGAGATCCAGAATCTTTTCCGCTCCGGAAAGCCCGATGAGGCGCGCCAAAAACTCGGCCTTATGCACGCCGAAATGCGAGACCTTTTCCGAGCGCAGCCGCAAAATCGTCCGGTGGAGGCCGGAGGCCCAAGTCCGAGGAGCGGCGTCGGTTTCGGCCCTCAGGCTGGAAAAGGTGGACCACCGAGGATGATTCCTGGAGCTGGCGGCCGCGATCTGCAGAAGCGTCGTGGACCGCAAAAACAAGCAAAAGAGGGAGACCGCCGAAAACAGCATAAAGGGTCGAAAGGCAAGGGACGCGCCAGGGGCCAGAAACAGAATCGTGGTCCGCAATTCCGTCAGCAGGCTGGCCGCCCTCAGCAGCATCGTGGTCCACAGAATCGTCAGCAGGCTGGCCGCTCACAACAGCATCGTGGTCCGCAAAATCGTCAGCAGGCTGGTCGCCCTCAGCAGAATCACGGCCCGCAAAATCGTCAGCAGGCTGGCCGCTCGCAGCAGCATCGTGGTCCGCAATTCCGTCAGCAGGCTGGTCGCCCTCAGCAGAATCACGGCCCGCAAAATCGTCAGCAGGCTGGCCGCTCGCAGCAGCATCGTGGTCCGCAATTCCGTCAGCAGGCTGGTCGCTCACAACAGCATCGTGGTCCGCAAAATCATGGTCAAACCGGACGTCCTCAGCAGAATCACGGCCCGCACAATCATGGTCAAGCCGGACGCCCTCCGCAAAATCACGGCCCGCAAATTCATGGTCAAGCCGGACGTCCTCCTCAAAATCACGGACCACAAAATCATGGTCAAGCCGGAAGCCCTCAGCAGCAGCGTGGCCCGCAAAATCATGGTCCAGCCGGTCGCCCTCCACAGAATCACGGACAACAAAATCATGGGCAAGCCGGACGCCCGCAACCGCATCACGGCCCGCAAAATCGTGAGCACGACGGACGCCCTCAGCAGAATCACGGACCTCAAAATCGTGAGCACGATGGACGCCCTCAACAGAATCACGGCCCGCAAAATCGTGAACACGACGATCGCCCCGAGCATCGCGGCCCACAAAATCGCGAGCACGACGATCACTCCGAGCATCACGGCCCACAAAATCGCGAGCATGACGATCGCCCCGAGCATCGTGGCCCGCAAAACCGTGAGCACGACGATCGCCCGGAGCATCGTGGCCCGCAAAACCGCGAGCATGACGGTCGCCCTGAGCATCGCGGCCCGCAGGACCGCGAACGCGAAGAAGGCCCGGAAGGTCACCGCGGTCCAGATGGCGACGAACTACATGAGAGGGCCGTCCACCTTTTGGAGGCAGCCGAGCATCTTGCAATTGCTGGCTTGGAAGAAGAAGCGCACCGGTTTCATCGAGAAGGCGAAGAGCTGATGCATCGCCACGAAGAACAGCGGCACCACGGCGAGGGCGGGCCGAATCGAGAATTTGAAGAGCGGCTGAACCGCCTTGAGCACGCAACTCAGTCCCTCGCCGAGCATCTTGAGAAACTGACCAACGAACTCAAGCGCCGCTGACCTCGCAACGCCTGCGAAAACTCGTGTCCTTTGGGGCGAAGCTCGCTAGACTTCGCCCCATGCGCTTGACTTTATTCTTTCTGACCGTTTTCGCGTCATCAGCAGCTGCTGAGCTCCAAGTCCTCGACGACCAACTCCATCACCTTCGATTCGGCGAGCGCGAGTGGTCCGAGTTCGCCGAAAAACCGGAGGGCGAGCGACTCCAGATCGCCTTCCAATCCAAGGCGAACGCCACCGAGCAAACCCTGTTCGTCCGCCAGCAGGACGTGAAGCAGCAGTGGCTCGTCACGATCAACGGCAAGCCGGTCGGCAAGCTGAAGAACGACGAAAACGACATGATCCAGGGCTTCGCGATTCCGCCCGGCGGCCTGGTCGATGGCGAGAACCGGCTGGTGATCGAGCAGGACCGGCTGCGTAATCGCAAGCCCGACGACATCCGCGTTGGCGGAATCCGACTCGACTCGCGACCGCTGTCGGAATCGCTCAGCGACGCTCGGCTGATGATCAAGGTCATCGACGCCGACTCCGGCGAGCCGCTCCCTGCCAGAATCACAATTCTCAACGCCGACGGCGCACTCCAGAAAATTGGAGGGGAGTCGAACGACCATTTGGCTGTCCGAGCCGGCATCGTCTTCACTGGCAACGGGTCGGCTGAGTTCGGCTTGCCAACTGGCGAGTTCGAAATCATCGCCGGACGCGGATTCGAATACTCGATCGATCGCGCCCCGATCAAGATCGAGCCCGGCAAAAACCAGGAGGCCACGCTGAAAATCCGCCGCGTCGTCGACACCGCCGGCTACGTCGCCTGCGACACTCACGTTCACACATTGACCCACTCCGGCCACGGCGACGCCACGGTTCAAGAACGCATGATCACCCTCGCCGCCGAAGGCATCGAGCTGCCGATCGCGACCGATCACAACAAGCACATCGACCACGAATCGTTCGCCAAAGAAATGGGCGTCCGCCAATATTTCACCCCCGTCATCGGCAACGAATTCACGACCAAAGTCGGCCACTTCAACATCTGGCCAATCGATTCCGCCGACGTCCCGCCACCGGATTGGAAGACGGCGGACTGGGAAGAAATCTTCGTCAGGATTTACCAAACACCAGGCGTCAGAGCCGTCATTCTCAATCATGGCCGAGACGTCCACGGCGGCACCACACCGCTCGGGCCGAAACTGCATAACGCCGTCGCTGGCCGGAATCTCGAAGGCTGGGTCCTGCGCGCCAACGCGATGGAAACGATCAACTCCGGCGCAACGCAAACCGACGTCCTTGAGCTGCTTCACGACTGGATGGCGCTGCTCAATCGCGGATTTAATATCACGCCGGTCGGCAGTAGCGATTCCCACGATGTCGCCCGCCATTTCGTCGGTCAGGGCCGGACCTACATTCGGGTCGACGACTCCGATCCGGGCGCGATCGACGTCTCAGCAGCTGCTGGCGCTTTTGTCAGTGGAAAAGTGATCATGAGCTACGGCTTATTCGTTGAGTTGGAAGTGAACGGCAAGAGATCCGGCGAGATCGCGGGCGTCAAACCGGGTGAAGAATTCGAGGCAAAGGTGCGCGTGTCAGGGCCGGAGTGGACCGCCGCGGACGAGCTCCGAATTTACCTCAACGGCACCCTGACAGAGACAAAAAAGATCGACGCGTTCGGCGAGTACACCTTCAAGTTTCAGGCCGCGAAACACGATCAATTCATCACCGCGATCGCCACCGGCCCCGGCATCGACAGCCTGCATTGGCCGACCGCCAAAGCCTACCAGCCGGACAGCATCGACTGGAATCCGAGGGTCGCGGCTTGCAGCGGCGCGCTCTGGCTCAATGTCGATGGGAGCGGGCAAAAGCAGTCTGCCGCCGACTACGCGCTAAGCGTTCCAGTGGGTGCTGGCAGCTTCGAAATGGTCCTCGCGCGGCTCAAAGATTATGACTCAGCTGTTGCGGTCCAGGTTGCCAGCAACACTTACGGATCGAAAGACTGGCCAACCGGTGCCCAACTCAAAGCAGCGCCGCCGCATGTGAGCGCTGCATTCGCGGAGTTCCTCGCCTACCAGCAAAAATGCGAAGCCGCCCGCGCGGAGGTCGAATAATCCGGCTACCGGCCCTACGGAATCACCGGCTCGAGCGGTCGCGCTCGGTGCAAAATCAGCCATTCGGCATTCTCGTCCAGCGTCGCGGCCCAGATTGAAGATCAAGTCCTGCGCCAGCTCAACGCGTCTGCTGAACATTTCTGCGCTCAAATCGCCCGACTTCAACTCCGCGAGAATTTCGTCCAGACGAAGCTCAGCCGAGGCAAATAACTTCTGCATCGCGTCATATTAAAATAATGGGCAATCTGAAGGGGTTGCCGAGCGACTGCGGTGGATCCGTGCCACACGAAAATCCGAACTGCGTGACAAGCCATGGTACAAAATCATCGGCTCAAGTCGTATGACTCAGCGCACTCTGTTCAATTCCCGAACCTCGCATATTAATTAGGCATCGTCAAGAATCTCGACCTCGAAGCCGCCCGCCAACGCATTGCTCCTGCTTACGATGCCGATCAATTCGGCGAGTTCGCGCAGCAGTTTGCGTCACAGCTCCATGCGCATCTTGGAAAGGTCTTCGATCGCGAAGGCCCGGTTCTGCCGTGGCGCGAGCCGGAGGAAAATGTCGCCGAAGCCACCGCGATCCTGAACGGTGCGCCGGGGGCGGAGTTCCAGCAGCTGCTGACAACGATTCTTGAGCGCGGCCACAATCTCCAGCACCCGCGTTACATCGGGCACCAGGTTCCCGCACCATCGCCGATTGCCGGGTTGTTCGACGCCATCGGCGCGGTGACGAACCAGGTGATGGCGATCTACGAGATGGGGCCGTTCTCGACGGCGGTCGAACACGCATTGGTCGATGCTGTGGGCCAGCGAGTCGGCTGGAAGGCGGGCGAGTTCGCTGGTTTGATTACACATGGCGGATCGCTCGCGAATCTGACTGGTTTGCTGACCGCGCGGAACGTTTCGTTCAATGATAGTTGGGAAAACGGGGTGCCGAACGACGCTGTGCTCGTCGCTCAGGCCGATTCGCATTACAGCGTGACTCGCTCCGCGGGAATTCTCGGTATCGGCGCGAAAAATGTCGTCCCAATTGGACTCGATGCGCAACGCCGGATGGATCCGGATCAGCTGGATTCAACCCTGACAGATCTGCGAAGCCGCGGTGTCCCGATCGTCGCAGTCTGCGCTGCCGCGTGCGCCACACCGATCGGCGCGTTCGATCCGCTTCGCCAGATCGCCGAGGTCTGTCAGAAGCACGAAGTCTGGCTTCACGTCGACGCCGCGCACGGTGGGGCCGCGATTTTCAGCAATCGCCACCGGCACCTGCTTGACGGTCTCGACCTCGCCGACAGTGTTGTGATCGACGCGCATAAAATGATGTTCGTCCCAGGCCTTTGCGCGTTCGTGTTTTACAAAAACGCCGAGCATCGCTTCCGCACTTTCGCTCAGGACGCACCCTACCTTTTCGATCCGACCAAGCCGGGCTTAGCCGAGTTTGATCAAGGAGCGAAGACGGTCGAGTGCACCAAGCGCGCCGCCGGTTTCGGGCTCTGGGGTCTGTGGTCGATGTTCGGCCCGCAGCTCTTCGGTGATCTCGTCGACATCACCTTCGCGACCGCGCGGCGCTGGTATGAAATGTTAGTCGAAGCCCCTGACTTCGAACCTCTCCACGAACCGCAATGCAACATCGTGACCTACCGTCATCTTCCCCAGCAGCTGCTGGGCGCGAGTGACGCGGAGATCGGCGATTTCCAGATGAAATTGCGCCGCCGCGTGATCGAGTCCGGCGAGTTTTATCTGGTTTCGACCATGCTCAACGGCATCGGCGCGCTACGGAATGTCGTGATCAACCCCCTCACGAATGAGTCCGATCTGTCGGCATTGTTAGAATGTTTACGCAAACCCGGAACCGAGTTATGAGCATAGCAACCACCCCTGAGCCCCCTTACTATGCGGTGATTTTCACTTCAACTCTGGCGGACGATTACGGCTACAGCGCGATGGGCGAAAGAATGATCGAGCTGGCTTCACAGCAACCGGGTTTCCTCGGTATCGAGACAACTCGGGGCGAGGACGGTTTGGGGATCACCGTTTCGTATTGGACCGACGAAGCGGCGATTTCGGCCTGGAAGCAGAAGGCTGAGCATCGTGGGGCGCAGAAGCTCGGGCACGAAAGTTGGTATGCTGACTTTGCGCTTCGAGTCGCGAAAGTGGAACGCGCCTACACAAAAGAAACGTCGCTGGATTGTTGAGGCAATCTCGTCATTTCCCGGTGAACCCGAGACTAATCGGCCGGCCAACCTCTTCGGGTAAGTCCGGATTTGGATTCGGAGAGCCGGGCTTCGAAACCAAACCTACGTAAATGATCGCGATCGACACTGCGGCGAGAATTCCAGTTATCGCCAGCTGAAACCTAGCTGAGTAGATTCTTAATATACTCCGACTCGGGTTGAGCCTTCTTCTTTCACCTTCGACTTTTTCCGGCAATTCAATACCTAGAAGCTTGGTCATGTGTTCGTTTTCATAATAGAAAGACTGCGCCCGATCGAGGCCATTCGCTCGTTGGACTCCGCGAATATAATCGAAATGGAGAATAATGCTGGCGATCGGAATCGCTCCCACCAAGGCTGCAAACTGGAAAGAATCGATGATCAGCCGGCCAGTTGCTATCCCAACGACAAGCGCTGCCATAGCAGTCCAGAGTGAAATGCAGATCTTCCATTCAATAGCCATTCGTGATTCGTACTTCTGCCAGTTCGCGGCTCGCAACGATTCGAGTGCATCGAATTGATTCTTTTCTTCGTCTGTCATTTGTTTTACTTCGTTAGAATTCCAAAAATTATTAAATAATTGACTTTACCTCTCTAGTAAGCCCCCTAAAGACTCGCCCTTCTTCCCAAACTTGAAGAGGTCGGAAATCTCGTCGCCAGCCAGGGCCCGGCCCCAGATCGCGACGTCGTCAAGAGCGCCTGGAAAATCGTTAACGCTGTCGTCGCCTCCTCCTCCGATCGTTAGCTCGTTATCGGTGTCGAGATTCCCCTTCATCGCTAACTCCCCATCGCCGACTGGCTTGCCATCTGCATAGAACTTTACTTTGCCGGAGTCGCGATCGAACACGATCACGGCGTGATGCCAGCGGCCATCTTTGATGTTTGGAACGGGCGAAGATTTGACCTCCTGCGTCTGGCCGCCTTGCATGATCTTAACCAGGAGGGCGTCCCCTGAGTTCATAAACCGCCAGCCTTCGTTATCGCCGGTGCATAGTAGGAATCCTTCTGCTCTCGCCGCAAGACTATCGAAACGATACCAGATCGACGCCGTCATCGAATCCGCACCGAGCCCGTAGTCGCCGACTTTGCCGAAGAACGTTTCGAATGAGCCGTCAAGCCGCAGGCACAGCCCAAATTGCCCGTTATGACCGAACCCCGCGTGGCCGATGCTGCCGCCTTTCGCTCGGTTCACTCCACCCGAGGTACCGAGCGTGTTGTCCAGAGTCCAATAGCTCACGAGGCGTTTCCCACATGGAATGCCCGAGGTTCCGAGAGGACGCCCGACTGGTCCGTAAACTTTCCATAGCTTCATCCCGGCGAATCCGGCTGCTATCAGGACGACCAACCAGAGCGCTATATGAACTCCGAGCCTTTTCTTCTTTCCGGCCGCCCGGCGCTGCGTTTCTGCTTCTGCTAGTGCTGTCGTCTGAGCTTCGGCTGCCTCAGCTGCGGTGGTTGCCTTGCTGGCAGCTGCTGCTGGCGATTTGGCGTCGCCGACCGCGAGTTTTGGGGCCGCGGCGACTTTGATCTGCTTCGAGGGAGCAGCGCCTTCGACCGGCGCGACGGTCTGCATCACCTTGGCCTTGGGCTCCTCGGATTCTGCGGCGACCTTCATTTTCATAGGAGAACTCGGCGCAGCGGCTCCATCAATCCCCCCTGGTAGAATCAGTTTTTTCGGCTTCGCATTAAAAGCAGCCGGCGAGACGTTGACGACCGTTTTCATGTCGCGCTTGATCTCGACTGGAGCTTCGCCCTTCGCGCTGCCGTCGTCGACGGTTAGGAAAAACGGTTCGATTTTCAGACCAACCGTGGTCAGATCTTTTCGGTAGGCTGCAATGTCGAACTCGACTCGGCGGAAGAACAGATTCTTCTTCTCCGAATCGTAAATTGCATAACGCGCGCGAATCTCCGAACCATCGCGAGGCTCGCCGACAGAACCGACGTTAACGATATAGCGATGATCCGCTCGGAGTTGCTGATCCTGGTCTGGCAGTTGCTTGACCTTGCCATCCGCGCCTGCGGCAAAAACGGTCGGGAAATGCGTGTGGCCGACGAAGACAACGCGCTTGTCCGTCGCCAGCAGCTGCTGGCTGGCCATCGCAACGTCCTCGATGTAGTCGAACCGCCCCGGCATCTCGACTTCGGCGTGAACGAAGAGAATGTCTTCAGACTCCATCGTCATTGGGACGTCGTTCAAAAACTTGAGCGACTCCTCGTTCATCTCCGCCCGCGTCCACTCGATCACTTCGCGAGCGTGATCGTTGAACAGGTTCGAATCCAGTCGTCCGCAAGCCGCCGCATCGTGGTTGCCGAGAACGAAGTTCGGCGTATTTTTTCGGACGGCATCGAGCACAATCTGCGGGCAAGGCCCATACCCAATCACATCACCCAGGCAGACGAGAACTTCGGCTCCGCACGAGCGCATGTCTCGAAGCACGGCGGCCAGAGCCTGCCGATTTGCGTGGATGTCAGAGAAAATCGCGTAACGCATGCGCGCAATGCTAGCCGGGGTGTGGGAGTTGTCGAGTAAAGTCCGAGACCTCGATTTGCGCCTACTTTTTGGAGAGCAGTTCGTCGAGCGAGTAGCGAACGAAGAAGAGTTCGCCAGGCGCTTCGTAGACGAGCCCGATGTGCTCCTCACCGATCGCGGTCATGCAGGAATACGCCGTTGCGCGCTCATCAACGAGGGTATGCGAATCCGTCGGCCAGGTTTTCCCTTCATCGCGGCTGACTTTGATCGTCATGTGGTGACGACCGCTGGTTTGAGGCGGGTTTGAGAAGAGCAGAAGCGGGCCGTGTTTTGGCGATTCGACTCGAATGAGGCTCGCCATGCAAACCGGCTCGGGCAGGGCACCGCGCGAACTCGGGTGCTCGACCCAAGTCTCCCCGAGATCCGTCGTCGTGTAGACGGAGCGACTTCCGCCTCGGTTGTCGCGGCAGTTGATCATGATCGAGCCATCGCCGAGTTCGACCAACTGGGCTTCGGTCGTGTCGATCTTCACCCCGGTTCCGATTCTCCAGGTCTCGCCATGATCCTTGGAATATATCAGTGTCGAAAACGGCTTTCCAACGATTGGTTCTTCGTTCTGCCCCCGATACTGAGCCGGAAAAACCAGGGTGCCGTCCTTCATCGTAATTCCCTTGCCGGGCCCCTGGAGTACGAAACGCCAATCCGGATTTTTGACCTGCTTCGTGATGTTGATCGGTGCCGACCAGGTTTTCCCATCATCCTCGCTTTTGGCCAGCATCAACTGACCGGTTTCCTCCGGTTCCAGCCCCGGCCCGGATCCGCGCCACGAACGGTTTCCGTGACTCCAGGTCGCCGCGACCCAGATCACGCCGGTCTCGCGATCGACCAAAATCGCAGGGTCGCCAATTCCGTCGTAGTTCCATTCGGGATCGTCGCCCATGTCCATGATCACCCGCATCGGCTCCCAGGATTGGCCACCATCGACACTTCGATTCATGCCAACATCGATGTCTCCAGGCAGATCTCCGCGCCCACGGTTACGATTATCGTAAACCGTAATCAGCGTTCCTTCGTTCGTCGTAGCGAGACCAGGGATCCGCGTGGAGTTGATGCCGTCCTGGCCAGTCTGCCGAAGCGCGTAGCCGATCCGTTTTCCGCCAGATTTCGCAGGCTGATCCAGCTCACGCCACTCGCCATCAATCTTGATTGCAAGACAAGCCGCGCCGACGCGTCGATCCAGATTTGCGGCTGAGTTCAGGCGGAAGCTGATTTCGAAAACGTTCTCGCCCGGCTCCAGCAGCTGCTGGCCGACGAATTCCTGTTCAGCGCCTGGTTTTGCCGGCTTGCCGAAAGTCTCGCGGGCGAATCGAATCGAAACTTCTTCCAGATCCGCCAGGTCGTCAGTTCCAGCCGTCGAGATCCGCAGTCCCTCGACCGTCGGGGCCTGACCGACCTGCCCTTCGACGTTGACCATGACGGTAACCACGGTGTTCTGCTCCTTGCCGATCAAGGCCGGAAAAACCGGCTGCCGCGTCGTGATTTCCCCAAGTTCCATCGGCTTCGGCTTGCTGATTCGAAGGTCGTCGATCAGCAGGCCGCTCTGTTCGGGCGAGGTCACTTCGAATCGAAATGCAGTCGTCGAAAACGGCGCAGCGACCCTGACATTCGACAAAAATGCGCGGCCGACGACCACGGTTTTCGCACCATCAAAAATCTGTTTCCACTCGCCGTTTTCTTGCTTTGCGAGGATTTGAAACGCGAAGGGATTGCGGCTCGTCCATCGTTCGGCGGCGAAATCGATCACGGAGCCTTCCGACTCGAACTCGAGGTCGACTCGCCGCTCTTCGCCTCCGAAAATGTGGAGGCACTGGCGGCCGCTTTTTGCGTGGGCCTTGTCGATCTCAACATGTCCGGCTTCCGCGATCCAGCGCGCGCCTTCGACCTCGAGAGTTTCGAATTCGCCGGCCCTGATATTGTCAAAACTCGTCGCGTAAAGTGCTGGCTCTGGTTTCGGCACCAGCGCCCAGTTGTCCGAGCGCCAGGGCCCGAGCGGAAGGCCGCTTGCCGCGCTGACGATCGCCGCGCCCGGGTCGTTCGACCAAGCGTAGCGCACAGCAGCTGCTGGAGCGGCTTCGAGTCGAAGGGACAAGCCGGATTCGTCCAACTTCCCGGTTGTTTTCCGAAATTTGCGGTCGGTTCCGGCTACCATCAAAGCTGGGTCGCCTGCGAGTTTCACTGGTTCGCTGAAACGCAGAATCGAGCCGCTTTCGAAAGCCATGATTTTCGGCGAACCTGGATTTCCAAGCGCGAGCGCGGCCAGCCGTTCACCGACCTCGCGTTTCCGTTTTGGATGAACGTTAGTCGGGTTTCCCAGATCAAGCGTAACCGCCATTTCGACGTTCGGATCCGTTTCCGCGATCCGACGTTGAACATCGCGAAAAGCAGCCCAATTCCGGTTCAGTCCGGGCAGCTGAGTGATCAGGAACTGCAAGTCAGCGCGCCCGAACGCGTTCCGCCAATCGGCGATCAAACGAGCGTGAAGCGCGTAGTTTTTCTCCTCGTCGATCGGTGGAGACCCGGCTCCATCTTGTGTTGCGTTCGACTCGCCCTGATACCAGATCACGCCGCGAATTCCCAGCTTTGAAATTGGCTCGATCGCGGCACCGAAGAGAAATCCAGGTTCGAACGGATGATGAGGAATTGGTTGAACTCCGTGCTCGCGCCAGGCCGTCAAATTCAACTGCGCCCGTCCTTCGACCCACTTCGGAAGCAGGCCGCTGTCCAGCCAATCCGGCTCACTCTCGGCGACCCAGGCTTCCATCGGCGTCCCTCCGACCGCATTCTCGATCAAGCCGATCGGAACGCCGAGTTCGCGCTCTAACATGCTCCCAAAATAGAACCCGACACCCGAAGTCGCAGCAGTCGTCTCAGGTCCGCTTCGAACCCAACCGTCCGTTTTGAAGAAATTCTCCGGCCCGGATTCGCGAAGATTCATCAGGGAAAACCGGCTCCCACCGGGATGAATCGAGCCTTCCAGATCAAGAATCCGGAGGCTCGCAATTTCGGTGTTTGGCTCTCCCTCACAGTCCTTCAACTCCCAGCGCATGTTCGATTGGCCGGAGCAAATCCAGACGTCGCCGATCAGGATGTCTTCGAACTCAACGACCTCGTCGCGAGATTCAATTCTCAGTTTCCTTGGCTGTTCGCTGGCGAGCTTCGCAGACAGCTCGGCGCTCCAATTGCCCTTCGCGTCAACGGTCACGCTCGTCTCCTCTTCGCCAAAACTAACCGAAGTTGGCGCTCCGGGCCTGCCCGTTCCCCAAACCCGAATCGGCTGTTCCCGCTGCAAAACCATGTGATCACCGAAGACGGGCGCGACGGTCAATTCCGAGGGTCCAGTGCGGGATTTTTCTCTCCGCCAGCCTTCGCCGCGAGCTAGCAGCTGCTGCATCGATTCGAGAACCACTGGCTCGACTGAATCGGCCAAATTGGTGGTTTCGTCAGGGTCTGAATTGTAGTCGTAAAGTTCCTGGCCGACGACATCGCCGGTTCCCAAATTTACCCATTCGGTAAAGCGATAGCGCTCGTCGCGCACCGAATAACCTCGGTGCTTTCCGCGAGTGTACTGAGAAAATGCGCCCGCCTTCCAAGCTCGGTCGGGATCGTCCAACAGCGGCGCGAGGCTGCTGCCCTGGAGATGGTCTTCGACTGGAATTCCAGACAAATCAGCCAAAGTTGGGTAAAGATCGACGAGTTCAACCGGCCGCTGGCTGGAACTTCCAGGCTTACCTCGACCGGGAGCCCGGACGATCAGCGCGACTCGAGTGTCGCGTTCGAAATTCGTCGTTTTTCCCCAGAGACCGTGCTCCCCAAGATGATAACCGTGGTCACTCCAGAGCACGACGATCGTGTTGTCGGCCAGCTTCAGCCGATTCAACTCATCGAGAACCCGGCCGACCTGAGCATCGATATAGCTGATGCACGCGAAGTAGGCGTGTCGAACTCGGCGCTGCTTTTCGAGCGGGATTTCGCCACGACCCGGCTGGTCCGTGTAGCGGCGGAGTTCGCCGGAACCGTGCTTCGCCAACGCGGGCGCGCCTGACGGAGTCGCTGCGATTTCAGGCATCGGGATTTTCTCAGAGTCGTAGAGATCCCAATATTTTTTGGGCGCGATGTAAGGCGAATGCGGCTTGATGAACCCGACCGCCAGGAAGAACGGCTGCCCTGGATTTTCCGCAAGCTGGCCCAGAGTTTCGACCGCGCGCTGAGCAACTTGGCCGTCGTAGAGCACGTCGTCAGCGACGTCCGGAGCTTCCGTTGCGGGGCCGAAGACGAGCTTGTTTGTCCAATCGTCCGGCCCGGGGTTCTTAGGATTGTAGACTTTTTGGTAAACCTCTTTCGCCGCCGCGATTCCTTCCTCAGTATAATAATATCGCGGCCCCGGCCGAAACGTCGGAGCGGACCAGGACGGCGGATCCCCAAAAGTATCGGGAGCGTTCCGCGTCATGCCGACATGGAAAACACCGTGGTAAATTTTCCCCATCGATTGCGTGTGCCAGCCGTGATTCTTGAAGTGCTGAGGCAGAGTGACAATGTCAGGATAAAAATCGCGGAAATGTTTGTGGTTACCGTGAATTTGAATCGCGTCCGGCCGCAACCCAGTCATGAGGCTCGCGCGCGACGGCCCGCAGATCGCCTGCTGGCAGTAGGCTCGATCGAATCGCACGCCAGAGGCCGCTAATCGATCAATGTTAGGACTGATGATGTGTTCAGCGCCGTAGCAGCCGAGTTCCGGCCTGAGATCATCGACCGCGATGAACAGAACGTTAGGGCGTTCGGCGGCGGACAAAATCGTTCCCGCGGTGAGCAGCAACGCGCCCACGCAAAGTCGTAAATTCATGAGCGTCAGTCTTCTCGCCCTTGGCCGCGTGTCAAAACCCGAACGCCGAAAGGAATCAGAACAGCGTCCGCATGTTGTGGAGTCCGTCGGCGCTGACGTGGCTCTGTGTTTCGGACGAAACGTGGTCGAGATAATTCTGCCACTGCATCGGTCTCAAGTCGCCTGGACCGGTGCCGAGGCTCGCCGCGCTGAGATCACAAATTTCCCAACCGAACTGCGAACCTCGTCGGCCGTAGTCGAGCCGATTCATCCACGCGCCGAACTCATCTTTGCGCCAGAGGCCTTCGTCGTTACCAGGAATCGGCTGGGCGAGATTCCACGCTTCGTCGAGAACTTCGCGCGGGTAGCTGTCGGTCGAAAAGACGCTTTCGTACTCAGCAGCTGCCGGAAGGGCGGGCTCGTCGTCGAAGGGGAATTCGTCCATTGGATTCGGCTCTTGTTAGAGTCAAAGCTCGTTGCTGGCGTGGCCGTGGAACTGCAGATTGTAAACTTTCTGGTAGTGCTCGCTGGTCTCCATCAACTCCTGATGAGTGCCTGACTCTAACACTTTTCCACCTTCCATAACGATGATCTGATCCGCGTTCAGAATCGTTGACAAGCGGTGCGCGATCGCGATCACCGTTTTGCCTTTGGAAAGCTCCTCCATCGCTTCGTGAATCAGTTTTTCGGATTCGGAATCCAGCGCTGAGTACGCTTCGTCGAGAAGCAGAATCGGCGCGTCACGCAGAATCGCGCGGGCGATCGAAATTCGCTGCTGCTGGCCGCCTGACAGCGTGCAGCCTTTGTCGCCGACAACAGCTTTGTAGCCGCCTTCTTTTTCGATGATGAATTCGTGCGCGTGAGCCTTTTTCGCAGCGGCGATCACTTCTTCTTCCGTCGCATCGGCGCGGCCATAACGGATGTTTGCGAGGATCGTATCGTGGAAAAGGAAGACGTCCTGATTCACAATTCCGATGTTGTCGCGGAGGGACACTTGCTTGATTTTGCGGATGTCGATTCCGTCGAATGTGATGTTGCCGTTCTGCGGATCGTAGAAGCGCATCAGTAGCGAAAGGACGGTCGATTTCCCGGCTCCGGACCGACCGACGAGCGCGTAGGTGCGGCCTGGTTTCATCCGCGCTCGAAGATTGTGAACCGCGGGCGCATCCGCATTCGGATAGGTGAAAGTGGCATCGCGGAACTCGATCCGGCCCTTCACGTCTTTCAGCTCGACGGCGTCTTCGGCGTCCTCAATATCCGGCTTAGCGTCCATGAAAGCAAAAACCTTCGTCGTCGCGATCAGACACTTCTGAAGTTGGATCTGAACGCGGCTGAGCGCTTTGGCGTGCGGGTACATGCTCATCAACGCCATGTTGAGCAGGATAAATTCGGTGGCCGACATGTTCGTCATTTTGGCGTAGACCAAGCCACCAGCGATCCCGACTGAAGCGACCGTTTCGACAAGCGGCCCGACGATTTCCATCGCTTTGCGCCAGCGCATGATGTTGGCGAGCATCTTGCGATCCGCGGCGTTGAACCTCTCGCGCTCGTACTCTTCGCGAGCGTGGCTTTTGACCACTTTGATCCCGGAAAAGGTCTCCTGCATCGTCACCATCAACGTCGACGCTTCTTCTTCCTCGCGACCACCGGCCTTGCGGACCTTCTTCGCGATCATCAGCACAGGCAGGATGCAAAACGGAAAAACGACCAGCGCCGCGAAGGTGTAGAGCGGGTCTAACAGAAGCAGAACGGCGACGATCGAAAGGAGCGAAACCGGATTCTTGATCAGGTCGCTCGCCAGCTGCGTTCCTGCCATCTGGGCCATGCGCGTCTGGTTGAAAACGGTCTGCATCAGCTCGCCCGTCTTGGCCTTGCCGTAAAATTTCAGTGACTGGCGAAGGAGATTGCTGAAGACCTGATCGCGGATTGTTTTCAGCACTTTCATGCCGACCCAAAGCATGCAGTAATGATGAAGGTAGCCGAGCAGTCCCCTGCCCAGAATCATGATCGGCACGATCGCGCAAACTCCGGCGACCCAGATCCATTCGTAGCCTGGCGGGAGTTCCGGCGGCTCAAATTGGACGTTTTTCATCCCTGGGATTCCCTTAAACGGTTTCAGCTCATCGCTGGCGTCTTTCGCGCTTGTTGTCGCAGCAGCTGCTCGGGCAAGAGCCTCGATCCGAGTCGCCGCGAGCCAGGCATCATTCTCAAGCACTTCGTCGCGACCTTCGGCGTTGGCCGCGATTTTTTCGACCGATTGCTGAAGCTGAAGCGCGATTGCAGCGAGCCCCTGAGCCTTCTCAGTCGCCTCAGCGATTTCGCTCGCATCGCTGCCAAGTTTCTCGAATTTCGCCGGGTCCGGCTGACCCGCACGCTCCGACAGAACTGCCACGGTCTTCGACATCTCGGCGATGTCCTGTGCAGCCTGGTTGGCCCCTTTCTTGCCCGGATCTTCGAGCACGATCGCGAAGACAAATTTCAATCCAAAGAGGATGAACGCGTTCGAAACCCCGGCGAGAACACCAAAGATAATCCCCAGCGCGAAACGCGATTTGTAGGGCTTAACGTAGCTCAGCAGCCGCTTGTAAGGGACCTTCGCATGAGCGATGAACTCGCGATTCGACATCTTGGCGACGTCTTTCTTCGAGAGCCGCTTCTGCTCCTTTTTTTGGGTCGATTCTGTCGTTTTTTTCGCCATACAGTCGCCCGCCTTGCCGGAAGCTCCGGAATGCGGAGGCCGATCTTAATGCGGGATTGCGGATGGGCAAATAGAAGGTTGGAATCGCCCTTGAAGCTTGTCAGGACCCCGTCGCCTGGTTATGATCCCGGCAATCCACGGGCATGGCCAAATCGATCTTCATCTCCTGCGTCACTGACGAATTCGCCGACCTCAGGCTCCGGCGACGCAACGGCCTCGTCCGCGCCGGCTACAACCCCGTCATCCAGCCTGATTTCCATCAGGACGCCGCCGACACCCTCCGCAAAATCCACGACATCGTCCAATCCTGCGACGCCGTCGTCCACATCATCGGCTCGCTCCACGGCTCCGTCTGCAATCCCCGTGCCCTCGACGATTTTCGCGATAACTGCCCAGCAGCTGCTGACATCCTCGCCAACCTCGACGCTCCCGACGGCCTCACCTACACCCAGTGGGAAGCCGTCTTCGGGCTCCATTACCAGATCCCACTCTTCGTCCACACCTCGCTCGAACCCCGCTCCCCGGATCACCCGCAAAAGACTCATCTCGACCGCCTCGCCAGCAAAGGCCGCTACGCCGAGCTCTACACCTCCGAAGACGAGCTCACCGACAAGATCCAGGCCGACCTCAACCGGGCGTTCGGCGGCGAGCCCGAGCGCCGTCCCTTCAATCTCCCTGGCTCCATCGGCCGCCTCTTCAAAGGCCGCGACACCTTCATCGAAACCCTCCGCACCCGGCTCATCGCCCGCCGCGCCGCCGCCGTCACCGCGACTCAAGCCGTCCATGGCCTCGGCGGGATTGGCAAAACCCGGCTCGCGATCGAATACGGCCACCGTTACGCCGGCGAATACTCCGCTCTCCTCCTCGCCCGGGCCGACTCCGCCGACGCGCTGGCCGAAAACCTCGCCCGCCTCACCGGCTCCAACGCCCTCAACCTTCCCGAAGACATCGCCACCGAGCGCGACGTCCGCCTCCAGGCCGTGCTCGACTGGCTCGACGCCCATCGCGGCTGGTTCCTCATTCTCGACAATGCCGATGCCGAAGACGCCGCCGACGCCATCCAGCAGCTGCTGGGCGAAGGCCGCCTCACTTCCGGCCATCTCCTCATCACATCCCGGCTCGGAGTCTGGGGCGCCGAAGTCGAGCCGATGGATCTCGATGTCCTCGATGAAGACGCCGCCGTCGAGTTTCTGTTGGAGCGCACTGGAGCCAACCAAGAACAAAGCACAAAGAACCAAGCACAGCGGCTTGCTATCCAACTCGGCTACCTCGCCCTCGAACAAGCCGCCGCCTACATCGCCCGGCATCGCATCAGCATCGCCACCTATCTCGATCGTCTCGAAGCCCGCCGTCCCGAGTTATTGAAATGGTATGACCCGCGTCGGATGAACTACCCGTTTTCCGTCGCCGCGACCTGGGAGACCAGTTTCGATGCCCTCACTCCCGCGGCCCGGCAGCTGCTGGATGCGCTCGCCTTCCTCGCTCCCGATCCGATTCCCGCTGAAATGATCCGTAGCGGAATTCGCCAGAATTTCGACGGGGACGACGCCGATACAGACGTAGATAAGGGTCTCCGCACCCGTCGCGGAGCCCATCCGGAAGATCGCGGCCTGGCGCCGCGCCCGAGTGCGGAGACTCGGGACTACAGCGACGAAACTCTGGCGAGTTCCGCTACGGAAACCCTCGAATCCGCTCTCCTCGAACTCGCCGACTTCTCCCTGATTCGTTTCCTCGAGGACCCGCCGGAGACGATTTCGATGCATCGTCTCCTTCAGGAAGTCGTCCGCCAACGTCTCGACACCGAACCCGCCCAACGCGCCGCCTGGGAACCCGCCGTCCAACTCGTCGACGCTTGGGCACCGGATGAAGGGCAGGAGATCGAAACCTGGCCCAAGTGGCAGATTCTCGGCCCGCACTGCGAAGCCCTCTTCGAACGCGCCGAATCCTGGGACAATCCGGCGCCCGTGCCGCGGTTGTTGAATGGGTACGCGCAGTTCCAGGAAATCCGCAATGGCGACTACGCGGCGGCCGAGCCGTTGTATCGGCGGGCGCTGGAGGCGAGGGAGCGCGTCCTCGGGGCCGAACATCCCGATACGCTCGGCAGCCTCAACAATCTGGCGGCGTTGCTGGATGCCAAAGACGACTACGCGGCGGCCGAGCCGTTGCTTCGGCGGGCGCTGGAGGCGAGGGAGCGGGTCCTCGGGGCCGAACATCCCGATACGCTCCTCAGCCTCAACAATCTGGCGGGGTTTCTACTCGAACGTGGGCGGGCGGAGGAAGCCCTGCCGCTGTTCCGGCGCGCGCGGGATGGACGAGAAGCCGCGCTGGGACCGGATCATCCCAGTACGCTCAGGACGGTGTGGTGGCTGGCGGTCGCGGCGGAGAAAGAGGGGCGGCTGGCCGAAGCGCTGGAGGGGTATGAATGCGCTCTGGCAGGATTTGAGGCGAAATTGGGGGTGGAACATCCTGATACGCGGAAATTGCGAGGTTTTACGGAGCGATGTCGGGTGAAAATGGAGTAAGCTTCAAATGTACCTCGAAATGAAATTCTTATTCAGGTTTGTGATAGGATGGCGCTTCCAGCCCGTCCTCGATCGACCTGTCTCGCTATGCCAGGGACGGGCTGGAAGCGCGCGCTGATGAAGGCGATCAAGAACGCGGTGAAGGCGCAGTACGGGCCGAGTTCGGCGCAATATGCGGAGGTGAAGGGGATTCGGCTTTGAGTTTGTGAGAAGGTGACTTGCTGAAAAGGTGACTTGGTGAAGAATCTCATTGCCTTGTCTCCCTTGCCACCAAGTCACCCTGTCACGAAGCGATGATCTCTATATCCAAAGAATCCACGGACGATTTCGAGTCCCGCATCGGCGGTGATCCACGCTTCGGGGCGGATTTTCGGTTCCTGGGCGCGGTGCGAGACGTGGAGGATGGGCGGAAGATTTCCGGGATCGATTACAGCTGCTACGAACCGATGGCGCGGGAGATGTTGCAGAAGATCTGCGACGAAATGATGGCGGAAGAGCCTGACCACGAGGTGTTGATTCATCACCGGATCGGATTCGTCGCGGCGGGCGTTCCTTCAATCGTGATCCGCGTTCTTACCCGGCACAGCCAACCAGGCTTCGAACTTTGCCGGGAATATTTGAAGCGAATCAAGAAAACCGTGCCAATCTGGAAAAAGCCGGTTTTTGTCGGGGAAACTTGAGCCAGCAGCTGCTGGCACCGGTCGAAAGCAGATCGCTGACTCGCACTATGAATCTTCCGAACCAACTCACCGTCTTTCGGCTAATTCTAACCGGCGTATTCGTGGTGGTCATGTCGGCTGGCCTGCCGTATTTGCTCGAATACGAGTATTCGATCGGGTTCATCATTTTCGCCGTGGCTTCGATCACGGACTTTCTCGACGGCTACCTCGCGCGCCGATTTCAGCAGGTTACCAATTTCGGTAAATTGATGGATCCTCTGGCTGATAAAATCTTGATCGCAGCGGGGTTCATCGTGCTGGTGGACATTCAGATGGTCTGGGCGTGGGCGGTGATCGTGATTCTTTCTCGGGAATTTCTAGTCACCGGCATTCGATTGATCGCTTCCTCGCAAGGAAAAGTAGTCGCCGCAGATCGGCTCGGTAAGCACAAAACGATCTGGCAGATTGCGACGGTTCTGTTCTTCCTGCTCGATATGGCTCGGTTCGAACCGCTCTTTGCCTGGACCTCGCCATTTTACGAATGGAACGTCTATTTGGATTTCAAGATTGCCGGGAGCGTGATCGGGAAAATCGACATGCACTACGTCATCGGATTCGTGCTGATCAGCATGTCGGTTCTGCTGACGGTGCTGTCCGGGCTGTTCTACGCAGTCAAGAACTGGCACTTGCTTCGCGAAGAGGAGGCGTAGAGCCCAGATCTTAGATCTTTTCGACGATCTCCAGCGACTGACGTAATTTCACGATCCGGTTTGAATCGAGAACGCCGTTCCACTGCGTTCCCGGATACAAAATGCAGTCTCGGCCAAGAATGCTGCCCGGGCTCAATACGCTGTTGCAGCCGATTTCGGTGCGGTCGCCGATGATCGCGCCGAACTTGCGCAATCCGGTTTCGATCGCTCCGCTGTGAATCTTCAGGACGACGCTTTTGCGATCGAGCCGCACGTTCGAGAGAACCACGCCTGCTCCGAGATGCGCTTTGTAGCCGAGGATCGAATCGCCGACGTAGTTAAAATGCGGGACCTCGGCGTTGTCGAAAATCACGCAGTTTTTGAACTCGCAGGAATTCCCTAACATGACACCCGCGCCCGCGATCACATTCTCACGAACGTAAGCTCCGCTGCGAACGGTGCAGCCAGGCCCGAGGATCGCTGGCCCCTTGATCGTCGCGTTCGCCTCGACGATCACGCCTTCGCCGAGGATCACGTTCGGTCCGATCACCGCGCGCTCGTCGACCTGCGCGCCTTCAAGCATTTGCCCGGAAACGTGCTCCGCGAGATACGGTTTGATCCGGCTGAGAGCTGTCCAAACCGGCTCGCCTTCGACGAACAAGCCGGGGTATTCGAAGTGCTCGAGATCGAGCAACTGCTGAGCCGAAAACTCGCTCACACCGTGAGGATATCCGTTTCTTTGGCCTTAAAACTCTCGTCGATCGAAGTGATTCCCTTATCGGTCATCTCCTGAATGTCCTTCTCGTAAAGCTTCTGCTCATCTTCGGGGAGCTTAGCACCTTTGATCTTGTGCATCCCGTCCTGGCGCGCCTTGCGAACGCCGACTCGGCCTTCCTCGGCCATCGTTTTCGCGAGCTTCACCATGTCCTTGCGGCGTTCTTCGGAAAGCTCCGGAATCGGCAATCGAATGATTTTGCCGTCGACCGCCGGGTTGATCCCGAGCCGAGATTCCTTCAGTGCGCGCTCGATGTCGGCCATCGTGCTAACGTCGAAAGGCTGAATAACGATCAACCTCGGCTCTGGCGTGGTGATGACCGCGAGCTGCTTGAGCTTTGAGGACATTCCGTAAGAAACGACGTTTACGTCCAGGCCTTCGACCAGCGCGGGCGACGCCTTGCCGGTGCGCACGGTTGCAAATTCGTGTTTGAGGTGGTTGACGGCTTTTTCCATCGCTTCCTCGCAATCCATCATGATTTCGTCCGGTTCCATGGTGATGTCTGGTTTTAGATTAGGTTTAGAAAAATTCTCTAGTCGGTTTGGTTTCAATCGGTGGTCACCAGCGTGCCAACGTGCTCGCCAAGCAGCGCACGAGCAAGATTTCCAGGCTCGGTCATGTCAAAAACCACGACCGGTTTCGAGTTGTCTCGGCAAAGGCTGAACGCGGTCGCGTCCATCACTTTGAGGCCTCGGGTGAGGGCTTCGGTAAACGTCAATTCCTCGAATCGGACGGCATCCGGATCCCCGACTGGATCGCGGTCGTAAACGCCGTCGACCTTCGTCGCTTTCAAAATCACGTCCGCTCCAATTTCGCTCGCGCGGAGAGCAGCTGCTGTGTCAGTCGAGAAAAACGGATTGCCCGTGCCCGCACCGAAAATCACGATTCGGCCGCGTTCGAGATGCCGAACGGCCATGCGGCGGATGAACGGTTCGGCCACGTTGTTCATCTCGATCGCCGACTGAACTCGCGCCGGAACATCGATCGATTCGAGCGTGCTCTGGAGCGCCAGAGCGTTCATCACTGTCGCCAGCATTCCGACATAATCGGCCGTCGCTCGTTCCATTCCGCGGCTGCTCGCGCTCGCACCGCGCCAGAAATTTCCGCCTCCGACAACGACTGCGATCTCGAGTCCGGTTTGATGTGCCTGCTTCAGCTGCTGAGCCAAATCGCCGACAATTTCAGGAGAAATATTGTCCTGACTTCCTGGCTCTCGGAGGGCTTCTCCGCTGAGTTTGAGGACAACACGTTTGAAAGGGCGACGGGCGGCGGGGCTGGGCGACATCTTAAATCGTGATGAAAGCAGAGTCCGCGCCGATTTGCAAAGCCGATTTATCCAAGTTGCGTTCCGATCCTGACAAGATCCGAATTTCCGGCGAGAAAACTCGCGACGGACATGCGTTTTCGGCCTTCGAGCTGCACCTCGCGAATCAGCAGTTGCTCGATGCCGCAGGCGACCCGCAAACCGTCCGCATCGATCCCGACCACTTCGCCTGGCTTGCTGGATGAACCGGGGTGGGCTTCGCAAAACGGCAGGATCTTCAGCTTTTGACCGGCCACCTTCGTGAACGTCCCTGGCCACGGATCGTAAGCCCGAATCAGCCGCTCAATTTCCGTCGCGTTCCTGGTCCAGTCGATTTCGCCGTGCTCACGCAGCAATTTCCGATCGTGCGTCACCAGCGATTCGTCTTGCGGCCGCCGCTGAGCCGTCCCGGCAGCGAACATCTCGACGGCTTTCGACAACGCGGCGGGCGAGATTTCCGCGAGCTTGTCGTGGAGCGATCCACCAGTTTCCTGCGCTGTGATCGGGCATCGCTCGACGTGAACGATGTCGCCCGAATCGAGCCCGATATCGATGTGCATCACCGTGATCCCGGATTCCTCATCCCCATCGCGAATCGCGCCCTGGATCGGCGAAGCCCCGCGATGTCGCGGCAGAATCGAGGCGTGCAGATTGATGCAGGCGACAGGCGGCAAATCGATCACTTCCCTTGTCAGAATCTGGCCGTACGCCATCACCACGATCAAATCCGGCGCTAACGCAAGAAGTTCGGCCGTCGCGGATTCTTCTCTCAGTTTTCCGGGCTGAAAAACCGGTATTCCGCGTTCCAGCGCGACCGTTTTCACCTCCGGCGGCGTCAGCAGCTGCTTGCGGCCGACGGGCCGATCCGGCTGCGTGTAAACCGCGATCACTTCGCACAAATCCGAGTCGAGCAACCAGCGAAAAGCCGGCAGCCCGATCTCGCCGGTTCCCATGAAGACGGTCTTCAAATTCTCAGATCACCTCTTTCGAAATCTCCTGCCAGGAATCGGTTTTCATCACTCGACCAAGAATATCCGAGAGAACTTTCACAGGCGGCTGGGAAGCGTCGATGTCAATCCGACGATCCGCGTAGTGCTCGAGAATCGGCTTGGTTTCGTCTTCGTAAGTTTGAAAGCGCGATTGGATTACGGCTTCGTTCGCGTCGTCAATCCGATTTTCCTTCAGAGCGCGTTTGCGAATCCGGCGAGCGAGCTCATCTCGATTTGGACAGGACAGATGAAAGACGCCTAACACTTCAACAAACGGATCCATGAACTTTGCCTGTTCGACCGTGCGCGGAATTCCGTCCAGCAGCAGAAAGTCGATGTCCGGCTTGAAATCGTTGCTCGCAATCCGGGATTCAATCTGGGTTTGCCAGAGTTCGATCGTCAATTCGTCCGGCACCAGATCGCCTTGACTTGAGTAGTCGACAAAGCGCTTTCCGAGATCACTTCGAGTGTCCAACGATCGAAACGCGTCGCCGCAGGAGAAGAAATGAAATCGCGGGATCTGCCCGATGATTTTGCCTTGAGTGCCCTTGCCGCAACCTGGGGCACCGAGCATGAGAAAGGTTTTGTGAGCTGCCATAGGGATGGTCGGTAAGGCGACTCCTCGCCGCGTTTCAGTCGATTTCAACTGGAGAACGGAGGCTGGCTTCTGAATTCGGCGTTTAGCTCCGTGGAATCAGAAAAAGCAGGTCACGAGGAGGCGCTTTCACCGGATTCGAGCCCAGTTTGCGAAGCTCGAATTGGCGCTCGAGTTCCAGCAGCTGCTGGAAATAGTTTTCCGCCAATTGAGTCATCCCGCGATCCTGCAATCGGCGGATGTTCTGCTCCATGGCCAGTTTTTCCGCAAAATCATCGTAACGACCGACTTGAATCGAGCTGGCTTGCGAACGTCTCGCGGCCGCCTCCGCTTTCGGGTCCTTCGCGAGCGGCGAGCCCGGCTTAGCTAATTCGAGCAGCCAAATCTGCTTCACCTGCTCAGCCGTAATCGGATTGTAGGTCTCGGCGGCTTTCTTCGCTTCGAGTTGGCGGTCCAGCTCCGTTTCCTGCTCTCGCGCGATCGCCGTCCGCTTCCAGGCTTCGAACGCCGTCTTCCTTTTCGCCTCGATCTCGGCAAACGCTTTTGCCTTTTCGGGATCGAACTCGAATCGCTCCTGCCAGTCGTTCGGCAAATTTGTGTAGCCGACTTTGGCCACGCCTTTCGAATGAAAAATGATGACGCCGTCCGGAAAAACCTTGGTGACTCTGGCCTCCAGATAAGTTCTGCCTGCCAGGGTCGTCAGGTCCTCGGCAGTCGCCGATCCAAGCCCGAGAGCCAGGACGAGCGCGAGAATCCGCGAAGCGATCATGAGCGAAATGTGCGCGCCACACGGCGCTTGTCGAGCGCCAGTTCGATTAGTCGGTCCAGATGCCTTGCTCCAGCAGCTGCCGGGTCGCGGCTTCCGACCAACCACGATTCGCAGCCGGGCTGGCCGGGCTCGGGTGAAGCACTTTGCCGAGTTTCGATTCGTAGCCGATCGCCTTGCTGATTCGCTTCAGAGCCGCCTCGGCGTAAGCGCCAACGCCAACGAGCCACTC
This sequence comes from Verrucomicrobiales bacterium, assembly GCA_047620505.1. Classification (GTDB taxonomy): domain Bacteria; phylum Verrucomicrobiota; class Verrucomicrobiia; order Verrucomicrobiales; family DEV007; genus JBLHKS01. The sequence goes on along the minus strand of JBLHKS010000029.1, from coordinate 23,117 downwards.
CGGCTGAAGCGCTTCGATCGTGGACCCGACGTAGGCATCGCAGGCGTTCTGGATCGATTGAATTTCGCTCGCAGGCAGCTTATCGGGCGTCCGGTTTTTTCCAGATTCTTCCATGAAAACCAGCGGGCAATAATTCAGCGCGAAGTGCTTTTTGAAGAAGCTTTCCGGCTTGCCGAACCGCTCCGAAAACAGGCCCCAGAGCCGACGACCGCTGACTTCGGACCTGGCGCAGTCGAAGCCTTCGATCGGTCGTTTTGGATGTTCGTCAGGCGGTTTCGAAACCGGCTCGTTGATCCCCATCCAATCGCGCACCGCCGGGATTTCGCCAAACGGCACGCCGGTCTGAGCCATCCCCCAGGGACCGGGATTCATCCCTAACATCATCACCTTTTTCTTCGAATTTCCAAACCGCCGAACGTAAGCCTCGTGAGGCGCGCGAGCGTAGACAAGCGGGTTGTAAACGTGCGTCACGGGCTCGGCGAAGGTCAACCCATCGAGCTGAGCACAGAGTTCGTCCGTGGCGGCGAGAAGCTTGGTAGAAATCGACACGCGCCGAGTTAATCGATTCGCCGGATCGATGCAATCTGGAATGACGAAGCCCTCATCCAGAGCTCGAACGCCGGGGCAAGGCGTGATCTCCAGATGAGGGCGGGGCGGGGGGTGGGGAGGAATTTTAATCAAAAAGCCGCGCAGAAATCAATGGTCGTGGCCATCGTGGTCGTGCTTGTCTTTGTCGTGATCATGGTTGTCATGATCGTGGCCATCACAGGCTGTCATGAAAAAAGCGACGGCGGGAACGGCGACGGCAACGGCGAGGAATTTGAGGAAGGTTTTCATAGAAATGTAGATTGGATTTTCGGTGGTGGGTGAGGCCTCCTCTGACGCAGACCCATCGCTGGCTTGCGAAGCCGTCGTGAAAATTTGAATCCCGCGATAACCTCGCTAGACTCCGCGCCCATGATCAAAGAGCGGTTTCGATTTCTCTGGCGCGCCTGGCGCTACCGTTGGCTGCTCGACACGGCCGAAATTCGGGCGATTCGAGAACGGCTCAAGCCTGGTGATCTTGCGATCGACATCGGCGTCCACAAAGGTGCCTACTCGTATTGGATGGCCAAATCGGTTGGGCCAACTGGGAAAGTCGCGGGTTTCGAGCCGCAGCGGGAGCTGGCTGACTACGTGAAGAAGCTGGCGGGTTTGTCAGGGCTGGATCAGATTTCCGTCGAGAACGCGGCTTTGTCGTCAGCGGCCGGAAAAGTGACGATCGTCAATCCGGACGGCAAAGGCCCGTCGCCTGGCGCGAGGATTTCGACCGAGACTCCGGCTGAAGGCATGCACGCCTACGAAATCGATGGCCACACGCTCGATGAGTTTTTCGCCAGCGAACCGAAACGTCCGGCGCGATTCATCAAATGCGATGTCGAAGGGCATGAGCTTGAAGTTTTCCAAGGAGGCCAGCAGCTGCTGAGCGCGGACAAGCCGGCGATCCTCTTCGAATGCGAAGTTCGGCATCGGTCGAGCGGAACGGTGATCGAGGTTTTCGAATTTCTCGAGTCGCTGGGTTACGAGGGCCGATTTTTCTCGCCGGACGGCCTGCGACCGGTTTCCGAATTCGACGCCTCGAAACATCAATCGGCTGATCCGCGTTCGAACGAATACCTCAATAATTTCCTGTTCGAAGTGCCAATTTCGGCGTAAGAAACCGCGTTCCGCTTCCGTATCCAGATCCGATGAACCTACCCGCCACCGCCCTGTCCATCGCCCTCAGCTGCAGCTGCCTGCTTTCCAGCTGCGTCACCTTCAAATTCGCCGATCAGGAAGAACCTGAAGATGTCTGGGTCGCCGAGGATAAAAACCAGGACTGGCGGGAAAATTACAAAGAGGCCCAGGAAAAATACACCGGAAAACCCGGCTGGAATCAGGCACCCGCCGTTCCAAAACCGCCAGCCGCGCTGCCCGGCACGAGCTACTCGCGAGTCGCGATGAGCCAGCCCTACATCGCGATGACTTTCGACGACGGGCCGCACCCGACCAACACGCCGCGCCTGCTGGACATGCTCAAGCAGCGCAACATTCGAGCGACCTTTTTCGTCGTTGGTCCGAACAGCAAAAACCATCCCGGAATTCTCCGCCGGATGGTCGCCGAAGGCCATGAAATCGCCAATCACACCTGGACGCATGGCGACATGACGAAGGTTTCCCAAGCCGCTGTCCGCAAGGAACTCAACGACAGCCGTGACGCGATCGTCGCCGCCACCGGAATCGCGCCGAAACTCTGGCGGCCGCCCTACGGTGCGGTGAACTCGAATCTCAAGAACTGGATCAAACAGGAATACGGCTACCCAACGATCATGTGGTCGGTCGACCCCATGGATTGGAAGCGTCCTGGCGCTTCGGTCGTCGCCGACCGCCTCGTCTCCGGAACCGGCAACGGCGGAATTCTCCTAGCGCACGACATCCACAAACCGACAATCGATGCGATGCCGTCCGCGCTCGATCGCCTGATGGCGAAGGGCTACAAATTCGTCACCGTTTCCCAGCTGATCGCGATCGGAACCGGCACAGCAGCCGTCGACAAAAAAGAAGACGCCGCGGAACCGACGATCATCGCCAGCGCGATCAAGCCGATCGAACTCGTCGAGGAAGAAGCCGTTCCAGCGGAGTGACCCGACCGGGTTTTCAGCCGCTGGTCAGATCAGCGGCTTCAAGCCTGAATTGCTTACGGATCGCTTCGAGAACAGGCGCGAGATCATCGCTGATTTCGCCGTTGTCTTCGCTCTGAAGGACTTCAAACAGCAACTGCTTTATCTCGTTGTGTTTTGCATTCCAATCTCCGATCTCGGTGTCGCGGAATGAGCCATCGCTGAGAGTTTTGAGTTTTTGGGCCATCCGCTCAGCATTCGTGAGGAGCGCCTCCATCTTAGCGATCGTGTCTTCTTCAAGTGGCTGGATCGAAAGGTCCTCCTCGGGGGCGTCACTCGCGCCATCGGCATCCTGAGCTGCTGTCTCGTCTGCCTCGGCCTCAAGTTTCGTCTTGATCTCATAGACCGTGAAATCTGCATCAACTTTGGTCAGAATCTTCTCGGCAAAAGTTTCCTCGGCATTGGCCGTTAACAGCGCACCAGCTGAGATTCCAGCCAGGATGAAAATGGATGAAGTGAATTTGGTGTTCATGTCAGGATTCAGTTAATCAATCTGGATAAAGGTTCCGTTGCCGCTGTTGGCCATACTTTGGAGCAGCACCTGGCCGCTCGAGTTGATTTGAAAGCCGATCGTATCGAGGTAAGCGCCCTCGTTCACGATGTTCGTCACCCGATTGAGAATGCCCGCAGTCGACTTGTCGCCGCTCGTCGGTTTTCCGTCCGAAAGGAAGATGACCTGGCCAACATCGCCTTCGGCCTGGATGATTGTCAGGCTGTCGTCGAGCGCATCCGAGTAATTCGTCGAACCTCCTGCGCTAAGCCCGTTCACCGCCGCGATCGCTGACGTGACGTTGCTTGGAGTCGCATCCTGCCAGGGAACGACCGTGCTGGCGCTGCCGCTGAATTTCACAATCGCGAATTTCCCGTTTGGATCGTAATTATTCAGCGTGTTGACCACTTCGGCCTTCATCTGGCCGATTCGGTCGTTCCAACTCATCGAGCCGGAAACATCGAGCACGAAGATCGTAAATCCGTCGACTTCGATGCCGAAGAAGCCGGCGTCCGATTCGACTTCGTCGCTGGCGATGTAATTTGGCTGATCTGGCTCGTTGAACGCAGTGACCGTGAAGCCTTCCAGGTAGCTCGTGGCATCCAGCACGAAAGGCGCGCTGTAGGCGATCCAGCTGGTCTCGCTCCCATCGTCCAGATTCGTAACTTTGTATTTCGATGTCGATGAGCCGGACGGATTTGTATTCGTCAGCGTCACCGTGATCTGTGTGATCGTCGGCGTGAACGCCGGATCGCTCAGGGCAATCTCAGGTGGGCTGAGTTTGATCGGTAAAGTCAGGTTCGAGACTGGACTGCCTGTGTAAGCCGGAGTCGTAGCGACGGTCTTGGCCTCAATCGTGAAACCAGCCGAATAATCCTGCGGGAGAACATCGAAGGCTCCCGTGTAAGCTGTCCAGGATCCGCCCGGCAACCGGACCTGCAACTCCAGCGGCGTGCCCGACGGGTTGGTATCATTGAGGCTGATCGAAACCGGCTCGTTCGAATCCAAATCCAGCTGACTGGCTGAAGCGATGATCTCCGGTGCCGACAACGCGATTGCCGATGCATCGTAGACCCCGCCGGTCGAGTAACTGTCGAGATAAGCAGGATCCGTGGACTTTACGTAAGTCAGCAGCTGCTGGCCCGGCTGAATCGAAACCGGCGAGACGTACGGCTGCCAGTTGAGCCCACCGCCGTTGGACCAATCGGTTGCCCAGAAAAGATCAGAAAAGGCAGGATCATTCGGGTTTCCAATCGCCACGCCGAGCGGAAAATTCGAGCCCGGATACGTCCCTGGACTCGGATTGAGAGTCGGCTGAATCAGCCTTCCCGGCGGCGTAACCGGATCCGGCGGATCTCCTGAAACTGGAGTGATGGGCACAACGGTGGGCCCGGGAGGCGCTTCACCTTCCGCATCCTGGTAAACCCAGATCCAGCCGTCGTCCGCGTTCAGGTCGATCATCGCGTCTGCCCGCAATTCCTCGCCAAAATCGATCGCGGCCAACGCGTCGTTCAACTCAAAAGCAGCGATTCCCGGAAGAAACTCTTCGGCCACTGAAAGCTCCGCAGAGGCCGACTCGGCTGAGCTGAATTCAGCCGAGCTGTAATCGACCGAATCCGCCGTCGCGTCAAAATTCGTCCCCGCATCGACCTCAACCTCGATCCCAAGATCCTCGCGCGCCTCATCCGTTTCCGTAATCGTGATGTGATTTATCTCCATCGCCTGATAAATCGGGCTCGACGTATCAAACGAAGTCGGCGTCGGAACCTGCGAAGTCCCGATTTCAAACTGAATGCTGGACGGATTCCAGACAGCACGCGGATCGTCAGACGATGCCTCAGCGGAAGTCTGAAGCCGAACCTGCAGCCGCTTGTCGATCATCGAATTCCCAAAACCCGCGAATGCCGCATCCGATTCGGCAGTCCGCCGAGTTTTCAGCTTATCGATTACGGCCTGGGGATTTGTGATCCCAGTGAGATCGCCGCCGTTCGAAATGTAGACCTCGATCGCCTGGTTCAATGTCGTAATGTCCGAGCGCAGCTTCGTTAACTGACTTCCCTCGTTAACTCGCTGGGTGCTGGTAAACGCGATCGCCGCAACGACACCGAGAATCGCGATTGCGAGGACTGCCTCAATCAGTGAGATCCCGCTAACCGAACTGCGTTTGTATTTCCGAATAGAATGAGTCATTCGACTTGTGTAAACGTTCCGTTGCCTGTGTCTGCCATGCTTTGAAGAAGCACCTGACCGCTCTGATTAATCTGAAAGCCGATCGTATCAACGTAAGCACCCTCGCTAGCGATGCTCGTTACCCGATTCAAAATCCCGGCGGTCGAGATGTCGCCTGCCGACGGTTTTCCGTCCGAAAGGAAGATCACCTGGTTCACATCTCCCGCCGCTTGGATGATTGTCAGGCTGTCGTCGAGCGCGTCCGAATAATTCGTCGAACCACCAGCCGTAATCGCGTTCGTCGCCGCGATCGCCGCCGAAATGTTAGACGCCGTTGCATCGCTCCATGGGTAAACAACGCTCGCCTCGCTGCTGAATTTCACGATCGCGAATTTCCCAGTCGCCGGATAATCGTTCAGCGCGCTGACCACCTCCGCCGTCATCTGAGCGATCCGACCGTTCCAATTCATCGAGCCGGAAACGTCGAGAACGAAGATCGTGTAGCCGTCGATCCCCGTGCCGAAAAATGAACTCGCATTCGACGTCGTCTGGTCACTCTCCATGTAATTCGGCGCATCCGGATTATTGTAAGCCGTGAGTTCAAAACCATCCGGATACTCGGCAACCGTGAGATCGAAATCTGCTGAGAAAACGATCCAACCCGTTTCCGAACCGGTCTCCAGATTCTTGATTTTGTACTTCGGTGAGGACGAACCCGCCGGATTCGGATTGCTCAGCGAAACCGTGATCGTTGGGATCGACTGCGTGAATTCCGGATCGCTCAGCGTGATCACCGGCATCATCAATTTGATCGGCAAAATCAGGCTAGCCTCCGTGCTGTCCACGTAACCCGGGCTCGTTGCGTAAGCTCGCGTCTCGATCGTGAAACCGGCTGCGTAGGTTTGCGGAAGAACATCGAAGGCACCCGTGTAGGTCTGCCAGCTGCCGCCTGCCATTCGCCATTGCAATTCGTGCGGCTCGGCCGGCGGATTCGGGTCGCTGATCGAAATCGTAACCGGCAGATTCGTTTCCAGATCGAGCTGGGATGCCGAGGCCGTGATCGTCGGCTCCTGCAACTGCACCGGAGCCGAAACGAAATTCGCGCCGATCGAGTAACTGCTGTAGTAACCGGGATCCGTCGACAACGCGTAGGCCAGCAGCTGCTGGTCAGGCTGAATCGAAACCGGGCCGGTGTACGGCTGCCAGCTGATTCCACTAGCGCCTGACCATTCGGTTGCCCAGTAAAGATCGGAAATCGCCGAGTCATTCGGGTTCGTGATCGTGACCACGAGCGGAAACTGCGGGTAGGGAAACTCGCCGCCCGGAGGCGAAAGCCCCGGCATCGCCAAGCGCGTCGGGCTGCCTGGCGGGTCTGGCGGAAGCGGGTCGCCGCCGCCAATCGGGATTTCGTCCGGGCCTGGCGGGATCGCGCCCGGAGTGTCGACAAAAGTCCAGATCCAGCCATCGCTCGGATTATAGTCGATCGCTGAACCGGCGCGCGCCTCCTCGCCGTAGTCGTTAGCCGCCAGAGCCGGGTTGATCTGGAACGAAATCACGCCGACGCCGCTGGTCGCGACCTCAAACCGGTTCTTGTCCAAATTCCAGACCGCTCGCGGATCACCCGAGGACGGATCCGGGATCAAAACCGCCTGCAAGCGCTTGTCGATCATCGTGCTCCGCAGCCCCGCGTATTTTGCGGCTTCTTCCGCAGTTCGCTTCGTTTTCAGCTTATCAAGAATCGCCTGCGGCTGGGTCACGCCCGTCAGGTTCCCTCCGCTGGTCAGGTAAATTTTGACTGCGTGATTGACCGTCGTGATGTCGGAATCGAGCTTCGTTCGCTGTGAAGATTCGCGGATTTTGCCCACGCCCATCATCGCAACGGATGCGATGACACCGAGAACAGCGATGGCGATCAGCGCCTCCAAAAAAGAGAACGCACGGGAAAACGACGCGGGTTTACAAGAGGAAATCATGGGGCAAGGACCGGATTTTAATCATAAGTTCCATAATACTTAGAAAAATCAATAGTTTTCGTAGTTCACTCCCAGATCCCTCCCAAAGCCCTGATTCACACCGACTTGCGATTTCGTTGAAAGGTTGCAGCAGCTGCTGGCTCGCCTAACGTCGCTCAAATGGCCATCGAACTGATCCTGACTCACCCCGGCGGAGCCCACAAAGACGATTTTCTCGCCTGTTGCATTCTGGCCGCCAAACACGGTGTCCCGATCGTACGGCGTGAGCCAACGCAGACGGATCTCGACAACCTGGCCACCATAATCGTTGACGTCGGCGGCGAGCACGCACCGCATCGCAACAACTTCGACCATCACCAGTTTCCACGCGATCACGAGCCGATCTGCGCGCTTTCGTTAGTCCTGAAACACCTCGGAATTTACGAGGATGCCAGACTCTTCTGCGATTGGCTTGAGCCGGCCGAATGGTTCGACACCCGCGGCGCGAACGGGACGGCGAAGTGGCTCGGGATCGAGCGAAACATCGTGACGAAACTGAATTCGCCGATCGACGTGACCTTTTTGCGCCGCTTCGCGATGTCGAAACGCCTGGATCGCGGCGACACACTTTATGAGGTGATGTCCTGGATCGGCGGCGATCTCCTCGACTACATCGGAAGCCTGCGCGAGCGACTCGCCTACATTGGGACGCACGCCGAGATCTGGGAATTGGGCGAGTTCAAGGCGTTGTTCCTGCCGAGAACCGAGCCAATGCCGGTTGAGCCGTCCGGCGGGATGGGCCGGTATCTGGATTCGATTGGCGAGGCCAAATCGGTAGCCGCTTTGATCTATCCGGATCGCCGTGGCGCGGGCTACGGCCTTTCGCGAAACAACGACGACCTTCGCCTGAATTTTACCCGGATTGAGAGCGAAGACGACGTGCACTTCGCCCACAAACAGGGCTTCGTCGCAAAGACGACGGCGACCGACGTGGCCAGGCTGAAAGAATTGACGGCTGCTGCTTGGGTTGGCGAGTAGCGACGCGTTCGATCACATCGCAGCTGCTGCCGCTGCCGCCTGGCCATCGTCTCCTGGAATCGGCGGCGGAGTCGATTCGACCGATTCAATTTCAACAGCGTCGGGTTGAATGATCGGTTCAGCGACAGGCGGAGCTTCGTCGAGATTCACCAGAGTTCCGCTGTTCGATACAATCTCAAGTGGCGCGTCCGAACCAGCAGGCTCGACCAGGCTGTTCGCCTCGACGTAACCGAAACTCGCGTCAGCAGCTGCTGTGGTGGAGCCGTCCGCGAATTGCACCTCGGACTCGCCGTGAACCAGCACGTCGCCGTTCGCCGCGCTGTAGCTCTGGCCATCGTTGACCAAGCCAATCGACTCAACGCCAGCGTCCGACAAACTCCGAAACTCGCCCGCGCCGACCAAGCCGTCGCCATCGGCGTCCTGCCAGAGATGAAACGACTCGAACTCCGCGTCGTCCGCCGTCAGCATCAAATCGCCGTCGGTATCGAAATGCCGCAGACCTTCGAGATCAGTCGCGCCGGGTGTCGACGAGTAGTCGGCAAACGCGATTTCGCTGCGGTCGTCCACCTGTCCGTTGGCGTTGTGATCGTAAACGAGGACCGCGTCATCCTGGCCTGCCCAAGCGACTTGTTCCTGCACGCCATCGTCATCGGCGTCGAAAAGAATTCCGTCCTCGATTCCGCTAAACTCAACCCCGTCGCCGTCGAGGTCGATGACCACGGGCGGCAACTGAGAGGCTTCGAGCGCGATTGTGTCGATCAGAGCCTGCATATCGGCGGCGTCGATGTCCGCGTAGGTCGCTGCCGAAAGCAAAAGCGGATCTCCGTTGTCGTCGGTCGAAGCAGCGTCTGCTAGAAGCGCCAGCGCCACCGGGTTGACTGTTGCGGCGTCAATCGCAACGATAACGAGCGTAATTCCGGCCGCTTTGGCAGCTGCTGCATCCGCCGCAAGACTCGCATCGCCTGTGATTTGATAATCGAAAGCGTCGGTGAGGATCACGAGCACCTGAGGAACACCCGCGCGCGCGCCGTTGGCGGGGTTGCCGATGAGGGCCGCGCCGTAGGTGATCGCGTCCCCGATGTCAGTTCCTCCGGAGAAGGATTGAGTGTAGTTGTTAGCGCTGTCGTCCACGAATTGCGCCTTGTCGTTCGTCAGCGGAAAATTGACCGTCTGCTGACCGGTGTCAGACCAAGAGAACAGCGCAGCGTTCGCGCCAATCGAATTTCCGAAGTCGATCAAATCTGCGGTGCCGGAAATCAGATCGCGCGACTGGGTGAATTCGGTGGGGTCGACGCTCCCGGAGTTGTCGTTGCCGAACCAGATGTCGACGGTGACGAATTCCAGCTGAATCGAAGCGATGTTTGAGATCGCGCCCGAAGTATCCTGAATCGTGTAGTTGATTGCGCTCGGCTGGGTGTCGATCCCGACCTCCGGGGTGAAGACCACGTTTCCTAGTCCGTCGGTTTGCCACTCGCCTTCGCCGGCGACGGTCAACGTGTCCTGGATGCCCACCGTTCCCGGATCGAGATCGATCGTGGCGATGTCCAGAGCCGGTCCGTCGACATCGGTGTCGTTGTCGACAAGGTTGATGGTTTGGGTTTCAATCAGCGTTGCGGAGAGCTGATCGTTGTTGGCGACCGGGGCATCGTTGACCGGGTCCAGCGAGATGTTCAGCGCGGCGGTGTCGGTCAAGGCCCCGTCGCTGAGCGTGTAGGTCGCGGCGGGGACGGGTCCGTTGTAATCGGTAGCCGGGCTGAAGGTGAACGTGCCATCGCCGTTGATCGTGAGATCGCCCTCGGCCAGATTCGCAGTCGCTCCAGCGGCGTAGGTCGAAGCTCCGACCACGAACTGGGTTACGCTGAGAGGATCGCCCTCCACATCGCTGTCCACGCCCGCGCCGGCGTCGTCCGTGATGACGTTGCCGTTCAAGACGACGTCTTCCGTGCCAACGTAGGTGTTGTCCGTCGCCACGGGCGGATCGGCGACTGGATCCACCGAGATGTTGACCACCGCGGTGTCGGTCAAGACGCCGTCGCTCAAGGTGTAGGTCGCTGCCGGAACAGGGCCGTTGAAGTCGTCTGCCGGAACGAACACGAGCGAGCCGTCGCCGTTGATCGTCAGGCTACCCTCGGCGAGAACCGCCGTCGCACCCGCTGCGTAGGTCGAGGCGCCGACTACGAATTGTGTCACTGTCAGGCCATCGCCGTCCGGGTCGCTGTCGATTCCGCTGCCGGCGTTGTCGGTGATGACGTTCGCGTTCAGAGTGGTGTCTTCGTTAGTCGCGTAGACATCATTGGTGGCCACCGGCGCGTCGTTCACTGAGGCCAGGCTGATGCCGAGAGTCGCCGTGTCCGTCAGCGAACCGTCGCTCAGAGTGTAGGTCGCCGCCGGGACCGGGCCGTTGTAATTTGAGGCTGGAACGAAACTGAAGGAGCCGTCTCCGTTGATCGTGAGATCGCCTTCAGCCAGGTTCGCGGTGTCTCCCGCCGTGTAGGTTCCGGCGCCGACGACAAACTGGGTTACGCTCAGCGGATCGCCTTCGAGATCGCTGTCAACTCCAGCGCCGGTGTTGTCGGTGATCACGTTGCCGTTCACGGTGACGTCCTCGGTTCCTGCGTAGACATCATTCGTCGCCACCGGAGGGTCGTTCACCGCTGCTAAGCTGATTCCGAGCGCCGCCGTGTCCGTCAGCAAACCATCGCTCAGGGTGTAGGTTACCGCCGGAACCGGGCCGTTGTAGTTCGCGACCGGGACGAAGCTGAACGTGCCATCGCCGTTGATCGTGAGATCGCCCTCGGCCAGGTTCACGGTCGTCCCCGCTGCGTAGGTCGCGGCGCCGATCGTAAACTGAGTGATGCTGAGCGGGTCGCCTTCGAGATCGCTGTCGACACCTGCGCCGGTGTTGTCGGTGATGATGTTGCCGTTGAGAGTCGTGTCTTCGGATCCAACGTAGGTGTTGTCCGTCGCCACCGGCCCGTCGTTCACCGCTGCCAGGCTGATGCCGAGTGTCGCGGTATCGGTCAGGGCGCCATCGCTCAAGGTGTAAGTCGCCGCTGGAACCGGCCCGTTGTAGTTCGCGACCGGAACAAACGTGAAGGAACCATCGCCGTTAATCGTCAAGTCGCCCTCGGCCAGATTCACGGTCGTCCCTGCCGCATAAGTCGCTGCGCCGACCGTGAATTGACTCACGCTCAGCGGCGAACCTTCGATGTCGCTGTCGACACCCGCGCCGGTGTTGTCGGTGATCACGTTTCCGCTGACGGTGACGTCCTCGGTTCCGGCGTAGACGTCGTCCGTCGCCACAGGGGGATCGTCAGCAGCTGCTAGGTTGATCCCAAGTGTCGCGGTGTCCGTCAGCGCGCCGTCACTCAGCGTGTAGGTCGCTGCTGGAATCGCGCCGTTGTAATTCGCCGACGGCACAAAACTGAAGGAGCCGTCGCCATTGATCGTGAGATCGCCTTCCGCCAGGTTCGCCGTCGTTCCTGCAACGTAGGTCGTCGCGCCGATCGCAAACTGAGTCACGCTCAGCGGCGAGCCCTCGATGTCGCTGTCGACGCCCGCGCCGGTGTTGTCCGTGATCACGTTGCCGTTCACGGTCACGTCTTCGGTCCCAGAGTAGGTGTTGTCCGTCGCCACTGGCGGGTCGTTCACTGCGGCGAGGCTGATCCCGAGTGTCGCCGTATCCGTTAGCACGCCATCGCTCAAAGTGTACGTCGCTGTTGGAACCGGGCCGTTGTAATTCGCGACTGGCACGAACGTAAACGAGCCGTCGCCGTTGACCGTAAAATCGCCCTCGGCGAGATTCACCGTCGTCCCCGCCGCGTAGGTCGTCGCGCCGATCACAAACTGCGTTACGCTCAGCGCGTCGAGGTCCACGTCGCTGTCGACGCCCGCGCCAGCGTCGTCTGTGATCACGTTGCCGCTCACGGTAACGTCCTCAGTTCCAGCGTAGACATCGTTCGTCGCCACCGGAGCATCGTTCACCGCAGCTAAGCTGATTCCGAGTGTCGCCGTGTCGGTCAGCGAACCGTCGCTCAAGGTGTAAACCGCGTTCGGAACCGCTCCGTTGTAATCCGCAGCTGGCACGAAGCTAAACGAACCATCGCCATTGATCGTCAAATCACCTTCCGCCAGATTTACGGTCGTCCCCGCCGCGTAGGTGGAAGCGCCGATCGTGAATTGAGTCACATTGAGGGCGTCGAGATCCACATCGCTATCGACTCCTGCGCCGGTGTTGTCGGTGATCACGTTTCCGTTCAAGGTGACATCTTCGGTTCCAGTGTAGACATCATCCGTCGCGACAGGCGCGTCGTTCACTGCCGCCAGATTGACGCCAAGGGTCGCGGTGTCCGTCAGCACGCCATCACTCAAGGTGTAAGTCGCTGTTGGAACAGGGCCGTTGTAATTCGCGACCGGCACGAACGTGAACGAGCCGTCGCCGTTGATCGTGAAATCGCCCTCGGCGAGGTTCACTGTCGTCCCAGCCGCGTAGGTCGTCGCGCCGATCACGAACTGCGTTACGTTGAGCGCGTCGAGGTCCACATCGCTGTCGACACCCGCGCCGGTGTTGTCCGTGATCACGTTTCCGCTCACAGTCACGTCTTCGGTTCCAGCGTAGACATCGTTCGTCGCCACCGGGGCATCGTTCACCGCTGCTAAGCTGATTCCGAGCGTCGCCGTGTCCGTCAGGGAGCCGTCGCTCAGCGTGTAAGTCGCCACCGGGACCGGCCCATTGTAATCAGCCGCTGGCACAAACGAGAAGGAACCATCGCCATTAATCGTGAGGTCGCCCTCGGCGAAATTCACGGTCGTTCCCGCCGCGTAGGTCGCCGCGCCCACCGTAAACTGGGTCACGCTCAACGGTGATCCTTCGATGTCGTTGTCGACTCCGTCGCCGGTGTCCTCCGTGATGAGATTGCCGTTCACGGTCACGTCTTCGGTTCCCGCGTAGGTGTTGTCAGTTGCGACGGGTGCATCATTCACAGGATCAACGGTTACCGTGACCGTCGCCGTGTCCGTCGCGCCGCTCGGATCCTGAATCGTGTAGGTGATCGTGTCGACCCCATTAAAATTTGGGTCCGGCGTGTAGTTGATCGTCCCGTCAAAATTCACCACGACCGTCCCATTCGGAGCAGTCGGCACTGCCACGAAAGTCAGCGGATCGCCGTCGACGTCGCTGTCGTTTCCGAGAATATCCAGGCCGAGAATCGGCGTGTCCTCGTTCGTCGCCGCCACGTCATCGACCGCGACCGGTGCGTCGTTCACCGCCGCCACGTTAATCGTCGCGGTTGCCTGCGCCGTCCCGCCGTTTCCGTCGCTCACCTCATAAACGAAGCTGTCCGGACCGTTGAAATTCGCGTTTGGCGTGTAGGTGAAAGTCCCGTCCGCGTTCAGCACGAGGATTCCGTTGCTCGGTCCGCTGACCGGCGTGGTGTTGACCGTCAGCGTGTCGCCATCGATGTCGCTGTCGTTCTGAAGCACATCGTCAACGCCTAGCACACTGGTAAACGCAACATCCTCGGTTCCGGTGTAAACATCGTCAGCAGCTGCTGGCGCGTCGTTGGTTCCGTCGATCGTGATCGTTAACGTCGCCGAAGCCGAGCCGCCGTTGCCGTCATCGGCAGTGTAGGTGAAGGTGTCCGTGATGCTCTGCCCGACGCCGAGCCCCTGCACCGTCGCGTTGCCGTTGTCGAGCGCGTACGAGTAGGTTCCGTCCGCCGCGATCGTGACCGATCCGTAGCTGCCGGTCACCGCCGCGCCGACGTTGCCCGCCACACCGTTGACCTCGCTCACGCTCAACGTGTCGCTCGTGTCAGGGTCGCGATCGTTCGCCAGCACGTTGCCGGTCGCTGGAGTCGCGTCGTCCTCATCGATCGAGTCAGCATCGTCGTAAACCCCGGGATCGACGCCCGGCGTTCCACCAATCGGATTGGATTCCGGCGCGTCGTTGGTCCCATTGATTGTCAACGTCAACGTTGCCGAATCCGACGCCCCAGCGCCATCATCCGCCGTGTAGTTGAAGGTCTCTGTCAGGGTCTCTCCTACCGCGAGCGCCTGTACCGTCGGGTTGCCGTTATCGAGGGCGTACGAGTAGGTTCCGTCCGCGTTGATCGTGATCGTACCGTAGGTTCCGACCACGCCCGCGCCGACGTCTCCGGCCACCCCATCGACTTCGGAAACAGCGAGAGGATCGCCATCGACATCGGTGTCATTTCCTAACACATTCCCCGTCGCTGCCGCCACGTCGTCCTCTGCCAGCGCGTTAGCATCGTCAGCCGCCACGGGCGCGTCGTTCACGGAATTGACGGTCACCGCGACGGTCGCCGTCGAAGTGGCTCCGCTCGGATCGCTAATCGTGTAGGTGATCGTGTCAGGGCCGTTGTAATTCAGATCCGGCGTGTAATTGAGCGTTCCGTCCGGGTTGATCGTGACGGTCCCATTCGGCGCCGTCGCCGAAGTCACCGTGAGCGGATCACCATCGATATCGACGTCATTCGCGAGCACATCGAGCCCGAGAATCGGCGTGTCCTCGTCCGTCGTCGCGACATCGTCGACTGCGACTGGCGGATCGTTCACTGGGGCGACGTTCACGGTCGCTGAGGCCGTGTCAGTCGCGCCGCTGGGATCCGTGATCCGATAGATGATCGTGTCCGTCCCGTTAAAATTCGGGTTAGCCGTGTAGGTCACCGTGCCGTTGGAATGAACGACCACGGAGCCGTTGCCGGCTTGAGCGGAGACGATGGAAATCGGATCGCCATCCGGATCGTAATCGTTGCCGAGCAGATCAATGATCACCGCCGAATCCTCAGACGTACTCGCGACGTCATTGACGGCCACCGGCGCTTGATTCGGAAGTGGAATCGATGGAGTCGAAATGGTAGAAACCGATTCACCACCATCAGCCGACTGCTCGTCATCGTCGTCGTTGGAGTTTGCTTGGGAGTCCGAATCAGTGGGCTCAGAGTTCGAATTTGAGCCGCCGAATCCTTCGGGCGGCGGAGTGAGATCACCACTGATCTCGCGGGAAAGATCGTCGCCAAACGCGCCAAACGATTGCTCAAAATTCGCATAACCAAGATCCGACAAACGCATCAAAGTGAAGTCGCCTCCTTCTGGCAAATCTCCGACCGCGCCGTTAAATTCTCCGCCGCCTTCGCCAGTCGCCGGCTGCAGTTCTTGCGTCGGCGCGCCCCGGTTTGCCAGCCATTGGTAGAGCGTGGCCGAATCATAGCCAGGAGCGAGATTGAGATGAATCGGCGCACCTTCGCCGCCTGACGAAAAATATTCGTCCAGCGTGACGGCGATATTTTCGCCCGGAAACTCGATAATTAGATCGCTGCCGTCTGGCAGCATTTTTGTGCCGGTCGCCGGGGCGCCGTTTTCGTCCAAAACGAGGATGGTGTCTCCGGCTTCGACGCGAATCACATCGCCACTTACGGCTTCCTTTTGAACGCGGGTCTCTCCACTGGCGTCATTGATGACTATTTGGTATTTCATGGTTCAGGTTCTGGCTGAGACTGGAAAAAAATTGGTTTGGATGCTCGTTAACTCACTTAGCAAAGGGGTTGAGGCGGAACTTTCGTTTCGATTTCAGCTTCGGCGGCGCAGGGCCTTCGCGAGGCCAACTCGCAGATGTTGAGGGCGAAATCCGGCCATCCTGTTGGGCTCTGACAAAGTCTTCGCGACTGACATCCGCGATCTGGGTCGTGGCCCTTGGACTCGCGGAGGACACCAGCGCACCGACCGGACGCAGGTTCTGCGGGACCTCTTCACGGTCAGGATTTCGGTCAAAATATGCCTGAACATCCTCATCGCCGATGATCGTCGCGGTCAGTCGTCCCTGAACGCCCCAGATTCGATACGCTGAGGTGTTCACGTTGTACTGCGCATCGATCCATTTGTTACGCGCTCCGTGGAGTTCGCCCTGGACGTCAAGAATGTTGAGCAACTCCTGTCTGCCGACTTTGAACTGCTCTTGATAGTCAGCCAACACGCCCTCCAGACGCCGAACATAATCGCCGAGCGAATTTACCGATGATTTTGAGCCCTCGCGCTCCTTCCAAAGAAGGGAAGCACGATAGTTCGCTTCTTCGCTCGCTGCGCGGAGCAACTCCTGGGCTTTGCGCACCTGCCAGTGCTCGCGTTTCGTCAGCGCCTTGTTCGAGCCGCCGTTGTAAAGATCCCAGGACATCGTGATCATTGCCCGCGCTTCGTTATCCTGCCCCTTGATTCCTTGCACGTCCTCGCCAACACTTCCGCCAGCATCGAGGTAAACTTTCGGCCTGCGATTCCCCTTGGTGCTCTCGAACTTGTGCACCGCCGCTTCGAGCACCGCCTGTGCCGCGAGAAAATCCCAGTTCCGGGTCAAATCCAAATCGCCTTGGCGAGGCGGTACGCCTGGAACCTCCGGACGCTCCAGTCGGCTGGCTGGCTGGCCGGTCAGCCGCACAAATCGGATCAGCGAGTTCTCAAGCGCCAGTTGCTGGCCGTCCATCGCGTTGACCGCGAGGCTCAGCCGCCCGTCGACCAGCGCCAAATCCGCCCGGTTGCCGTCAGCAGCTGCTCGCGCCTTGATCATGTCGCGCATGTCCTTGTGGCGATTCACGTGGGCCTGCGCCTCGCGGACTTGCTCCCGTGATCGGAGCACTTCGAAATAGACTTCGCAAAGGTCGACAACGCGGCTTTCCAGCATGCTGCGCTCAACCAATTCCTGCGCCAGCTCGCCATCTACCGCGGCCTCAGTCTGTTCGCGGGCCGTCCCGCCATCGTAGAGCAATTGACGGATCGAAACGCCAATTTGACGACTCATCAAACCGTCACCAGTCGATTGAACGAGGCCATCGGTCGATCGATCTCGTTGAAGGTAACCCGCTGAGCCATCGAGGCTAATCTGGGGTCTAAGATCGCCGCGAGCGATTTTCCAATCTTCATGCGCGCTGAGGCGATCGAAGTTTGCAGCTTGGATTTCAGGCTCGTTGTAGAGCATTAACCGGACAGCATGGTCCAGAGATTGTGCCGACGCGGATACACAGAACACGCCCAAGGAAATGAGGAGTATGGCAGTTCTGTTACCAGCCCCGGCCGTTGCCGAAGGGAAGGTTGTTTTCATGGTCTGGACCAAGATTAGCTCAAGTGAATTATTATAACAACTATAATTTTCATAATATAAACTTTGTGTTTTCGAATAATCGTGGCAGCCTAATTATCTCCGGTGTCCCTGCTCCGGTGTCCCGTGCCAGACCAGACCATGAACCACGACCCGCTCCTCCAAGCGCTTAGCTTTCTCGGCCAAGTACACGGCCGCCCTGTCAATCTAGCCGGTGCCGTGCACGGTTTGCCCACGCCGGGCGGTCTCCTCACTCCCGAACTTTTTGAACGCGCCGCAGAACGCTGCGGCTTCACGTCTCGCGTGATCAATCGTTCTTTCCAGCAACTACACCACGCGACGCTGCCAGCGATTTTGCTGCTTGAAAATGGCGATTGCGTCGTCCTGCTCGGCTTCAAGAAGGGCGGCATCGCTGACATCTCAGTCTGCAACGCAGGTGGCGGGGTTCAGGAAATCGAAATCAAGAAACTCGTCCAGGTTTACACCGGTTACGCGATTCTGGTGAAGCCGACCTACGAATTTGAAACGCGCGCCGATTTCGCGCCGCCGCCGCCGAAACGCAGCTGGTTCTGGGGCACGCTCTGGCGATTTCGCGGGGCCTACTCACGGGTCGGCTTTGCCTCGGTCATCATCAATTTTCTCGCGATCACTTCGTCACTCTTCATCATGAACGTCTACGATCGCGTCGTTCCCAATCAGGCGATCGACACTCTCTGGGCGCTCGCGGCGGGCGCAGTGGCCGCGTTCGTGCTCGAATTCGCGCTTCGCACGTTGCGAACGTTTTTCGTCGATCGCGCCGGGCATCGAATCGACCTCGTGCTCGGCGGCGATCTCTTTGCGAAGGTGCTCGGAATGCAATTCGCAGCAAAACCGGCTTCGTCCGGAGCGCTGGCCGGTCAGGCGCGTTCCTACGAAGGTCTGCGTGAGTTCTTCGCCAGCGCCACAATCGCCGCCCTCTGCGACCTGCCCTTCGTGTTCGTCTTCGCCGGAATTGTGTTCCTCCTAGGCGGACCCGTTGCGATCCCACTTCTTGCCGGTGCCATCTTCGCCCTGCTCTTCGGTGCGCTGATGCAATTTCCGATCAGCCGCGCGGTGAGCAAAAGCTACCTCGCAGGAAACCAGCGCCAGGCTCTTTTTGTTGAGAGCGTCAACGCCATGGAAACCGTCAAGGCGACTCGCAGCGAATCTGAGCTCCAAAGTCGGATGGAAGAAGCCGTCCACGTCTGCGCCAAGGCCGACGGACAGTCCCGAAACTTTTCGCAACTCGCGCTCAACATGACCACCTTTCTCCAGCAGATGGTCACCGTGAGCATCGTCATTGTCGCGTTTTTTCAGGTTCGCGCCGAAGCAATGTCGATGGGCGCGATGATCGCCTGCGTCATCCTCGCTGGACGCGCCATGGCTCCGCTAACGATGATCGCCAGCCTCCTGACTCGCCTCCAACAATCGCGACGCGCGCTCAAAGGCCTCAACCAGATCATGGAAGCTCCGTCCGAGCGTGACCGCGGCGCTCAGTACATTTCGCTCAGTCAATTCCGGCCGCTGGTTCAAAGCCACGAAGTTCATTTCGACTACGGTCAGGAAGCTGGCGACGCGATCCTGAACGGAGTCAATCTCGAAATCAGGCCTAGCGAACGGGTCGCGATTCTCGGCGAAATCGGATCCGGCAAAAGCACCTTCCTTCGTCTCTTGATGGGGCTGTATTTTCCGGGTTCGGGCCGGATCGACATCAGCGGAATTGACACCCGCCAGCTTGATCCGGCTGAGCTTCGTCGAAACCTGGGCTACGTCCCGCAAGACCCGACGCCGCTGTTTGGAACGTTGCGTTCGAATCTCAAAGGCGGTTGCCCCTGGGCGAGCGACGAAGCACTCTGGATCGCGGTCAAACGCGCTGGTTTGGACAAATTCATCCGCTCGCTTCCGCGTGGAGTCGATCATGCCGTCGCCGAAGGGGGGAAGTCGCTTTCCGGCGGCCAACGCCAGGCTTTGAGCATCGCCCGCGCCCTGCTCGAAGAGCCGAAACTCCTCGTTTTTGACGAACCGACCAGCGCGATGGACCACAACAGCGAACAGCAGCTGCTGGCTCAGCTCGACGCTTATCTCAAGATCAATCCTGAGCGAACGATGATCGTCGCCACCCACAAACGCTCGGTGCTCGCACTCGTCGACCGCGTTATCGTGATCAGTGGCGGAAAAGTCATCGCCGACGGTCCGAAAGATCAAGTCATGGCAAAAAAGGAGAAACCACCGGCTCCGGTTCGTGCACCGGCACCGGTTCGTGCTCCCGCTCCGCCGCCGGTGCGGCAGGTCCAGGCCGAGCCCGAGTATCCGATGGCAACTTTCGCGAATCCACGGCAAGCCCCCCCCGCTGCTGCCGAGGGAGTCGCTCTCTACGCTGATCACTCGCCTCAGCCGGAATTCAGCCCGCCACCGGAACCGCTTTTCGACAATGATGTCCCGACGGCATTTTACCCAAACCAGCGTCCATTATGACAGAACGCCCTCTCTACCCGGAAGAACTAGACTTCGCCCGCAACGCCCGTTCCGCGCTGCTTCGGGATCGCGTCACCGGCGCAAACCTGCTCCTCTGGCTCATCGCCGCAATCATAGGGGGTTTCATCTACTGGGCCTCGGAAGCCGAACTGGATGAGGTGACCAAAGGAGCTGGAAAGGTGATTCCGTCCGCTTCGGTCCAGACTGTCCAGAATCTCGAAGGCGGGATCATCGCCGAAATGCTCGTGTCCGAAGGTGATCGTGTCCTGACCGGCGACGTCCTCGCAAGGATCGACGACACACTCTCAAACGCATCGTATCAGGAAAATTTGACCCAAGTTGACGCGCTGGTAGCCTTGCTCTCTCGCCTCCAGGCCGAAGGCGAGGGCCGAGGCGAAATCGAGTTTCCGGACGACATGCGGCCCGACTTGATTGAGCGCGAAACCGCACTTTTCGACAAGCGCCAGGATGATCTCGCCGAGCAAACCAAAACTCTCAGCAACAGTCATCGACTCGCCTTGGACGAACTCACGATGACCGTGCCGTTGGTCGAAAGGAACATCGTTTCGAAAGTCGATCAGATGCGCTTGGAGCGAGAAGTCAGCGAACTGGATGGCAAGATCACGGAGATCACCGCCAAGTTCCAGAGCGAGGCAATGGCGCTTTACAACGAGACCAAAGGCAAGATTGAAAGCCTCGAACAGACTCTAACAGGCCGCCAGGATCGCGTCCGCCGGACAGTCGTCCGCTCACCGGTCGACGGCATCGTCAACCACGTCCACGCAACGACGACGGGCGGTGTCGTGCAGCCTGGCGAGCCGATCGTCGACATCGTTCCTGACGACGAAAGCGTCCTGGTCGAAGCGAAAATCCGACCTTCGGACATCGCGTTTCTGCATCCGGGCCAGACGGCGACCCTGAAATTCACGGCTTACGATTTCGCGATGTACGGCGGGCTTGAAGGCGTGGTCGAACACATCAGCGCGGACACGATCGAGGACGAGATCGACCACGAGCACTATTATCAGATCAAAGTGCGGAAAAAGGCCGGCGAGCTGAAAACGAAAGACGGCAAAACGCTGCCGATCATCCCCGGCATGGTCGCGGAGGTCGACGTGCTGACGGGGCGGCGGACCGTCCTTCAATATTTGCTGAAGCCGTTCCATCGCGTGCGCCACAACGCGCTTCGGGAGCGCTGAGCCTGGCAATTGCGGCTGAGAAAGAGGCTCAATCTGGATTGACGGGATTCGCGCCCGCGTTTCTGCTGATGGAAATCGGACATGAGAATTCAGCTTACGATCTTCCTGGCTCTTCTGGCAGTTGCGAACTTGAACGCGCAGGAGACTCGCCAGATGCTGATCATCACGGGAGCCGAGGGCGACGCCGAGTTTATCGAAGGGTTTGGAACCTCCGCTGCGCAGTGGGAAGCCGCAGCAGCTGCTGGCGATCTCGAAGTCAAACGCGCGACCGATCGCGAGGGAATTCAGGCCGTGATCGAGACGGCGATCGCGGTTCCTCCGAGCGAATTCTGGATCGTGCTCATCGGCCACGGGACTTACGACGGGCGTGTGGCGAAATTCAATCTCGCCGGGTTGGACGTGTCCGCTGACGAGTTGAAAGAGTGGCTCGCGCCGTTTGAGAAGCCGCTGATTTTCATCAACACCGCCAGCGCCAGCTCGCCGTTCGTTCCAGCGATTGCAGGCGAAAACCGCGTCGTGATCTCGGCGACGAAATCTGGAAACGAGCTGAATTTCAGCCATTTCGGCGGCTTTCTCGCGGCGGCGCTTCAGAGCGAATCGGCGGACTTGAACAAGGATGACCAAGTCTCGATTCTCGAAGCGTTTCTGCTGGCTTCGAGCCACACGGCTGAGTATTTCGAGAAGGAAGGCCGGCTCGCGACTGAGCATGCGCTGATCGACGACAACGGCGACGGCAAGGGCACGCGCGGCGACTGGTTCGAGGGCTTGCGAGTCGTCAAAAAGACGAGCGAAGACGCCGAGCCCGATGGCTTGCGCGCTCGGAATTTTCACCTCGTGCCGAATGAGATCGATCGCGCGCTGAGCGCCGAACTCCGCGTCCGCCGAAACGATCTGGAGCGCGAGGTCGAAAAAGTCCGCGCAAAACGAGAGGAAATTGGCGACGAGGCTTACTACAAGCGGCTGGAGGCGATTTTTCTCGAGATCGCCCGGATTTACGACTCTGCGGACGACTCTTGAAAAGGGTCAAAGCCGGAAACGGAAACCCGCGTAGACCGTCCACCCGTCAAACTCGCCACGGCCTTCGACGCGATCGAGATTCGCCCACTCGACGCCTGCGACAAGCCGGCTGCTCGGGATTTTCGGCAAATCCACGACGACGCCCGTCCCGAGCGCGTGCCAACTCCGACCGAAAGCGCGGCCACCCGGCGGAGGCAGAATTGTGCCCTTGTAAAGCTTGAGTCCGCCGTTGCCGAAGGCGTACTGGTAGCGCCAGAACCACTGAATCGAATCGGTGATCCGCAGCGATGGCTGGACCGCTAGGCCCCAGACGTCTTCGTAGGTTTCGCCGCCCATTTCGACCCCGGCACCCCAGATTGCCTCGGCCTCGAAACGGAGATTTTCGTGTTCGGTCAGGAAGCTCGCCGCCAGCATCCGGTCCCAGCCGTCGATCCCCTCGCTGTTGACGTCGTCGTTGTGGTAGAGCGCGTCGAAACGCAGCTCGCCGAGGTCGTGACCGAGCTCGTGCGTCAGGCCGGCATACCAGATCGTTCCGCCGTCGAAGGCTGGCCAACGTTCCTCGCCCGACTGAGCTGAGGTGAAGACGCCAGTCCGCCATTCGAGGATTTCACCGCGATGCGCCGCCAGCAGACCAAAATTTCGCCTCGGCCCGATCTGGTTGACGACGAGAGGGCGATCGAAAGCGAAGCGCTCAAAATTTGGCTCGGCAATCGAGCGCGTGAACGGGATTTTCTGTTTCCCGAGCGTGACCAGCAGCTGCTCATTCGGGCGGAGGAAAAACACGGCGTCTTCCAGCTCTTCAAAGAGATCGAAATCCCCCGAATCGAGATCGGTCGACCAGCGAGTCATCCAGCCGAATTTTTCGCCGTTCGCGCCCGCGATTCCGATCCTCTGCTGAAGCGCGCTGGCACCATTTCGCGATTCCGCGCCTGCCCACATTTCCTGATAGCCGCC
>JBLHKS010000028.1:0-50329 GCA_047620505.1 Verrucomicrobiales bacterium | reverse complement strand
GTCCGCGACCTCCGCCGCGAGGGACTCGTTGCCGGTCAGCGAAGCGACTTCGCGATACTCATTTCCGTCCTTCATCAAATCTTTCGCGGCCGTGCTGACGACTTTCGCGTCGCGGCCGGGTCCAAAATAATCGTGGATGAAAATCGGCACGCCATCGGTGATCGGCGGCACGCGTGGACCGACTCCGCGATTGATCAGCGGCCAACGATCCTTGAACTGATCCGGCCGGTTCACGACCACATTTCGGAAGTGCGTCGCCGCGTGGCCGCTCAAATTAACGTCGCTGATCTGGACCAACGGCGTGGACTGATTTCCGTGCTCGTGATCGAATGTCAGGCCGTCGACTGAGATTACGCCTGCCTGCGCGCTGGCGTCGTCCATCCCTCGATTAAACGGCTCGGCACCCATTTTTGAGATGTGCAGATTCGTGTAGACGTGGCCGTCGAAGGCCGGGCGGTAGATCCCGTAAGTCGCGCCGTGCAGCCGGACGTTCTCCATGATCATGTTCGGACTGTGCGGACGAAACGCGTAGTGCGCGTCCCAGATCGAGAGATTTTTGATCGTGTGAGGGTGACTCCGGTCAGGCCCGGTCCAATCGATTGCGCGGATGCGCTCCAGCATTTTTTCATCACGAATCGCGTTGTCTGGTTGGCGATTTCCGTTAGCAGCGACGACCATTCCATAGAAGCCTTCGGTGTGGGCTTCGTTGTCTTCAAAACGCCAGATCGGAATCGTGCGAACGTCGATTTTCTCAAGACTTCCGTCAGGCTGGCGGATCGGCATGTTGCAATCGAACTGGCTCGACAACTGCATGTCGTAGCGATAGCCATATTCCTCGTTATCTGTGGCGACGTTGCGCGAAAATGTGTTCTTGCCGTTCGCCCACCAGAAACCCGCGCCGTCATTCGGATCGAACGGAAGCGCCATGCCCTTCATCCGTGGCCCGCGCATCGCCTGCACCGCGAGGTTCCGATCGAGGACGTTATAAATCTCGGTCCCGTCCTCAAGGAAGAATCCGTGCCCAAGACTCTGGTAACCGACGCAATCGCGAACGACCATGTACTGCGTGCCGTGAACCGTAACCCAGCGGTTGTGCGAGTCGACAATCGCCGCGCCGACCACGCTGCTGCCTCGCATGCTGTCTTCGACGAGGTGGAAATGAATCGGGTAACGACCGAGCGTTCCTTTCTTTCCAAGGTGAGCAAATCGCGCGTAGCTGATCGACCCCGCGCTTTCCCAATGATACATCGTGTGGCCGCGAACGCCGTCCGGATCGGCGCTTTCGATCACGACATTTCTCGACAAATTTGCGATCTCACCACGAAACTCGCCTTCGCCTTGATGGTCGGCTTTGAGCGGGCTGTTGAGCGTGATCGTCTTGCCTTCAATCGCCTTGATTTCGCGCTCCTCGGTTCGGAGGTCCTCCTCATCTCGAGGCCCCGCGGTGACGATGACCGAGTCTCCAACTCGCCAGCCGGAAACCTCCGCCGAAAGCGTCACAGATTCATCGCCAGCCTTCGAACTCGCGCCGAGTTTCATCCACGTCCGATCCATTGGGGCGCCGTGAACGTCGAACTTTCCGCCTGGCCGACAGACGATCGCCGGGCTCTTGGTTTCGTCATTTCCTTCAATAAAATGGAGCCGGATTCTGGCAGTGTGAGAATCCGGAATCGGCTCAGCCGACGTCCCGAGTTCCAACGCCGCTTTCATGCCAGGCATCGGCTTCGCATGTTTGCCATGACCGTGACTTTCGCCATTTTTCTCAACATCATCGACGCCTGAGCCCGCGTCCCCAGCGTTCCCTGGTTGAACTCGGATATCGCCAACATTCAAGAGCGTGTCGCGATCCCTCGAAAAGCTGAGCGTCCCGGCGACGCGGATCGAATGGATCACGTCGTCGCTCGAAACGTCGTAATCGATTTTCGTGCCTGACGTTACCAGAATTCGGTCAGCAGCAGCTGGCGCGCGTTGCGGATCCCACGCTTTCGAATCGGACCAATTTCCGTCCGCAACTGAGCGGATCGTGTAGTCGTCCTGGGCGAAGGCGAAGGGAGCAAGCCCTAACAGGGCCACAATCAAAGTCGGGAGCGTTTTCATAAAATTCAAAATCGAGACAGATGCTTGTTCAGTTCACTCTTCGCAGCCCGTCAATCTCTCCTCTTATCGGATTTGGCCGTTGCGGTGCCGATTGAAAATGCGGGAGAGCTGCGCGTGACTGACTCCATGAAAACCGCGATTCTCCTTTTGCTGGCGTTGCCGACGGCTGCGGCCGTTGCGGATCCTCTTCCTAACACGGCTGCGCTCGATTGGCCGGAAGAAGATCTGTCCGAGCGGCTGATGGACGGCGCGCATGAATTCGTGGAGCGCAAAATCAATGAAGCCCAAATTCAGGCGAGAGAGCGCGAGGACGCTCCGGATCGCGAAGCCTTCAAACGGATGATCGGCGTGGTGGACGAACGCGTGGGGCCGGCGCGGCTGGAGCGATTTGGCGATGACGAAAACCCGGCTCTGGTTGCCGAATTCGGTGACTCGGGGGTGTTCCAAGTCCGGTGGCCGACTCTTGACGGAGTTTGGGGCGAGGGCCTCCTCGTTGAGCCTGTCAAAAACTCCAAAGGCCTCATCATCGTGATCCCCGATGCCGATCAGATTCCTGAGCAGCTGCTGGGGCTGGCCGAAGGCGGCGAAGGTCACTGCGAGTTCACTCGGCGGCTCGTGCAGGACGGCTACACGCTGGTGATTCCGGCTCTGATCAATCGCGAAATTTACCTGGGTGAATCTGGCGATGATCCTCGGCTGAAACGGGCAGATCAAAGCCATCGCGAGTGGATTTATCGGCAAGCTTTTCACATGGGAAGGCACGTGATCGGTTATGAAGTTCAGCGCATGTTAGCGTTGGTCGACTGGGCGGAAAATCGGCATGAAAAGGTGTTCGTGTCAGGCTATGGCGAAGGCGGAATGCTGGCTCTTTTCGCCGCCGCTGCGGATGAACGAATCGATGCGGCTCTGGTTCGTGGTTACCCCGGCACTCGCACTGAAGCGTGGAAACAGCCGATCGATCGAAACCTGTTCGGGCGACTTCCTGAGTTCAGCGACGCGAGAATCGCCGCTCTGGTCGAGCCGCGACCGCTGCTGACCCATGGCATTTCCGGGCCGGGATTTGAGACCTCGAAGGGATCGCTGATTCAGGATGAAGGGAATTTGGATCACGGAATTCTGGCCGCGCGTGGAAATAAACTTCTTGTGGGGGAAAATTCAGGCGCTAAGGCGATTGCGGGTGCAGACGTTGGGTTCCGGCTGGTAACTCGGTTCTTCGCTGATCCTGTCAAGAGCGTTGACGAGCCGCTTTCCATGACCAACGGAATCAGCGCCGATGTCTCAATCGAACTGATTCCGGATCGTCGCCAGACTTTCGATTCCGCCGATCGACATCAGCGCCTGTTTTCACAGCTCGAAGGCCATGTTCAAGGACTCGTCCGAGCGTCGAATCAGGTTCGTGAGCAGTTTTTCCTTCACGCCGCCGAGCCGCTGTTCGAAGGCGGAAAGTGGAGCACGGAAAAAGGGCACCCGACGCTCGATCCCGCTGGCTTCATCGAGAAATCGAAAGAGTTTCGCCGCCGTTTTGATGAGGAAGCGATGGGCCGATTCGACGAGCAGCTGCTGGCGCCGAATCCGCGTTCGCGGAAGATCCTCGAAACCGAAAAATGGACTGCCTGGGATGTCGTGCTCGATGTCTATCCAGAGTTCGTAGCCTGGGGCGTTCTGATTCTGCCCAAGGACCTCAAACCCGGCGAACGCCGCCCAGTTGTCGTTTGCCAGCACGGGCGTCAGGGCCTTCCGCGCGACACGATCGACGCTGAAAAAACTGCCTACAACGACTACGCGGCCAAGCTTGCGGAACGCGGATTTATCACCTTTGCGCCCCACAATTTGTATCGCGGTGAGGATCGATATCGCTGGCTCGATCGAAAGGCGAACATGGTGGGTTGCTCGCTGTTTTCGTTCATCATTCCGTCCCACGAACAGATCCTGACATGGCTCAAAACGCTGCCAAACGTCGATCCTGAACGCATCGCATTTTACGGCCTCAGCTACGGCGGCGAAACCGCCGTTCGCGTCCCGCCGGTCGTTGAAGACTACGCCGTCGTGATCTGCTCCGGCGATTTCAATCAGTGGACGCGCAAGGTCGCGGCGACCGATTTTCCAGGCAGCTTCATGCAGTCGATCGAATGGGAAATGCCGTATTGGAATCTCGGCCACACCTTCGACTACGCGGAGATGGCCGCGCTGATTTTTCCGCGGCCGTTCATGGTCGAGCGCGGTCATCACGACCGAGTTTCACGCGATCACTGGGTCGCCCACGAATACGCGAAAGTCCGCTGGCTCTACGCCCAATTCGGGCTCGCTGACCGGACGGAAATTGAGTATTTTCAAGGCGGGCACAGCATCAATGGCCAAGGCACGTTCGACTTTCTGCATCGCCACCTTTCATGGCCCAAGCCGTGACTGGGAATTGCGCGCCAAGCTCCGTCTCAAGAAAGGTCGTAACTTTGCCTCCCGAGATTTGAAACAGATGTTCTGTGAGAATTTCGGCTGACTTTACGGCGGTAGGCGTGGGACTTTCAGAAGTCACGATCACGGCTTCAGCAACGCCATCGGTAACCAGGTTAAAAACCGGTTCTGCGAAGGCAGATCCAGCTGTCCCGAGCTGGAAAAGCAGTCAGCAGCTGCTGAGAAGTATTCGTTTCATTCTCTTGGGCACGAAGACGTCAGCCGCGAATTCTTAACGAATCCCGAGAATGTTTCGAGACCAACGGGCTTGGCCTTCGGAGCAGAATCCCGTTCTCACCGCCTGACCGGACCTACTGAAGGCCGGAAACAAAAAAGCCTGCTCCGCCGAAGCGAAGCAGGCTGTAAATTCGGTCAGAAACCGAAAAAACGTAGTGTGGTCGAACCGCGAACTTAGAAGTTGACGCGAATCGAAGCACCGCCGTAGACGTCTTCGTCATCGCCGCCGCTAAGAGCCTCAAGATCGTCGTAGAGCCAGTTACCAGTGATGTAGCCGCTAACAGAAGCGGTTTCAGTCAAGTGGTAGGTCAGGCCGACAGTCGCGTAAACGTGGTCACCGCCGTTGACGATGCCATCGAACACGTAGTTTTCGTCGCCGTAGCCGATGCCACCGCCGAGGTTGAGGTCAAGGCAATCGCCGAGAGCGATCGTCTTGCTTCCACCGAGCTCGAAGTAGTTACCTGAGGACTCGAAGTCATAGTAGTAACCGAAATCGATGTCGATCGGGCCGACGGTCGTGCCAAGGCGAAGACCCACTTCGTAGGTGTCGTCATTGGACGCTTCAGGATAGTAGTACCAGTTGAAACCAACACCGGCCTCGAGGCCCATGAGGTCGAACTCACCCCAAGCACCGGAAACAAGACGATCCCAGCCAGCTGGGTCGATGATGTTGTTGTAAGTGGTGTCGAGTGCGAGGTTCATGCTGGCACTGAGCGAATAATCGATGCCGACAGCCGCGCTGACGTTGTTTTCGCCCCACTGCTGACCACGATGGTAGTAGTCGGTGTCGTATCCAACCGACACAGAGCCGGTAAATGGAACTTCGCACACGGGAACAGGATCGGTTGGGATAATCTTTCCGCCTTCCGCCTGAGCGGAGGACAGGAGACCAGCTCCAACAACGATGCAGCCGATTGCCTTGATAGTCTGCTTCATATTGTTATTAATATAGTTAGGTTGGTTTTTGAGTGTGTTGAAACACGAGTGAGCCTCACGCGTAATATTTCTGGAAGGGTGAGGCAAGAGCTTTGTCTTCAAAATGTCACATTTCTTACAGACTGAATCATCTGAACACGAAAAAGCCCGTCTCGCGAGGCGAAACGGGCTTTGAATTATTCGGATAAACCGAAAATCGTGTCGAAAACTTCTTTAGAAGCTAACGCTGAGGCTCACGCCGCCGTAGATGTCGTCATCGTCGTCGGACAGATCCGCTGCGTCGCCGTAGAGGAAGTTGCCTGCGACATATGCGCTGAGAGCAGCAGTTTCGGTCAAGTGGTAGGTAAGACCTGCTTTGACGAAGACGTGCTCACCACCGGCTTGGAAACCAGTGTTGTAGTCGTCATCACCGTAACCGATGCCGGTTCCGAGGTTGAGGTCGAGGCAGTCAGCGAGAGCGATCGTCTTGCTAAGTCCACCTTCGAGGTAGGAACCTTCGGACTCAAAGTCGTAGTAGTAGCCGAAGTTGAGCGTTGCGATACCAAGATCGTGGCTGAGCTGGAGACCGATTTCCAAGTTGTCGTCAACAGCGCTGTCGATTTCCGGGAAGTAGTACCAGTTAAGGCCGATGGCTGCGTCAAGACCCATGAGGTCCATGCCAGTCCAAGCGGAAGTCACGAGACGATCGCCGACGGCTGGGTCGGTAACATTCTGGTATCCGATGCCGAGATCGAGATTGAGGCCACCAAGATCATGGTTGGAGTTGAAACCAGCGCTGATCACGTCCTGCCCGAGGTTTGCACCGCGGTGATACAGGTCAGTGTCGTATCCAGCATAAACGCTTCCGGTGAATCCGACTGCGCAGACTGGATCTGCTGGAGCGGCCATTTCGCCGCCGATTGCTGCTCCGCCGAGGGCGAGGCTGGCGATGATCGCCTTGATTGAATTGTTCATTTGTTAGGTTAGGTAAGGTTAACTTTTAAGTGTTGTTAGGTGCCAGTAGGCGCGAAGCACTAACATGATGCATGCCAGGCCGCAAATCAATTTTGCGAAAAAAATTACGTTTTCTTCATGTTTCGGGCCAAAGCCCATAAAAATTTCTGGCTTCATAGGTTGTGGACCTTGACTGGGGTCTCTGGCCGCCGAATCTGAACCGCCTTCCGCCAATGAATCCTGACGCGATATTTTTCGACTCACACATGCACACTCCGCTGTGCAAACACGCCATCGGCAATCCCACAGAATATGTGGCCAGGGGCGTTGAGCGCGGGCTGAAAGGGGTAATTTTCACCTGTCACAGCCCAATGCCGGATCGCTGGTCCCACGCGGTGCGGATGGCTCCGGAAGAGTTCGATGAGTACGTGGCGCTGGTCGATGACGGCCGCGAGTCCGCTCCAGATGGGTTCGAAGTCCGGCTTGGAATGGAGAGCGATTTTTTCCCAGGGATGGAACCTTGGCTGGAGGAACTTCACGCGAGCGAGCATTTTCATTACATTCTTGGCTCGGTTCATTGGCATGTGGGCGAGTATCGGAAGGCCTTCTGGAAGGACGATATCGCGGATTTCGTCCGTCAGTACTTCGAGCACCTCGCCGAATCGGCCGAGACTGGATTATTTGATTCGCTCGCTCACCCGGATCTGGTAAAAAACGCGGACCCGACCTTTTGGGACGAGAATTTTCCGGCAGACCAGATTTCAGCCGCTCTCGATCGGATCGCGACGACCGGCGTGGCGATGGAAATCAACACTTCGGGGCTGAACAAGATTTATTCGGAGATGAATCCAGGGCCGCGAATGCTCGAGATGATTGCCGAGCGCAGAATCCCGATTGTGATCGGCTCTGACTCGCATATTCCGGATCGCGTGGGCGAAGATTTTGACGACGCGCTTGAGCAGCTGCTGACGGCTGGTTTCGAGACGGTCACGGTTTTTGAGAGCCGCAAGCCTCAGGCTTTGCGAATCGAAGATGTGCAACGAAGCTTGGGAGCCTTGGTATGAGCAATTCAGATGAAAACGCGCGACGCGCTTATTGGACCGAGCAGATGGAGCTCGGCTATGGAATGGTCGAGCAGCTGCTGGCTTGGCCGGTTGAAGAATGCGGCGAGGGGTTTGCTTCGCTTCGGGAAGCCGTCGAGGCTTCGGGCGTCGAAATCTGGTTTTCGGATTCGAAGATCGTGGGTGATCTCGATCGCGTTTTCTACATTCGAAAGGGCTTGGTCGACGACGTGATCGCGATCGGTCGCGAAATGAATGAGCGCGGCTGGATTTTGAAGATCGAGGACGGGTTTCGGACGAAGGAAATGCAGTCAAAACTCGTTCGAAAGCCGTCCGTCTTCGATTCGATTCTGGAAAAGTGTGTTTGGGAAAACGGCGGCGAAGTTCCGTCAGCTGAGATGGTTTTCCGCCGCGCGATCGTGATGGTCGCGAACATCCCGAAGATCGGCACGCACATGTCGGGTTCAGCGATCGATATTTCCGTTTTCCGCAAGAGTGACGGCAGCGAAGTCTGGCGCGGCGGCGGCTACATCGACGTTAGCGAGCGGACTCCGATGCGCTCGCCGTTCATCACCGAAGAAGAGCTGCGAAACCGGCTCGAAATTACCGAGGTGATGGAATCGCACGGCTTCATGCACTTCCCGCAGGAGTTCTGGCATTACAACAAAGGCGATGCCGGCGATCACATTTTGAACCAGCGATCAGGGCCCGCAAAGTACGGTCCTGTTCACTGGAATCGTGAGACAAACGAGGTCAGACCTTACGAAAATCCGCTTAGTCCGCTCAATCCGGTTGAAGCGATCGAACGCGAGGTCGAAGCCGCCCTGAAGCGAGCCGGTTAACGCAAACGATTCAGCGTGTACCACGCTTTTCCGAATTGAACGTCTTCAGCAGCTGCTGACTTCACGCCTTGGTTCTCGAACTGCACCAAGCGATCCGCTTCGAGGCCTTCGACCACGAGATCGACTGTCCGACCGTCTTCAGCCAACTTCGCGGATGCGATCGGGTGATCGCGTTTTTCGAGCCGCCCGGAACCGTAATTTTTCGTGTATTCGCAGATCCAACTCGTCAGCTTCAATTTGGTGATCGTGTCAGGATCGACCGGCTGCGTCCAAGTCACGCGGAAACCCGTTTTCGTTAGCGAAATTTCTTCGTAGTTCAGCTTCGATTCACCGCTCCACTCGACCACTTTCAGTCCATGACCGTTCGCCCAGCCGCGAGCCGTCTGACCGACCCAGAGCCGACCCTTCGGATCGAACAAAAGCCGGTTCGAGCCGCCGCCGAGCTCGCCGTCGTTGATAAAATGATAGGCCGCTCCCTGATATTGGCCGTCGACCAACTCGAGTGAGCCGCGATTGATCATCGGCGTGTTGATGTCGCCGATCAAAACGTCGCCAGCGAAGGGGCCGAACTTGCCTTCGGTCGTGTCCCAGGTCGGCGCTGTGCACGAAGCGCCCATCTCGCGATACGGCAGGTACAACGCCGGCCGCTTCCGCAATTCGTTGAGTTTTTCGATCGTGTAGCTGGCCGCGTCAGGGTGCCGTTCGTCAAAAAGCAGGCCATCGGGATGCCCGAGAAACGCGCCCGGCTCAGCATGGTTGAGAACGCCGCAAGGGACGTAGCTGCCCTGGTTGTCGGTCACAAAAATCTCGCCGTTCGGGCTGCGACCGACCGAGTTCGGCTCGCGGCAACCCGGATTCAGCGGAACGTACTCGCCGTCCTTCGTGATTTTGAAAAGCCAGCCGCGCCAGGGGACATTTCCGTGGCTGCACCACTGCGGCTCGAACGGCTTCATCTTCGGGAAAAACCCGAGGCCGAGCGATCCGTAAAAACTGCCTTCGTCGTCGCGAACGAGCCCAAACGCGTATTCGTGGTAGTTTCCGGTGTAGCCCCAGCCGTCGCCGAACAGCTCGAACTTTTCCGCAACGCCGTCGCCGTTCGTGTCCGTGATTCTGGACAATTCCGGACGCTGCAAAACGTAAATTTCGCCCTCCGCGTCGCCCGCGAGCAAGCCAAGCGGTTCGTGGAGCCCGGAGGCGAACAGCGTCCACTTTTCGGTCTCCGGATGATAATTCCAGACCTCGCCACGACGCGTGCACATCATGAGCGATCCGTCCGGCATCCAGTCCATCCCGCCGACTTCGAGAACGACACCTTCGGGAGCCGAGATGTTGGTGATTTTGTAGTCGGGCTCCGCGTTCGCGCTGAAAATCGCGAGGGTGAGGAGCGCAGCAGCTGCTGAGAGTCGTGCGATCATGATTTTAGTTCGAAAGGTCGTAACGGACGGTGAATTTGCCGGAAACTTCGACTTCAGAATCGGGTTCGACGGACTCGCCGATCGATTGGCCGTTCTCGAGTTTCCACGTTCGAACGGTCTTCGCATCGGTCTCGAAATGCGCCAGCAGCTGCTCAGCTCCAGGCTCGATTCGCACCCGGAATTTGGCGTCTCCGACCGTGAATTCAAAAATCGGGATTCCGCTTTCGGGCAGTTCGTAGCTGCGGAATCTGGATTCACCCAGCGGCGTCGGTTTCGCGGTTTGGAATCCGACTTTTCCACGCGAATCGAGCGCCTGACCGCCGCGGCCGCCCCACGCCGACTTCGTGTTCAGGAACGGGGTTCCGGAATCCGCAGTCCAGACGCGAGAGATCGTGCAGAGCCCGGTGTCGAACGCAAAATGAACTCCCTCCGGCGTGCCGACGCAGATCACGGCCGGACCGCCGCCTCGAAGCGGGCCTCGCTGCAAAACCGGCGCGTTTTTGACGATCAAATCGAATTCATCGACTGGCTTAACCTGCTTGATCTGGCTCGGCTTTGGCAGCGGGAGCTTCGCCTGAACGTGGAGAATTCCACGCATCGTGATGTGGTGGCCAGGGAAGGTGCAGACGATCGGGTAGTCGCCAGGCTCAGTTGGCGCTTTGAAAAACTGCGTGTCGGAGGTGCCTGGCGCGACCAGGGTCGAGTGGCTTAGAATTCGAGGGTCCTTCGGGATAAATTGGGCGTCGGTCATGGCGATGATGTTGTCCATGACGTATTTTCCAAGCTCATCGGCGACCGTTTTTCCTGGCTGGCAGAGTACCCAGTTGTGGGCCATCTCGTCCGAGTTGAAAAGGGTCAACGCGAGCGGGCTGCCAGGAGTTGCGTAGAGCTCAGTTTTGTCGAAAGCGAGCCTCCCGTGAGTCGCGCCGAGGAAAAGCGGTCGAGCCTTCTCGAAACCGTCCGGCGGAGCGGGTAGGGGATCGATCAGTTTGCCTGGGATCGTCGCGCTGACGAGTTCGGCGTGTCCCCAGCCGCCGTGTCCGGCGTCGAAGAAATCGAGCGTGTAAACTTCGTCGTGCGCGCTAGTCAGGAGCTTGCTGAGCTGCGCCTGGGAAAACTTCAGCGTTGCGCGTCCGCCGTTTTGAGGCATTTGCGCGACCAGAACCCAAGCGTCGTCGGTCACCCGGCGCAGCGCGACTCCCATCGCTCCGTTGTTGACCGATTTTGCCGGCAAAGCGCGCGATGAGGTCGGGATGCCGCCGCCGCGCCCGCCCGTGAGCGTCACCGCAAGCTCGCCGGACTCGTTGAGCCGGAACATCGGCGAATGCGCGAGAAAAGTCGGGTGCTCGCCGTCTTCGCCAGCCGGGATAGCAGCTGCTAGTCCGCCGTTGCGAAAAATCGACTCGCCGCTCTCGATTTTCCAGCCGTTGAGATCGCTGTTTCCGAAATCGATTTTGATCGGCTCGGCAAAAGCGGGAGACGCCAGCAACGACACCGAAAAAAGGAGTCTTGAGAGGATTTTCATAGGTTTGAGCGGCTGGAAATCAGCCTTTGAAAATAAACAGCTTCCGACAAGCAAAATTCACCAGCGCGGCGGTGACCACCAGCGTCGCCGTCGCCCACACCGCGTCGCCGAAGCCGTAAAGCAGCTGGAGTTCGGCGAGGATCAAACCGGCAGTGAATCCAATCAGCGCGACTCCGGTAAAAAAGAGAAATTCGAGAACTCGGTTGTGTCGTCCTCCAGTGAAAACGATCTTCAAATTCGTGTAGTAGGCGGCGACGTCAGAGGCGAGAAATCCTCCGAAACTGGCCCAGAAGAAATTCCAGCCCACAGGCGCGAGCGAGGTGCCAGCTTCGGTCATTTTGGCGATTTCTTCCTGACTCGGAACTGGGAAGACGTACGCTTCCAGCAAAGCGAAAACGACCGAGTGGACGAAGACGGCAAAGACGCCGCAAAACCCGTACTTCACGAACTGCAGAAACGGGTGCGTGTCGCGCTTGATGAACGCCTTCCAGCAAGTCTTCAGGTCGTTCTTGCGATAAAAATCCAGCCCTTCGCGAATCATCGAAATCATAACGGCGATCAGTCTACTCAAAGATCTTTGATTCCGATTCGCTCTTCCCAACCGGCCATCGCGCGTTTGATGTCGGCGGTTTTCTGGGACGGATCCAGGGTCCAGACCATCGGAGCTTCAGGCGGGATCAACGGCATCAGCTTCTCAAATTCGATCGTTCCGCTCATCGGAACGCAGTGGTCGGTGCCCGGCCAGTGAACGTCGTGCACGTGGCAGCCCAGAATGTAGGGCTGCATCTTTTTCAGCCACTGTTCGTGATCGATCAGGCCCAAGTTGGCCTTGCATTGAATGTGGCCGAAGTCATGCCAGTAACCGACGTACGGGTTGCCCTTGAAATCCTCCATCAGCTCGAGCAATTCGCGCTCAGTCGGCGCTTGTTCGAAGTTTCGGCGCGATTTGATCCCGATTTTGATCCCCTTGCGACCGGCGTAAGTTACGATGTGATCGAGAGCGTCTTTGACCTTCTCCATCGTCCGACCGGTGTGCTTTTCGCGCATCTCGACCGCCCGAATTTTGTTGTGAACGAAGCCTCTCGAATTGAACTGCCCGTTCTCCGCGAGCTTCATCATCCCCTCGGTGAAACCGTGAAGCGGCGTGCTTCCCAAGCGCAGCACGACGAAAGGCGCGTTGAACTCCTTGGCGTAATCGATCGTCTGGTAGGTCAGCTGGAGCGCCCGTTTGACGTCGTTGCGCTTGCGTGAGGTGAATTCGACCGAATTCGGATCGCTGCCGAGTTCCTCGACAGGCGCCGGGCAAAAATTCTGAAGACTGCTCACGGTGACGCGGCCGCGTTGGAGCAAGCGCTTGATCCCGGGCACGAGCGAGAGCTTCAGGCCATGCCCCATCTCGATGGTGTCGAAACCGAGCAAGCGGATTTCGCTCATCATCTGTTCGCCATCGGTGTGGCGGTGGCTGTTCCAGCGGGTGGAAAACGAGAGCATCAGTATTTTTTCGGCGCAGAGCCGGAGGGCGCGAACAAGTGGCCTGAGTCAGTCCGCCGGTCAACCGGATTTGAGCCAACGAGGCGGTTTCGAGCCTCCGACGAGCAAACAAATCTCTCCCTTGGGAGGCGAGACGCGATAATGATCGAAAAGGGCCTGCGCCAGACCGCGGCGATAGTCCTGAAATCGCTTGGTCAACTCCCGCGCCACGCAGGCGAGCTGTTCCGGCGCAATTTCGGCGAGCATCTCGAGAGTCGCGACGATCCGATGCGGCGATTCGAAGAAAACCGTCGTGTGTTCGCGCTCCGTCGCGTCCAGCAGCTGCTGGCGGCGCTGTCCCTTTTTCGTGGGGAGAAATCCGGCGAAAAAAAACGGCGTCGCGCCGAGTCCCGCACCGATCAGAGCCGTGATCACCGCGCTTGGGCCAGGCAGAACGTCGTAAAACACGCCAGCCTCGATGCAGCGGTGCACCAGCCGCTCGCCCGGATCCGAAATCGCCGGACTTCCCGCATCGCTCAGGTAGCCGATGCTCTCGCCATCGCGCTGAATTCGCTCGATCAGCTCCGTCGTCCGCTGCGCCTCGTTGTGCGCGTGGAGGCTGATCAGCGGCTTGCGGATCTCGTAACGACTCAGCAGCTTCCCCGAATGCCGGGTGTCTTCGCAAGCGATTCGATCGACCGAACGCAGAATCTCCAGGGCCCGAAGCGTGATGTCGCCGAGATTGCCGATCGGTCCGGCCACCAAATAAAACCCCGGGGCCAGTTTTTCCGGCTCCGGGGCGGTTTCCACGGGAAAATGGAGAAAGTCAGGCCGAATTACCAGCCTTCAGACAGGCGGCTGACCAACTGCTCAGCTGCGTCTTCAACTGCGAGCGCCAAAGCCTGGCGATCCGAAAGCTGAAAGTTGGGATCGAGGAAAATCGAAGTCTGGCCGGTCACGTCGCCCGCATCGCGGCGTTGGCCGGTCAAAAGGTCCGTTCCGGATTCATCAACACCGAACGGGTTCGATGATTTGATCCGCTGACCGGTGACGAGGTCCTCAAGATACCAGGAAATTCGAACCTGAACGAGCATCTCCTGAGTCTGGAGCACCTGATTGTTCGCCGAACGTTGCTGATTTCGGCGGATTCGAGTGATCCGAGCGCGGAGAGCGACATCCGAGTTGTCCTCGTTCCCGACTTTGAACGTTCCATCCTGCTGAATCGCAGAAATCGAAGCGTTCGTCGCAATCGCCGCAATTCGCGGTTCGAGCGTTTCGTTCTTGAACGTGGGAACCCAAATTGTATTGACGTTCGCGTATTCGGAAGGTTTGACATCGCCAACCTGATATCCACCGACACAACCGGTCAGGAACGGCAGAGCGAGGGCAAGTCCACAGATAAAAAGGTGCAGGGCGCGCGGTTTCATTGAAAATCTACTGAGTAAGCGTGATTAGGAAACGCTCTTCTACGTTGAGGATCGGCCCGATTCCAGCGATTTATGAAAAAAATAGTGAGTTGGGGGCCAGATTTCCACCGTGTTTCTTCGTAAGGCCCTTAAATCTCACGCATCTCATTTCCATGAAATTCATTTCCCTTTTATCCCTCGCCTCGGTCGCTCTCGCTCTCAGCAGCTGCTCACGCCCGCAATCTTCGACCCACACGGCGGTCGAACTCGACGATCTTAAAGAGCGGCTGACCCCGCTGGAGTACCGCGTCGCCGTTGAAGACGGCACCGAGCCCTCGTTCAACAACAAATACTGGGACAACAAAAAACCAGGGGTCTACGTCGACATAATTTCCGGCGAACCGCTGTTTTCATCGATCGACAAGTACAAATCCGGGACCGGTTGGCCCAGCTTCACCCGTCCGATTGACGAAGACGAAGTCGTCGAGGTTTCTGATTTGGCCCACGGCTGGAATCGAGTCGAAGTCCGCTCAAAAACCGGCGACACCCACCTCGGCCACGTTTTCGACGACGGCCCCGCGCCGACCGGTCTGCGCTACTGCATCAACTCGGCCTCGCTTCGCTTCATTCCGAAAGAAAAGCTCGAAGCCGAAGGTCTCGGCCAGTTTTCGAAACTCTTTGAGTAGCCGACCGCTCGTGTTTCAGTTGCCACCATGAAAATCTTCGTTGCCGGCCTGTTTCACGAAACCCACACCTTCGTCGACGACACCACCGTCCTTGCCGATTTCGAAATCCGTCGCGGTCAGCAGCTGCTGAATTGCGAAGGCGACAGTTCGCCGCTCGGCGGAGCGCTGCACGCCTTGTCTGAGCACGAAATCGTCCTCGGTCCCGACTACCGAGCTGTGCCAAGCGGGACAGTCGATGATGCGGTCGTCGAATCCTTCTGGAGCGATCTCGAAAACGCCTGGGAGACCGGAATTCAAGCCGTCTACCTCGTTCTTCACGGCGCGATGGCCTCGAAAACTCTGCCGGATGTCGAAGGCGAAATCCTCGCGCGAGTTCGTCGGTTGTCAGGCGCGGCGAGCTTGCCGGTTTACGGAGTTTACGATCTCCACGCCAACTTTTCCGCCGCGATGGCCGAGCACGCCGATGTTCTCGTCGCCTACCGCGAAAATCCGCACACGGACGCTCGCCAAGCCGCCGTTCGCGCCGCCGATCTGCTTCAACTCGGGCTTCCTCTGAAGATGAACCATCGCGAAGTCGGCTTCATCTGGGCTCCGACCGCGACCGGCACCGCGGACGATCCGATGCGCTCGCTCGAAGCCTTGGCGCGTGAGATCGAAGCCGAAAACGACTCCGTTCACGTCGTCAACGTCGCAGCTGGATTCGCCTTTGCAGACACGCCGAGCACCGGCGTCAGTTTCCAAGTCATCGGCATCGATCCGGATTCCGCCGAGCTTCATCTGGATCGACTCGTCGCTCGCGCGCGTGAGCTGGAAAATTCCGGCCCGATCGTGGATGAGCCGATTGAGACGATTTTCGCTCGCCTGCCGCTTCCTGGCCTGACCGCGATCGTGGAGCCGAGCGACAACATCGGCGGTGGCGCGCCTGGCGATTGCACGGGCCTGCTTCGAGCCTTGATCGAGCGCGATGTCGCGAATTCAGCCGTCTGCTTGAACGACCCCGAATCCGTCCAGCAGCTGCTCGCGGGCAAACGCCGGATCGCGATCGGCGGCAAAGGCAGTCGCTTCGATCCCGGCCCGCTCGAACTGGAGGTCGAGCTGATTTCGACCAGGGACGGCCGATTCGAACTCGAAGACAAGCAGAGTCACTTGGCTTCGATGAGCGGCGATCACTTCGACATGGGCCCCAGCGCCGTTGTTCGGCATGGAGCGGTCACGATCCTCCTGACAACGCACAAAACGCCGCCATTCGACCTCGGTCAGTGGCGAAGTCAGGGCGTCGATCCGGCAACTCTGGACGTGATCGTCGTCAAAGCCGCCGTCGCGCATCGCCGCGCTTACGACCCGATCGCCGCGCAAAGTTTCTGGGCCGACACCCCTGGCCCTTGCCGCAGCGATCTCAGTCATTTTCCTTACAAGCTCGCAAACGCGCGGATCGCCGCGAAGACTGACGTGTAATTTGTCCGGACGAATCTCGACTTAAACCGAAACCCCCAAATCATGCGCTTTTTTTCTGCTTTCCTTGCTCTCCTTCTGTTTTCCGCTTCAGCAGTTGCTGGCGAAAAGTTAGTCTATTCCGTCGCCGACTACGACGCCAAACGAGACGCCGTCAAAGACCTGAAAACGACGCTCGAGACCGCGAAAAAAGACAACCGAACCGTGCTCGTGATCGCGGGCGGTTCCTGGTGCGGTTGGTGTCGGCGGATGGACGAAGTTTTGAAGAATAAGCCCGAAGTCAGGGACATTTTGAGCGGCGGTTACGTGATCATGAAGGCGAATTACAGCGGCTCGAATGAGAATCCGGATTTCTTCGCGAAATACCCGGATTTTGGCGAATTCCCCCATTTCTTCGTCCTGAACGCGACCGGCGAACTGCAAACGGCGCAAAACCCGGCGGATTGGGAGAAGCTTGGCGGTTATGAAGTGGACAAACTCGCCGCGTTTTTCAAAAAGTGGGCTCCGAAGGGAAGTTCCGCCGAGTGAGTTGGAGCGGCCCGGTAGTGGTGGCTTCCAGCCGCCATCGGCTGTTCGGCGAGGGCACTCGGCGGCTGGAAGCCATCACTACGCAACGGCCTTGCCGTAGGGCGAAATGACCCGAACCGCTCACGCGAGCCGAAAACCTGGAATCTCCAATCGATCCGCGATTCGACACGGACGAATCAACGCCTCACGCATCCTCGCCGCTTCGTCATTCGGCCTGAGATCGGTGCAATCCGGGTGAATTTCGTTGGATTCCAACAAACCCAGCAGCTGCAGAACCGTCGCGGTCGAGTGTTTGTACGCGGCGGCGCTGCCGTTCGCATCGAGCCGGAAAACCGCGTCCTCCAACGATTGAAACGCCTCGAAAACTTTGTAAACTCGGCTGTCGAAACTTCCTTCGAGCCACATTTTCTTCGCCGCGCAGATCAGCGGGCAGGCCGAAACCCCGGCACCGATCAAAAGCGGCAGTCCCATCTTGATTGCGGCGGCGATCCCGAAATCGTCTCCGCTGTGCGGAGCGAAATTGAGCCCGAGATCGCGGCACATCGCAGACCAATAGAGAAAATGTGGTTCGTCGAGGGTGGAAATCTTGCCGCCGACGAATTTCTCGTGCTGCGCGAGTTGGTGAAGAAGCCAAGGCCCGTACGGCGTGGCCCAAGGGATAAACGCGGGTTCGAGCGCATGGACGATTCCCGGAACGGTGAGGCGTTCGGCGATTTCGAAATACGCGTCGCGCCGCTGCTCCGGGCCGAGCGCGTTTAGCTGGCGAGAGGTCATCAGCATGACTTCGACGTTGTCAAAACTCTGCGCGATGTCGATTTGAGGATGATACCATTCGGCTTTGAACGCGTCGCCGTCGGCACCGAGCGCGGTCGTCCCGCAGATGATTTTCGGCTCAGGAAACGCGGCGCGGAAGCGTTCGATGACTTCCCGATACAGCTCAGCTGAAAGGTTGAAAATGTAGCCGGTGTCCGCGTTCAGGACGAAGGCCATTTCGACGCCGTAGTGTTTTCCAGCGGCGATCATCCAAGCGATCGAGCGCTCAAATCCCGCCCAATCCGGCTTAGCGTTTTTGAACGGAAGGAGCGTCGCGACGCAGAGCCGAGCTTCTGTTTTGTGATCGGCCAGGGACTCCTCAGTCGTGTGCGCCCAGGCGGTTTCGGTCCAGCAGCTGCTGGGTTTGAGATCGGCGGGATCGGTTATCATCGCGCGATCTTTCGAACGGGGCAGAGCGGGATTCAAGTCAGGAATCGCTCCCAAGCATGCCGCGTTCGGCGTCGAGAATCAGCTCGTAGCGTTCGATCGCGGTCTCGTCGCCGAGGACTCGGAGATTTTTGGCGAGGACCACATTGTTGTGGGTTCGCATGAATCGAATGTGGAGCGCCCATTCTTTTTCGAGGGTGAATCGCTCTCCAGAAATTTTCTCGTGCTCGTTTAGAAGCTTTACCCACTCTTCAAATTGGGACAGCGCCTCGACCGCTTTTACGAAGGCTTCGGACTCGGTCGTCATCAATCGAATTGACTGTTCGGTCAGGATATTCGCCAGCTCCGGCCACTGTTCTTTGAGCTCGCGCTGCATCGTTTTCTTGAGCGCCTCCGAGCGCTTCTTCCCCTCGTCCATCTGCGCTTTCAGCCGCTTCCGCTTGGCTTCGAGCTCGTTCGCGAGACGCTCGGCCTGGGCGTAGCGATGATCGGCCGTTAGCTTCAGATGAGCCGAGAGTTCTTCGAGAATCGCCTCCTCGGATGGTCGCGCCAAAGCGAGAATTCCCGCATACTCGGATTTTTGCTCCAGCAGCTGCTCGTTTTCGCGGTCCTCGTGCAGGTACCTGCTTCGAGCCCGCAGGTACGTGCCGCTGGTCCGAATCGGAATGTCGATCGTCCGAGAAGTGATCGCGGTGTGAGCGAAGGCTTCTTCAAAATCGACCGCGCCGTTCTTGTCATAGTCAGCCGACTGGATCGGCTTACCCGTGCGGGTTTGACCGTTGATCGCTGCCCAGAAATGACTGGTGAATTCGTCGTAGTCCTCTTCGTCAGCGTCCGGCGTGCATCCGGCGGCGAGTCGGCTGTGAACCGTAGAGAAAAATCCGCAGACCGGGCGCTCGAAATCCGGCTCATCCGTGTCGGCGCCCTCGAAAATGGAGTTGGCGAATCCGCCCGAATGGCACTGGGCCATGACGAGCGTGGTGCCGACTTCTTCGGGTAGTTTTTCCAGATGAGTCTGGAGTTGATTCACGTTGATCGTTCGCCGGTTCCAGAGAAACAGCGTCGTGTTGTGTTCTTTCGCTTTGTCTTTGCTCGCTCCGCCGTGCGCGGTCGCGTAGATGATCAAGCGGTCGCCGGGCTGCATTTTCGGAGCATTTTCGTCGAACCACTTCGCGATGTTTTCTTCCGTCGTCGCTCCTGCCAGGTTGGTCAGTTCGTGCTCTCGATACGCAAGCGATTGATATTTTGTCGAGCCTAACAAGCGCGCCATCAATCCCTGAGCTTTGGGAATTTT
Source organism: Verrucomicrobiales bacterium (assembly GCA_047620505.1). Lineage (GTDB taxonomy): Bacteria > Verrucomicrobiota > Verrucomicrobiia > Verrucomicrobiales > DEV007 > JBLHKS01. Next base: position 30,796 of record JBLHKS010000028.1, on the reverse strand, counting down.
CGCGTCAGTTGGCTCGAATTGAACGTCCCGGTTCTGGGAATCGCCGTTGGCAAAAAACACGGAATGAGTTGCTTCTTCCAGCCCCGCGCGCTCCAGAACATTGCGATAGAAAATGACGTTCTTTTCGAGCGAGATTTGATTCGCGGTCGGCTGGTAACCGCCCGCAATCGTTAGAAAATAGTCCTTTGCCGAAGCTGCGGAACAGAGCAGAGCGAAGATCGTTAGGATCCTCAAAACGGATGAGATCATGGGCAATCCTCGACCGTGAACCGGCCCCGTGACAAGGAATTTCAGGACAAGCCTGATTCAGAACTCCGCATGACCCGGAGTCCTCGGAAACGGAATCACATCGCGGATGTTTTCGATGCCCGTTACGAACATCAGCATTCGCTCGAATCCAAGGCCGAATCCAGCGTGCGGAACGCTTCCGTAGCGCCGGAGATCGACGTACCACGAGTAATTTTCTTCGTTGAGATCGTGCTGCTTCATGTTCGCCTCAAGCACATCGAGCCGCTCCTCCCGTTGGCTTCCGCCGACAATTTCGCCGATGCCCGGCACTAACACATCCATCGCTGCGACCGTCTTTTCGTCGTCGTTACGACGCATGTAGAACGGCTTAATCGTGTTCGGATAATTGTAGACGGTGACCGGGCATTTGAAATGCTCCTCCGTGAGGTAACGCTCGTGCTCTGATTGCAAATTCGCGCCCCATTCAACCGGGTATTCGAACTTTTTGCCCGACTTCTTAAGAAGGTCGACAGCCTCGGTGTAGCTGACCCTTTCGAAAGGGCGATCGACGACAAATTTGAGCCGCTCAAGCAGTCCTTTGTCGACGAAACTGCCGAAGAAGTTCAGATCTTCGTGGCAGTTTTTCATCACGTCCTTGACCAGGTAACGAACCATCTCTTCCGCCAAATCCATGTCGCCGTCGAGATCGCAGAACGCCATTTCCGGCTCGATCATCCAGAACTCCGCCGCGTGCCGAGTGGTGTGGGAATTTTCCGCGCGGAACGTCGGTCCGAAAGTGTAAATGTCCGACAACGCGGAGGCAAAAGTCTCCCCGTTGAGCTGGCCGCTGACCGTGAGGTAGGTCGGTTTCCCGAAAAAGTCAGCCGAAACGCCCGGCTTCTCAGCCAGCAGCTGCTCGCCGTTCAAAGTCGTTACCCGAAACATTTCGCCCGCGCCTTCGCAATCGCTCGCGGTCACAATCGGCGTGTGAACGTAGACGAAGCCGCGTTTCTGGAAGAATTCGTGGATCGCGAAAGCCAGTCGGCTGCGAACCCGGAAGACCGCGCCGAAGAGATTGGTCCTCGGCCGCAGGTGCGCGATTTCGCGGAGAAACTCGCGGGAGTGGCGCTTTTTCTGCAACGGGTAGGATTCGTCGGCGGCTCCGATCTGCTCGACCTCGGTTGCGTGCAGCTCCCAGCTCTGGCCCTTGCCTTGTGACTGGACGAGTTTTCCGGTTACGCGAACCGCCGCGCCTGTCAGGATGTGAGCGACTTCGCTTTCGTAATTCGGCAGCGTCGCGTCGGCGATGATCTGGAGATTTCCGAGGCAGGAGCCGTCGTTGATCTCGAGGAAGGAAAACGTTTTTGACTCGCGCCGAGTTCGAACCCAGCCGCAGACGTTGATCTCCGCAACGGCGTCGTCGCCAGTCTTAGATCCTTTGGTTTTGAGGAGGTCGCGAACTTTCTGGCGCTTCATTTAGAAACAATGTTAGCGCAAGGAAGGCGGTGCTCAACGCCTGATTTCCAAGATCGAAATTTCCAGCAGCTGCTGGGAAGAAATTTTCGCTCAAAGGCTGAAAAGCAGCTCGGCGAGCGCTTCGTCGTTCAGCTCGCTCGGATCGCCGACAGCCAGGAACTCATCGACGTAAGTCACGACTTCAAATTCCTCAGCGATCTGCTCGGCGACGGTTGGAAGCGAGATTTCACTCGGAGGGTTCGGACTGACTTCGGCGATTGCAGCTCCGCCCGGGCTTTGATCGGTCGCAGGATCTCCGGAGAACGCGAAAAACATTCCGATCGCAATCGCGAAAGCAGCTCCAGTCGCGAGGACGGGTTTCGAGAAGAAAATCGCGAGCCAAGACGATTTCTCGCTTTGGCTTTCGTCGCCAAGCTGACGAACGGCGCGGCTGACATTCTGAGCGAATGCGCCGGATGCTTTGCGCGGCTCGGATTTTTTCAGCAGCTGCCAGACTGGATCTTTATCGTTGAATTCCATCTCGATGCTTTCTTTAACCTGCTTCGGTCCCGGAAGTTGCAAAACAATCGCGAATTCAGCCCTCGCCGCCTTCAATGAAGCCTTCAAGCTGCCGAATTCGAGTGGGATGCCGCATTTTGCGCAGCGCCTTGGCTTCGATCTGGCGAATTCGCTCGCGAGTGACTTCAAACTGTTTGCCGACTTCCTCGAGTGTCCGGCTGTAGCCGTCGACCAGGCCAAACCGCTGCTCCAGAACCTGTCGTTCGCGCTCGGTCAGGGTGTCGAGCACGTCCCTGATTTTGTTCTTGAGCAGATTGAATCCGGTCATGTCACTCGGATCGGCCGCGCCCTTGTCCTCGATGAAATCGCCAAAATTGCTGTCGTCGCCGTCGCCGACCGGAGCCTGGAGCGAAATTGGCTGCTGAGCCATTTTCAGCACCGCACGAACCCGCGAAACCGGCAGATGAATCTCCTCGGCGATCTCATCAGCCGAAGGTTCGCGTCCGTACTCTTGAATCAGCTGCTTCTGGACGCGCATCAGCTTGTTGATCGTCTCGATCATGTGGACCGGAATCCGGATCGTCCGGGCCTGATCCGCAATCGAACGAGTGATCGCCTGACGAATCCACCACGTCGCGTAGGTCGAAAATTTGTAGCCGCGCTTGTACTCGAATTTCTCAACCGCCTTCATCAGGCCCATGTTTCCTTCCTGAATCAGATCGAGAAACGAGAGCCCGCGATTGGTGTATTTTTTGGCGATCGAAATGACGAGCCTGAGATTGGCCTCGACCATCTCTTCTTTCGCGATGCGAGATTGAGTGAGCCCTTCGTGAAGTCGAGCCAGTCGATCCCGAAAATCGTCAGGCGACATCCACGCAAATTTCTCAAACTCCTCTGGCGGGACCGAGCCGTTGGTGTCGATCCGAAGCAATTGAGCGTCCGCTTTCGCGACGAATTCCTCGGTTATCTTCTGCTTGAAGCAGAATTTGCCGTAGGCTCGGTTCAGCGATTTTAACGCCACTTCCAGCTCAGCTTCGAGTTTTTCTTTAACCGCCGCGCTGCCCTTGCCTGCTAACTTTGATCGAAGATCGGAAATCTGATCGCGCAGATTTTCCACCCCGATACACATTTTGGGAAGGTTGTTCGTGTAGCGAGGTCGACTGGCAACTTTCTTGTCGACGGTCACCCGATCAAATCGCTCCTCTCCTGAGATTAGCTTCGTCGCAACATCGAGGTAAGCATCGACGATGAATCCGAATCGATGAAGCAGTTTCTGAACGCTGTTGTCGGCCTTTTCGATTCGCTTGGAAATCTTGACTTCCTCGTCGCGGGTCAGCAGAGGGACTTGGCCCATTTGCTTGAGATACATCCGAACTGGATCGTCCAGAACGTCCAGTTTTGCCGTCTCCTTCGTGGCTGCGGCCTCGCGATCGCGATCACGGTTGTTGTCTGGCGCTTTTTCCGTAGTCTTGGATTGCCGATCGATATCGGTCGAGTCGACAATTTCGAACTCCATCTCGCGCAGACGCTCAAGAATATCCTCGATCAACTCTGCCGAATTTACCTCGGCCGGCAACGCATCGTTGATGTCGTCGTAAGTTAGATATTCCTGCTCTTTGGCGAGCCGGATCAGATCTTTGAACTTGCTCTGAACGAGGGGAGAATTAAAGCCATCTCCCGCAGCGGAACTCGATCCTGGCTCGGTAGCAGCAGCTGAAATCGGCGGGCTCTCCGAACCGTTGGAGTTCGCTTTAGTTTTTGTGCGGGAGGGGCTTCGCGGCATATCAAGCTCTCATCCGGAAAAGTTAGACCCGTCAAGATGACGAGACTTCAGGACTAGGAATGTTCTTTAGTCGTTCCTGGAGGTCAAGCCATTCTTTCCATGCCGAATCTTGCTCTTCTTTCGAAAGTGAAGCGTCCTTCAGCTTGGCTTCCTGAGCCGCGTACAATCGGCTAACGAGCTCGCGTTCAAGCGAAAGCCAGCACCGTTCCGCGGTCGCTGCGCTGACTTCCGGGCCGTCGAGGAGCGCGATGCGTGATGCTGCATTTTGCGCGGCCTCCGGAAGTCCGGCGAGGAACGCGGAAAACGAAGACGGCACGTCTGGATCAAAATCGCCGTCCCAGAGCAACCCAACCAGCTCCGCATCCGGAATGTCGTTCAGCATTTCTCGATCCGCGTTCGTCTTGATCCACTCCCGCGCCTCCATCGAGGTCGACATCGCGCGGCACAGGTCGATAAGCACTTTTGACTCAGGAAGCATCGTTAGTTTTTTCTTTTCCGATTCGACCTTATCGCGCTTGTCTTTGAAGAATTCGCTTCGCACGGCTATCTCCGATCCTCGCTTCAGTTCGTCTTCGCCGACACCGAGTTTCGACGAAATCCGTCCGATCAACAAATCTCTCCGCATGACATCGCTGACTAAGCCGAGCTTCGCCGCGAGTTGTCGAGCCACGATCGTCCGGTCGTTCACGCTAGCAGCTGCTGGGTTGCCGGGCAGCGCCACGTTCAGTTTGAAATCGAAATAATCCTCGGCGTCTTCGATCACTTTTCGAAAAGCGTCGGCACCCTGAGCCTTGATCAACGAATCCGGATCTTCGCCTTCCGGAACCCGCGCGACCCGCACGGCCATTCCTTCGCGAGCGAGCCGCTCGAACACTTCGTCCGTCGCCTTGATCCCGGCTCGATCCGCGTCAAAACAGATCACGACTTCCTTCTTCGCGTGCCGTTTCAGCAGGTTCGCTTGAGCCTCGCTGAACGCCGTTCCGAGCGCGGCAACCGCGTTTTCGAATCCCGCTTCAAACACGGCGATCACGTCCATCTGGCCTTCGCAGAGAATCGCCTGGTCAGCGGAAATGATCGGTCGTTTCGCTCGGTCGAGCCCGAAGAATCCGTTCGATTTGTGGAAAATGAGCGTCTCCGGCGAGTTCACGTATTTTCCGCCTTTCTGATCTTTCGACAGCACCCGACCACTGAAGGCGATCGGGTCGCCGTAGTCGTTGTTAATCGGAAACATCAGCCGGTGATAAAAGTGGGTGAAGAAACCCTTGCCTCGGTTGCTGGGACGCAGAATTCCGCTCTCCAGCAAGGATTTCTGGCTGAATCCCGCTTCCCTGCACCAATCGACGGTAACTTGGGAGCGCTCCGGCGCGTAGCCGAGTTTCCAGCCCTTGGCCACGTCGATTCCGATTCCGCGATCCTTTAAATAATCTCGCGCGGGTGCCGCCGCCGGACTCCGAAGCAGGAGCCGATGATACCAATCGCGGATCTTGATGTGAATCTCTTTAACCTCAGCGCGCAGCCGCTCTTTCGCCTCCATTTCCGGCGTGACTTCGACGTCGTCCACCGTGATCCCGACACGTCCGGCGAGCTTTTTCAGCGCCTCCGGAAACGTCACATTTTCGTAGTCCTGAACGAACTTGAAAACATCGCCGCCCTGATTAGAAGAGAAGCAATGGAAGAACTGCTTGGCGGGATTGACGTAAAATGACGGGCTCTTTTCGTTCGTAAACGGGCTCAACGCCTTGAATTCGGCGCCCGCTCGCTGCAATTCCAAATACTCGCCGATGACGTCAACGATGTCGTTGGCGTCAGCCACTTGCTGGATGATTTCGCGGGGCGGGAGAGCCATGATGAGGAGGTAAATTCAAAAAACGAGCGCGTTTGCCAGCCGGGCGAATCGCGCTACCTTGATCATTATGGCGACAGGCTGGAAATTCAACTTTGGAAATGTGTCAGGATCCCGCAGTCGGGTGAAAATTTTTGGCTATCTCATGCTCGCGATGTTGGGCGTGATGATGGTGGCTCAGCGCCAGGCTACTGAAGAGCCCGCCTTGGCCGCACCAGCAGCTGCTGGCGAAACAGAAGTCGTCACCGTCGAGGCACCAGCTCCGCCAGCCGATCCGCTAGTGGGAAAAATCGTCGTCGTCAAAGTCGTCACGGAAGATCTGATCGACGGAACGCGGCTTCGCGAACTCCGGCAGCTGCTGATCGCGGCTGACGAGCAAAAAGCAGCTGCAATCGTCTTCGAAATCAACACGAACGCTGGCTACGACGCGGAACTCGCGGGCCTTCTCCTTGCTGATCTGGCTCAAATCAAAACGCAGCTTCACACCTTTGTTAAACCTTCGGCGCTCGGGATGGGCGCGCTCCTCGCGCTCGGATCCAACACGGTTTACATGACCCCGGCCAGCGTCATCGGTGCCGCCACGCCAAGCCCTCCGAAAGCCGTGGCTGATGTCGAAGCCAACGGCGAAGGCAGCGTTATCGTGCGGGAACGCAGCGGTGGATCGGTCGACAGCCAAACGATTTCAATCCTCATCGCCCAAGCGACCAACGCCGCAAAATCTGGAGGTCAGCGTCCCGAACTCGCCAGCGCTTTCATTAGCTCGAGCTTTGAATTCAAGCTTCAGCCGAAAGATTCTACCAGGAAAGTTCAGATCGTCGGAGGCAATGAAATTCTCACCCTGACCGCCGAAGAAGCGCTCGTGGAATATGAAGACGGGCCGCTCCTCGCCAAAGGAACGGCAAATTCGGTCGAAGATGTCATCGCGGCCGAAGGGCTTGAAGGCGAGATCGTCCAAACGTCTCCCCGCAACTGGACTTCCGATCTCGATCTCGCCGAAATCGGCGGGCCGTACGTTACCGAGACCCGCGACGGCACTGAGGAAACGCCATTCGGAAAGCTTCCTGAGCAGCATTTCGGCGGCAAGATTCTGGTCGTCCCGATCGGTCTTGAAGATCTCATGAGCGAAGCCCGCTTTGAATTCATGGCGCGCGTCCTTGAAAAGGCTCGGGCCGAAAAACCGACCGCAGTGATTTTCGACATGCACTCGCCCGGCGGCTACGCGTGGTACACGACGGATATCATGATGCGTGAATTGATGCGTTTGCCGTTCCCGACTTACACTTACGTTAACACCAAAGCGAAGTCCGCAGGCGCGCTCATCGCGATCGCGACCGACCACATTTACATGGCTCCGGTCAGCACGATCGGTGCGGCGCTCGTCGTCACCAGTGCGGGCGACATCGAGGGCGACATGGACCGGAAAATCCAGGCCGACATGGAGTCCACAGTCAAAAATGTCGCCAAAGCGAAAGGACACGACCCCGATGTCTGCCTCGCATTCGTGACCGAGAAGACGGAAGTCGTTCGCGACGGCGCGGTTCTTTGCAGAGTCGGCGAAGTCCTCGATTTCAACGCTCTCGAAGCCACGAAGGATTGGGATGGCGACGGAAAGCCGATTCTCGCTAAAGGCTTGGCCGATTCGATCGAGCATCTGATCGAGCAAGAAGGCCTGAAAGGCGAAATTATCGAGGTTTACGCATCGCCGTTTGAACGATTCGCTCAGTGGACTCAGATCTGGGGTGCGGTCTTGATTCTGTTCGGTTTAGCGGGCGGCTATCTCGAAGCGCAGTCGCCTGGTTTTGGTGTTCCTGGGATTGTCAGCATCATCTCGTTCGCGATCTATTTTATCGGAAACTACGTGGCCGGCAACCTTGCCGGATGGGAGACGGTGACGATCTTCATAATCGGGGCTTTTCTCATCCTTCTAGAGCTGTTCGTCTTCTCGGGCACGCTGGTCCTGGGGCTGGCGGGCGGGGTCATGATGCTCGGTGCCCTCGTGTTCGCGTTGGTCAATAAATACGATCTCGGCGAACTCACCAAGGGCGCGAAAGACAGCGATTTGAGCTCAGGCGAGGCGCTCAGCCGGGTCTTCAGCTTCCCGTTGCTCAGCGTCTCGATCGCGATCGTTCTAACCGTGATTCTAATCGCAGTTTTGATGCGATTCTTGCCTCAACTCAAGCCCGTCCGCGCGCTGATCCTCGAAACTGGGGTTCCGAGCGGCACGTCTGTCGGCGGTCTGCTCGCAGCAGCTGCTGGCGAAGATGGTCGGCCAGGTTCGAGCTTGTTGGGCAAAAAAGGAGTCGCCGAAACCGATCTCCGCCCGTCTGGAATGGCGAAATTCGGGGCCGAACTTCTAGACGCGACCACGGAATCCGAGTTCATCCCGCGTGGAGCCGAGGTCAAGGTCGTCGCGATCCAAGGCAACGAAATTGTGGTGACCAAGGCCTGAATTCAGCGCCGTTAAAATCAGGGCGTGCTCGTCGAAACCTGGGCTGGAGCCTCCGTCTGGATTTCCGCGCGAATCGTCTCGTTTGAGTGTTCAGAATCGGCTTCGGTCTGATTCGAACGCTGGACGAAACCGATGAAAATCGTCACGGGCAAAATCACGATCGCGATCATCTGGATCACGCCGAGAAAGACTTTTCCGAGTCGTCCGGCAGAACCGGAGGGCAGGGGAGCGAGCGCGATTCCTCGATCAGCGACGGCGGGATCGGTCAGAGCCTCGTCGACCAGCGGGGCCGGATTGAAAGGCGAGAATTCTGCTTCAATTTCGAATGGAGCTGACTGCGCGATGACCGGAGCACGACGACGGCGGCGAGGTGGTTCGGTTTCCCCGGGCTCGAGCTCCAGCTCCACTGGTTCAGGCGCTCTCGCGAGAACGGCGGACCGCTCAGGAGCCGGAACCGCGTGAGCGTTCACCAATTCAGATTGGGCGAAGGGGCTGGGAACGATCGTTGCGATCTCGATCGAGCTGTCAGCAGCTGCTGGGGCTGGAATCGGGATCGGAGGGCTCTTTGCATTCGAATAATCAGCCCAGGTCCAAGTCACCGCATCTAACTCAAGAGGTGCTTCGGGCAACGCAGCCGCGAATTGCTCAAGAAACTCAGCCGGTTCGAGCATTTTCTCGCCGCTCTGCGTTTTTCGGCCGCATTCGACGAAAAGATCCATCACGGCGGCTGGCAGCGATTCGGTCGGCAATTCGCCGGTCCCGCCGGTCAGCAGCTCGATCGCTAACGCAAGAAAACGGCGCTTCAAACGCTCATCCTCAGAGTCATCGACCGAGGCGTTGACCAGAGCCAGCTCGATCGCGTGAGGTGGTTCGAGCAGGCTGCGAGTCGTTGCGTGAACTCGGAGTTTGATCACGAACGACGACCAGCAGTCGAGTCGGCGACCGAGGCTTCGGCGAAGATCCGATTGGTTGGTCGAAGCCGGAAAACAGATGAGCAAGTTGGCCGGCCGCAAATCCGGAATTTCGACTCGGTGTTTACGAGCCTGGGCAATGCCGATCGCAACCTGGCGAAGCGCGATCAGCGTTTCCGTCGCGCTAAGCCGGCCTTTCGTCGCGAGGACGAGGCTCAGCGAAAATCCCGGCCAACCTTCCTCGGCAACCCAGGTTGCGTTGTCGCCTTCCCAGGCTTCGAGAACTTTCAGCAGCTGCTGGGTGTCTTCGGACTGCGGCGACGCGCTCGGGGCTGCCTCATGAACTCGTCCTGGCGGCAGAATTTGAACGCGAACGCGACCGCCGTTGGTCGAATCCATGGCCGAAATCGCAAACGCATTGTCAAAGCCGACTCCGCGCCAATCCGCGATAAAACGACTGCTTAGCTCCTCCGGCATCGCGGGCATCGGCATGAGCGCGGACTCGATCGCTGAATGCGGAGAGGTCTGTCGGCAGACTCGAAGATGCTCGCGGCGATTCCGATCGGACAGGCTCGTGATCGTGTTGAGATCTTCGCGAAGCGCCGTCAGCAGCTGCTCAACGGAGCATTCTTCGAATCGGCCACCGCTCAGGATTGCGGCGGCGTTCGAAGGCAGGGTCGCGCCCAGCGGTCCGCTCAGGATTTCAGAAAAAATCCGGTCTTCCGGACGGAATCCAGTCAAGGCGATGCCGAGCAGACCACGAAGCTCAGAGCTGAGCGAACCTGCGGATTCCGAGTCGGAAATCAGGTTAAAATCGATCACTCGAAAGCGAACGGCGGAGTCTTCTTCTTTGAAGACGAGCACATTGGAAAGTCGCGCGTTCAGCAGCAGGCGCTCAAATCGAGGAATTCCTTCGGCGAGTTGCTCGAGAAGTTCGACGGCGAGCCCCAGCGCCAGAGTCGGGGCCAGACAGCCGTTGCGTTCGACGTAAGAATCGAGGGGTTCACCCTGGTTAACGTGAGTCGTGTAGGCGAGTTCGCCTTCGAATTCGAGCGATTCCAGAACCGAGACGAAGGCGGCGTCGCGCGGTAGTTTTTTCGCGAAAGTGAGCCTGCTGGCGAAGGCCTCGCCCGAATCCGGCTGAGTTTTGGGGAAGTGAAGCTCGATTAACGAATCAGAGACCGGATCGCTGGCGAGAAGCACGATTTCCCCTTCAGGCGCGGGTAGTTTGATCGGCTTGTCCGCGGCATCCTTGGATACTCGAAAGCGATCGAAGGAATCGAGCCTGGTTGCGGAATCGGTAGGAATTGAAACGGAAGACATGGCGAGTGAGCGAGGTTTAGAATTTCCAGAATGACTCAAATAGACGTAAATTATCTATTGTGCGACAGTTTTTTGCAAATTTTCGTAATTTCTAGAAAACGGAGACCTGGTCTCCTCGCTCCACGATTTCAATTCGCTTGCGTGCCCGCAGCGGCGGCCCCATGGCTTGCAGCGTGAAAAGAAGGAAACTCATTTCCAGTCTAGGCCTTGGCGCGGGTGCCGGAGCCGGTGCGATGCTCAGCAGCTGCGGAGGCGACGAAGCCGGTGCCGGGATGTCGACCAAGCGAGTCCAATGGACCCTCGCCTCCAGCTATCCAAAGTCGCTGGACACCATTTTCGGGTTCGCCGAGCAGATGGCGAATCGGGTCAAAGAGATCACGGGCGGCCGGTTCACGATCGACGTTTACCAAGCAGGAGAGATTATGCCTGGCGGCGAAGTTTTTAACGCGGTTCAAGAAAAGACGGTCGAAATCGGCCACAGCGCTGCCTATTATTATAGGTCGAAACACCCGGCATTCGCGTTTGAAACCGCAGTGCCGTTTGGTCTTCGCGCGAGGCAGCAACAGGCTTGGCTTACCTATGGAGGTGGGCTGGATCTCATGAATGAGCTCCTCGACGATTTCAATATTCGGACTTTGCCGGGCGGAAACACCGGCCAGCAGATGGGCGGCTGGTTTCGCGACGAAATCAATTCGCTGGAGGATTTGAAGGGCCTGAAAATGCGGATTCCGGGCATGGGCGGAGAAATCATGAGTCGGCTCGGGGCGACGGTTCAGACGATCCAGAGTAACGAGATTTACCCGGCGTTGGAGCGCGGCGCGATCGACGCTGTCGAGTGGGTCGGGCCGTACGATGACCAGAAATTAGGATTCTGGCAGGTCGCCAAGCATTATTATTACCCTGGATGGTGGGAGCCGGGTGCGAATCTGAGCATTTACGTCAACCAGACAGCTTGGGCTGATCTTCCCCCTTCTTATCAGGCTGTGCTGGAAGCTGCGTGTGCCGAATCGGCCGCTGGAATGATCGCGAGTTACGACGCCAAAAATCCGATCGCGCTCCAGGAATTGATCGCGAAGGGCGTGAAGGTTCACGCTTTCGGCGACGACATTATGCAAGCCGCCAAACGCGAGACGGAGCTGCTGCATGCGGAACTTTCCGAGGAAAACGCGGGCTACAAAAAGGTCTACGAGCAGTGGAAAGCATTCAAGGATGCCTCGGATGCCTGGTATGGAACGGCGGAGCAGACGTTCGCGGAATTCGATCTGCGAAATTGAGCAGCTGCTGATTTTAAGCGCGACTCAGCCATCCTCCCTGACGTAAAACCGGGCGATGACACGAGCCGTTCCAGACGGGATCGAAAAGGCGAGACGGTCCGAAGCGCTGACCCAATTGAGACAGGGGTGGATGCTTTATATAATGGGGATCGCTGGCACGGCGTTGTTTCTGATCCTCTCGGCTGTGTTTTCGGCTTTCATCGTGCTGCTTCCGATTTGGATGATTTTTGAAGTCATCGCCTGGCTGCTTTCTTTGCGACTCGCCGTCCGCTGCCTCAGAAGCTCGCCTCGATCCGGTTGGGTCAAAATCGGAGCGGCGCTGCTGATCTGGATTCAGGCGATTCCGCTCGCCGGGTGCTGCGGATTTGGCTTCTTGAGTTTCTGACTCGCGGATGTTTTTGGGGGATTGACTTTCCGGCGCGTTCCTGAAATTCTCGGTTTAACCTAACCAGCTTATCAAATGAATAATCACAAAGAAGAACTGGCTGCCATCGCCCACCAAATTGAATTAGAAGACAAAAAGCGGGCACGGCTCAGAGATCTGGACCTGATCGTTTTCGATAATTCGCTGAGGGAGAGCACCGTTGGGCAGCTGCGTGGCCACACTTTGGAGAACAAATTCAATATTTACCGCCAATCCAGAAAATGCGGGTTCAAAAACATCATTGTTGCCTCGTTTTCGCACACGCCACGAGTCGACGATACGTTTTTTGGGCATCTCCAGGATCAGGGCGAGGACATGAGCCCGTTGATGGCCTTTTCCGACGTTACCGAGAGTATTAAAGATGGGCTTCCCAATACCGAAGATATTCCGATCGCGCTGTTGAAGATGCAAAAGCTTGGGATTCACAATCCGATCATCGAAATCGATTTGGCCGATTCCCATATTGATTGGCAAAGATTTACCGGAGATGACATGTGCAAACTGCTGGATAAGTGGATCTCATTTGCTCATTACGAGCTGTCGCTTGATTCGAGGGTCCACATCAATTTGCGCGATTTTCCTTTCGCCATGGCAGCCGCTCCCGAGCGGGTTCTCGACGTGATCACCTTCCTTGCAAAGCTTCCTGATGAGTTCCGGCCGAAAGGGATCATGTACGAAGAACCGACCGGGAAATTCCTACCCGAAGAGATGGGCGCTTGGACGGCTTCGATTCGCCGAGTGATGGACGAGAACGGCTGGGAATCCGGAAATCTTCTCGTCCACGTTCATCGAAAATGGGGAATCGCCGACGATATCCAGCCGCAGTGCCTGATCCACGGAGCCAACGGAATCTGGGCCAGCCTTTGCGAGGAAGGCGCGTCTCTCGGGCATGCTTGTTCGACCGTGACGATCATGAATCTTGTGAGATTGGGAAATAAGAAGGTGTTGGATCGCTACAACTGCACCGAGTTGCGGAACGCCGCGGCCGAAGTAACGCGGCTTACGATCGGACGTGATCCGGACCCAAGACAGACGGTTTACGGGGAACGTGCTTTGGATTTGAGCTTTGATTTTGGACGAATCGCTGGCGGCCGGCTGGCTGAGGGGGATTTTGATATTGCCGCCTTTTTTGGAGTCCAAGCGCCGGTGCGCATTTCAACGCTGGCGTCGGCTCGGATGGTCCGCGAACGGATGGTCGATCTGTTTGGCGAGGATCCTCAGTTCACCGATGAAATGGGCGAGCGGATGAAGGCCGTGATGATCGAGGATCTGAAAGCCGGCCGAAAAGAGGAATACATGAGTTCCTATGGAATCGCGCTCCTCTTTGATCGTTCCGGAGGGAAGCTGACGAAGACGATGCGCGAAGTGATTTCCGCGGTTGAGCTCGTTTCACAGTACGAGATCAGACTCGTTCAGGATGTCCGGACGCGGTGGGAAAGATTTGACCTTCGGGAAGGCGAAAAGGACGGCGATTTTCTGCCGTTTGAGTACTTCTGGGAAGGATTCATGACGCCGTATTTCGGCTGTGTCCGGTGTGAGGACACACTCGAAGGATTGACCGCGATCGACATGGATCAAGACGGGCGTGTCAATTGAAGTGAGTTTGAGATTTTTGTGAAATGGGCGGTTCGAGAATACAACGACGTTAGGGACGTCAACGAGCTTCTGAAGATCGTATTCCAGAAAGGAATTCTGCCGTCGATTCACGCGAAACGGTCCTGATTTCAGCAGCTGCTGGATTTCGGCGAGTTTTCGAGGGAATTTCGCTGTCCAATTCGCGCAAACTCAGTTTAGTTTTCGACGACTCGATTTTCCGGAAATTGAGACGAACTGATTTCTCACATGGTTAACCTTAAAGTTGATAACGTCGCCTACATCGATGGCGTGGCTCGCGAGTTCGAGCCAGGCGACACGATCCTGAATTTTGTCGACCGGCACGAAGGCCGCGGGCACGTTCCGACGCTCTGCGATGCCCCGCAGCTCGAGCCGTACGGTGCGTGCCGAGTCTGCTCGGTCGAAATCGCGATGGCTGAGGATGGCCCGCGACGCACGGTTGCCGCCTGCCACTCGCCGCTTTCGTCGCAGCTCCACGTTTTCACGAACAGCGATCGAATTCGCCGGATGCGTAAAAATATTGTCGAACTCGTCCTGACCGATCATCCGCCGGACTGTCTGACTTGCGAAGTGAACGGAAATTGCGAACTCCAGACCGTCGCGGCGCAAGTCGGCGTCCGTGAGATCCGCTATCCGAAAGGCGAGGATCATCTGGATACCGAAAAGGACCTTTCGCATCCGTACATGACGTCGGACCTCGCGAAATGCATCAACTGCTCGCGCTGCGTTCGGGCGTGCGACGAGATCCAGGGCCAGCACGTGCTTTCGATGCACGGCCGCGGGTTTGCGGCGCGGATCATCAAGGGCTTTGACACGGATTTTGAGAACTCACCCTGCGTGAGTTGCGGGGCGTGCGCGCAAGCGTGCCCGACTTCGGCGATCAGCGATATTTTCGCGTCCAAAGCGATCGAGGCGACCGAGAAAACCCGGACGGTCTGCACCTACTGCGGCGTCGGGTGTAACCTCGAAGTTGCGACGAAGGGCGACAAGATTCTTTCGATCCAGGCACCGATCGACGCCGAGGTCAATCACGCTCACACCTGCCTTAAAGGCCGTTACGCGTTCAAGTTTTATAATCACCGAGACCGGCTCACGACGCCGATGATTCGGACCAACGGCCACTTTGAAGAGGCGACTTGGGAAGAGGCTTACGACCACATCGCGGAAAACCTGAAGCGCATCAAAGAAGAGAACGGACCTGACTCGATTGCTGGGATTTCGTCGGCGCGCTGCACGAATGAGGAAAATTACCTCATGCAGAAATTCATCCGCGCGGTCATCGGCACAAACAACATCGATTGCTGCGCGCGCGTTTGCCACTCGCCAACGGCTTGGGGCATGCAGAAGTCCTTCGGGACCGGCGCAGCGACAAACTCGGTCGAGGATCTGCAGTTCACCGACTGCATTCTCATCATCGGCGCAAACCCGACGCAGGGCCACCCGGTCACCGGCGCGAAAATCAAGCAGCGGCTGATGCAGGGCGTTCCTGGAATCATCATTGATCCGCGCGAGATCGAGGTGACGCCGTACGCGAAATATCATCTTCAGTTGCGGCCCGGAACGAACGTCGCCCTACTCGGCATGTTCAGCTATTACATCTGGGAAGCCGGGTTGCTCGACAAGGATTTCATCGAGAAGCGCTGCGAAAACTGGGACGAGTTCGAAGCTGGATTCAAGGCGATCGATCTCGACGCAAACGAGAAAATCCACGGAGTGGACCGCGAACTCGTGCGAGCAGCTGCTGTCGAATACGCCAGTGCCAGTGCTGCGATGGAATTTCACGGCTTAGGCGTAACCGAACACTCACAAGGTGCCAAAACCGTCATGATGATCGCTAACCTGGCGATGATGACTGGCAACCTCGGCCGTCCCGGTTGCGGCGTGAATCCGCTCCGTGGCCAGAACAACGTTCAGGGTGCCGCCGACATGGGTTGCCAGCCGCACCAGGGAGCTGGGTATTTCGAGGTGACCGATCCGAAGGCTCACGAGATGTACGAGAAGTTCTACGGGATGTCGCTTTCCGATGAGATCGGCCTGAAAATTCCCCAGATGTTCGAGGCAGCTCGCGAAGGTCGGCTCAAAGCGCTCTGGCTCATGGGCGAGGATGTCGTCCAGACCGACCCGAATTCCGAAGGCGTGAAGGAGGCGATGAACTCGCTCGATTTCCTGGTCGTCCAGGAGATTTTTATGACGGAGACCTCGAAGTTCGCCAACGTGATTTTGCCGGCGTCGAGCTTCCTCGAAAAATCCGGCACGTTCACGAACGCAGAGCGTCGAGTGCAGCAGGTCAACGCGACCGTCCCGCCGCATCCGGGAACAAAGCCGGATGGCCAGATCCTGGTCGAGATCATGAACCGCATGGGCTACGACCAAGCGGATTACACGCCTGATGGGATGCTTGAGGAGATCAGCCAGGTCGTGCCGTTTTTCGCAGGCGCAAAATGGGAAGAACTCGGCATCAACGGAAAGCAGTGGCCGATCAAACCGGATGGCGAAGACACGCCGCTGCTTCACATCGATTCGTTCAAACGCGGGCTTGGGAAATTCCACTTTTTCGAGTGGCGCGAGTCGAATGAGATTCTGACGAACTTCGGCGAAGACTACCCATTCATCCTGACGACGGGACGTTTGTTAGAGCACTACAATTGTGGTACGATGACTCGTCGGACCGGTAACGTTGAGCTCGTAACCAAGGACGAACTCGCGATCAACCCGGAAGACGCGAAGCTGAAGGGCATCGAGACCGGCGATTGGGTCAAGATCAGCTCGATTCGCGGTGAGGTTACGCTCGAAGCGAAGGTGTCGACGGAAACGAAGCCGGGAATCGTCTACACGACTTTTCACTTTCCCGAGCACATGGTCAACAACGTCACCAGTGAAGAGCACTGCGACGAGACTCTCTGCCCGGAATACAAAGTCTGCGCCGTCGATGTTCAGAAAGTTTCAGGGCCGACAACGCGTTCAGATCAGCCAGCAGCTGCTGAGCCGATCGTTGCTCCGTCTGAAGTGTTCGCGAAATAGATTGATCAAGAATCGCTTGGCCTATCCAGGTTGTATCGAGATTGTGATTGCGTTCGGTTGCTGACCTCGGTTAAGCATGGGGCGCATGAAACACGCCTTCATTTCGTACTGTCAGGGAGAAGATACGCCCGTTGCCGAGGCGTTGCATCGAGCGCTCAATGAGGCCGGCCTCGAAGTCTGGCGCGATGAGGATAAATTGCGGGCTGGAGGCCGGTTGAACGACGGTATCGTCAAAGGGATTCGAGAGTCGTTCTGCTTCTTTTCGTTGTACTCAAAAAGTTCGTCTCGGCGTCCTTGGGTCAACGATGAATTGGAACTCGCGCAGCGAAATGGCTTGCCTGTGATTCCTCTTCGCCTTGATGACTATCACTTTACCAAAAAGTGGAAAAAGCGGGTCGGAAACCTGGTTTACATCGATATTTTCCAGGACGTTGACGCTGGGATCAAAAACGCGGTTTCAACGGCCACTGATCTGCGTACGAAAGTGGCTCCAATCCTTTCCGTATTGAACCTCAAAGGCGGAGTTGGGAAAACTACCGTTGCAGCTCAGATTGGTGCTGCGATCCAAAAGGAAACCCGGGGCCGGGTCTTGCTCGTCGATCTCGATCCGCAGTCGAATCTGACCCAACTTTTCCTCAACACACACAAGACCGAACAATTCATTGATGAAGATCGGAGCGCGATCAGCCTTTTTGAGCCTGGCCAAAAATCAGGTCGAGTAACGTCGCCAGCTGCCGATTGGAAAAAAATCGAAATTGACCGAAGTGCTGCGATTCCGTCGCGAGATAATCTTGTCGTTCCTCTAATCAAAGGAGATGACCCGCCTGGCCGGCTCGATCTCATCTGCGGGCAATTTGACCTCGCGAAGTACTCGATTCCAACCGAACCCAATCAGCTTGAGGAGGCTCAGTGGCGCTTCAGTCAAACGTTGAGCGAATTGAGGCAAGAATATGATTTAGTTATTCTCGATACGAATCCGACGCTCTCGTTTCTCACTCTCTGCGCCCACGAATTGTCCCAACACATTCTCTGCCCGATAGCACCAACGCGGTTTGCGATACGTGGGCTCAGGATTCTAAGAATGCTTCGTGAGCGCGTCGCCAGATCATCGCCCGATCGGATGGTTGTACTAAATCGGGTTGAGCGAAGCGATAAACCCGCCGCCGAATTCGTGAAGCAGCTCAGGTCCGGCGATTTCGATTCGATCATCGCGGGAGTTAGTCCAGGTGCCCCTGTTTCAGATCCCGAGAGTCCTCGGATTTTAAAAACGGAAATTCCTGCATCGAGAAAAATGAAACCAACCGATCGGCTGAACCCGAATCCTGTGCTGAGCATGTTGGCTCACACAAAAGGACTGGGCGTGCGGCCGCTTAATCAGAAGTTGAACTCCTTGGCGTTGGAGTTGATCGAAAAGATGGGTTTACGCAATGGACGATAGCACCAGAAAGGCATTCCAGATTCTTCAAGCGTCGAAGCAAAGGCTGAGCGCTGCTGAGATGCGGTGTTTTTTTGCCGATGTTCGTCAGCTTCCCGAAGCGGAGTTGCTGAAGGCCTACAAGCCCACAAAGCGCAAAGCGAAAGCCAAAAATCAGGCCAGCGATCTTGAAGTTGCGGTCAAAGCCGAACTGAAGAAGAGCAAAATGCGAGTCGGCGATTTTATCGGTTTTATGATCGAACGATTGGATGACTCTGCGCAGACCACCGACCGAAAGTGGACTCTTTCCGCGTTCCTGAAAGCATTGCGGAGCGAACTCAGCGAGCCTGAGATTATCGGGCTCGCCGTGAGAGTCGCTCGCGAAGAATCGTTCGCCTACGACGCCTGATTTCCGAATGCTTTCCCAATTTTTTCGCCAGCCCGTTCGTGCGTGAAGTTTTCCGGCAAGTTGTGATAAACGGAAACTTTGGTTTCGTCTCCGCGCGCACTGACCTGGAGCCCATGGACGTTTGCACCGAGAGTGTGGTAAACTTGGAAAGTTAACGCATAAATCAAGCCACCGGCGTTCTCGGCCGCCGCTCTTGCGCTGAGTCGGCAGGAAGTCGAGTGCCAGGGCACGAGTTTGATGTTGCGGGCTTCTCGGGGCACGGCGGCTTCGTCGGACAAGTGAAGTCGACGCTCGATTGCATCGGTTATGATCGTTGTCAGGCCGTCTGGCGGCGGATTTTCTGGCGTGACGTTGAGATGGAAAAAGTCGAGGCCGACGCGATACCGTTCTGACGAAAAAAAGTGAGCGCGGAGGACCGGAACATCGGCGTGATGCAGGGCTCCGCTGATCGTCGCTGCTAAGCCGGAAAAGTCGCGCGCGGCGACGGCAAGGATCGTCGAACCTTGATGGCGAACGAGCCGTGTTCTCGGCTGAGCGGATTCGGGCTCCAGCGCGAGTTGGGTGAGGGCTTCTCCTAACCGAACTCCAATTTCGCCGTAACTGCCGCCCAGCAAACTCGGGCCGAAACTCCTGAGCACGGTGATTTGCTCTTCATCAAAGCCTTTCGATTTGAGGAACACGGCAGGATCGAGACCTGGCCGGAATTTCGCCATCAGTTTGCCGTACATTTCGCGGATGCTGAACCAGAGATCTGGAACTTTGCCTTCGCATTCCCACTCAAATCGATCGGCGCAAGTGAAGACGTAGAGCGCTCGCAAACGCGCTTCGGAATCGCAGCGATCGATAAATTTTTCGACTGATCTCGAGTCGTTCGGCCCTTGCCCAGCGTTCGCTTTGAACGCCCGTCGATTTTCGATGAGAAACTCGGTTAGTTCGAGCATTTCCTCTGGAAATCCGCATCCAGCGAGCGAGTTCGTGTAGTAATCCTTTAACGGAATTCCTGAGAAACCGGATGCGAACCGATCGTGCAGCGGCAGATCGAGACGCTGATTTTTGACGACCAGATCGTCCTCTGTTAGCGGCAACCGTTTCGTCTTCAAGGCGAGTTTCACCGCAGCGAACGAGACTTCGTCGAGCATCGCCGTTTCCAAGGTCGTTCTGCCCGGCAAAAGCGGTGCGGTGGCCGACGACTGGGCCAGCAGCTGCTGATCGAGGAGCTGCTGACCTTCGCGACGCCAGCCGTCGAGCAACCGCATTTTACGATGCACAAGCGCGCCTCGCAGGGTCTCCTTTTCATGCATCACGCGCTCGTCGATCGACACTTCGAAATCGTCGTAACCCGGAAAAATCCGGTTTTCCGCCCCAGCAAACTGGGAAAGAAACTCAAACGATTTCGCTAAGCTCCCGCGTTCTTCAAAAAAGAGTTCGGAGATTTTCGGCGTGCGAACGAGCCAGTCTCCAGCCTCATAAAAAGTGGTGTCCAACTCGGCAGGATCGATCGGCAATCGATAGCGCTGAGCGGCGTGAAGAAGCGAAAGAGCCGCGCTGCTTCGGTCCCGCGTGCTGGCATCCGAATCGTTGTTCATTTGGCGTAAGCCGGCGGGTCCGTAAAAAATCGAGCTGTTCGGCCCGATGCGGCGACCTTCGGCCAGTTCGTGACCCATGACGCCGAGCGTGAACCGCGCCACGCGGCGTCGAGCTTTGAGAAGTTGCCCGCGGACTTTGTTCGCGAATTGAAATTGCGCTCTCTCGTTAGTTTCTTCCCCTAACATTTCGCCAAACGACGTGAAGTCGTCGAAACTGAGGACGTCTTCGTTGTGCGCGCCGCCTCCGAGCGCAGCCTTTTGGGTTCCGCGCCGAGCGTGAACGAAAGCGCGGATTCGCATCAAAAAATGGTAGGCTTTCAGATCGGGCGAGTCGCCGAGTTCCCTATAGATCTCGTGCGAAGTTCGGAACCCGCGCCCGGCCCGCGCCCAGATTCCAGCGAGAAACAGGCGGAGTCCGTCCATTTTGATATCGAAGCGATCGAGTCCTTCCGAATTGTGTCGGCCTTCTTTGCGGTGCTCTTTCCAGAATCCGTGGACGTGGAGAAAGTGCTCGAACGGATCATAGTTAGAACGCAATGCTTCGCGAAATCGCTCAGTTAATCCGGTAGGATCGTAGATCGGCCGCATGTCGAGAAACGAATTCATCTGCCGCAAATCGATCCTCGAAACCGCTTCGAGGTTGAACGGCAGTGCGCCGCATTTAAATCCGTATTTCTTCGTGAAATTCCCGGTCACGCCGACCTGTTTCTGGAGACTGTTAATAAAGGCGTTGTCTTCCAAGTCGTCGTCGCAGAGCAGCGCGATGTCCGTGTCCGAGCAAGGTGCCATTTCTCCGCGCCCTGTGCCCCCGTGCGCCACGACCGCGAACGGAGGGGCGTAGTTCGAATCCCGATGTTGCTTAGCCGCCCAGTGCGCGATGATCCCGGTGTGAATCGCCGTGCGCTCCGCTGCGATGTCTCGACCGTTGTCGAGTTCCGGGTCCCGAATCCGCGTGTTGTTAGCGGCGATGCGTTCGCGGTAGAGTTCGAGCGGCTCGGAAGTTTCGAGTTCTGTTAGGATTTCTAGTTCTCGTGAGTTGAGCATTGTGTGAATGTGTGGCGCGCGCAAGATGCCCCGTTCGCCGGGATTCGCACGCTGAAGTTGTTTCCACCTCCTATGCCGATCGGAGAGATTCCGTGACCAGCAGCTGCTGGAGTTTCTGCTGGCGTAGACATATTCTTTGGCCTATCGGCACGACCGATTTTGCCAATTTCATGAAATTCCTGACTCCTTTTCTTTTCTCGTTCGCCCTCGTGTCGCTCGCATTTGGTCAAAAGGCGAAAGTCCCTGAAGGACTCGAAGCGATTACCTTTGCTGGACCCGACATCGTTCCGTCGCCGGCGTGTCTCGCAGTTGCGCCAACCGGCGAAGTGTTTGTTGGCGTTGATTTGAACGGCTCGCTTGGCAAGGGACCAGGTAAAGGTCGGATCGTCAGGTTGGTCGATTCGGATAACGATGGAGTCGCCGACTCACACACGGTTTTTGCGGAGATCGACAACCCGCGCGGGATTCAGCCGATTGGCGATCGACTGATCGTCCTCCACACCGTCATCCCGAAAGACACTGGCGTGCTCGAAGCGCTGCATCTTTCGGAGTTGCGTGACGAGGATGGAGACGGCGTCGCGGACGGGCCACCGAAGATTCTCGTTAGCGATCTCAGTCCGCCGAAGCACAACGTGGCTCGCGGGGCCGACCACACGACGAATGGGATTCGGTTAGGAATCGATGGCTGGATTTACATCGCTGTCGGCGACTTCGGGATTCACGGCGCGAAAGGAACGGACGGAACCGAGCTGACGATGCTCGGCGGCGGGATCGTTCGCGTCCGGCCGGATGGGACCGAGTTGGAAGTCTACACCCATGGGCTAAGAAACATTTACGACGTCGCGATCGACCCGCTGATGAACATCTACACGCGCGGCAACACGAATGATGGCGGTGGTTGGAATGTCAGGTTTATCCATCAGATCCAGTCGGCCGAGTACGGCTACCCGATGTTGTTCAAGCACTTCACAAACGAGATCCTGCCGGCGTTGCAGGATCTCGGTGGAGGCTCCGGAACGGGCGCGCTCTATTTTGAGGAGCCAGGCTGGCCGGAGGCGTTCAACCATCAGCCGATGATGTGCGATTGGGGTCGCAGCTGGCTGGTGATTCACGACCTGACGCCGGACGGCGCGAGCTTCACTCAGGAGCCGGTCGAGTTCATCCGGCTAGGTCAGATTTCGGACGCGGATGTGGATGCGTCAGGGCGGCTTTATCTTTCTGCCTGGGATGGCGCGGGCTACAAAGGCAGCGACCAGAAAGGCTTCGTCGAGCGCGTTACGCCGGTTGGCTGGAAGTTCGCCCCGAGCCCGGATTTTGACGGCGATGTCGCGCTGTTGAAATCTGAAAGCGCGACTGTCCGGCTTCACGCTTCGCAGGATCTGATCGCACGCGGAAAAGCGGATCCGTCGATCTTGGGGATCGCGAAGGACGCCTCGAATTCGCTGGAAACCCGCGTTGCCGCGATTTTCACCTGGAAGCAGCTGCTTGGCGTGAAGGCGAACGCGGATCTCGCCGAGCTGGTGAAAGACGAGACGATTCGCGAATGGGCGCTCCGGGCTATCGCAGATCGTAAGACGCAGCTCGATGGGGCTGGGCTAGCGCCGTTTCTTGCTGGCTTGAAGGATGCGAATCCACGCGTCCAGGTCGCCGCCGCAGTTGGACTGGGTCGGCTTGGCGATCCGGCAGCTGCTGAGGCGCTCCTCGCCGTCTCGAACCCGCCTTTGGTTGTCGAGGAAGAAGTCGAACCGAGTGTCCCGCCGGTTTTCGTCAGCGAGGTTCTTCGAAACAAAGACCTCGAAAAAGTCGATGTCGAGATCACCGGTTTTGAGAAACTTTTCCTCGTCGTTTCGGACGGTGGAGACGGGACGGGCAACGATCACGCGGCCTGGTTCGATCCGGAGTTAGTCATGGCCGACGGCTCGACGCAGCCGATGCCGAAAAAGTGGCTCAACGCGACTCAGGGCTGGGGAAAAACCGCACGCGGTAAGAGCGCGACGGGCGGCGAGCTGAAACGGCCTGACGGAACCCCAAGTCCGAATGGAATCGGCACCCACACGGATTCGCTGATCGTGTTCGAAGTGCCCGAAGGAGCAGCTCGTTTTCGCGTAGAAGTCGGGCTGGCCGACACGCATAAAGGCGGCAGCGTCCAGTTTTCGGTTGGCTCTACGATGCCGCCGGCGATAGAAAAGAAAGAAGGTCCACATGCCGAGCCGAACTCAGCCATCGTCCTGCCTCACATCGCCGTCAAAGCGTTGGTCGAGATTGGAGATTGGAAAACGGTTCTCGCCTCGCTCGACGGACCGAATCGCCGCGGCGCTCTCTCGGCTTTGAAGTATCAGCACGAGCCGCAGGTGGTCGATAGCCTGTTCATGAAGCTGGGCAACGGGCCGCGAGACAAGGAGTATTTCGAGATTGTCGAGGTGCTCGCTCGTGTCGCCCAGAAGGAAGCACCCTACGATGGCAGCTGGTGGTGGAGCACGAGGCCTGACACGCACGGCCCCTACTACAAGCCTGTGACGTGGGAGCGGACTGAGGCGATTCACGCAGCCCTCAAACGGCTTTGGGAGATCGCCGATCCTGATGAGCAGGCTCACCTCGCGATGCTCAACGAAAAGAACCGGACCGGAATCGACGGGATGAAAATTGAGGTCGCCGCGAAACCGAAAATGGACGAGCCAAAGGTCGATCTCGGTGCGATCACCGCAGGGCAGGGAGAAACCGGCAAAGCCTCGATCGAAGACGTGATGCTTGCGTTGGACAAGATCAAGGGTAACGCAAAACGCGGCCGCGTGCTTTTCACGCAGCAGGGTTGCGTCGCCTGCCACACCCTGACACTCGACGAAGCGCCGAAGGGTCCGTTTATGGGTCAGGTCGGCGCGGTGCTCAATCGCGAGCAGATTGCCGAGTCGATCCTCAAGCCCAGCGCGTCGATTTCGCAGGGATTCGCGACGGTTTTGATTACGAAAAAGGATGGCGGTGTCGTAACCGGGTTCGTTACCGCTCAATCGGCCGAAAAAGTTGAGCTTCGCGACATCGCTGGGCAGGTTCACTCGGTAGCCGTCGCCGATATCAAAGAGCGGATGGAACTGGAAGTTTCGATGATGCCGCCAGGATTAGCTAACGCGTTGAGCATGGAAGATTTCGCATCGCTGATCGCGTTTCTTGCGGGTCAAAAAGGGGAGTGAAATCAAAGGCGCACAAAAAAAAGCCGGCCAGCAGCTGCTGACCGGCTTTTAGAATTTACTCGAATCCGTAGATTCGGTATTCAGGCTTAGTTGTCGCCTTCGTCGTCAACCGGCGGGCGCTTCGGCTTTTCACCGCCACCGCCGCCTTCTGGAGGACCGCCTTTGCCGCCCTTACCTTTGCCGCCTTTTCCTTTTTCTCCGCCTGGAGGGCCTCCTTTACCGCCACGGTTCGCCATCGCGCCGAGTTCTTCGCCGGTGAGTTCTCCGTCTTTATCTTTGTCGAGGAAGCCAAACAGCCGCTTGGCACCTTCGGCTGCGCGCTTCTGCATCGCCGCGACGAGTTCCTCTTCGCTCACGCCGCCGCTGCTGTCCGCGTCGACATCTTCAAACGCAGGAGGTCCCATCGGGCGACCACCTGGAGGGCCTCCTTTTCCTCCGCCTGGAGGGCCGCCTTCGGGACGGCCTTTGCCCTTGCCTTTACCTTTTTCTGCTCCGCCTTCGTCCTGGGCGAAAGCGAGACACAACGGGATCGCGACCAGTCCGGTTACGATTGCTTGTAGGATTCGTTTTTTCATTTTTTAGCGAGTTATTTTGGTTTGTCGAAAATCAGAACCGCCAGCGGCTCGTGTTCAGCAAAAACCCCACACTGCTGGCTGGGTTTCTATTTTTTCTTTCGAGGCTTCAAAACCGGCTTGCTGACGTGCTTCGATCCCTTTGCCAGAAATCGCCATGGAAGGTCGACAGCTCGCGAAATCCCAATTCGCACGTCAGTTTCGATTTCGATCTCCGTCAGCAGCTGCTCGTCGGGCGTTGGCTCGCGAAAACAGCGTTTTGGCGATTTCACGAATGATCCGCCGTGATCATCGCCGTTCATCGCGAGCGCCATGCAGATCTTTCCCGGGCCTGAGCAGAGGTCGGTCAATTTCTCGCGCTTGCGGCGCTTCTGCATTTTCGAAATTCCTTCAAGCGGCTCCAACGCGCGGAAAAGAACAAAGCCGTTAGTCTCTCCTTTGATGAGGACGTTGGAAAGCCAGTACATCCCATAATTTAAGTAAACGTAAGCCGCGCCAGGTTTGTGATCCGCGAGAAATTCCCGAGAGCTCGGCCTGAAGTGCAGATGCGCCGCTTCGTCATTTTTTTCCGAGTAAGCTTCGGTCTCCACGATTCGTCCGCTGCAGCCGTTCCAGGTGAAAATCTTGCCGATCAATTCCCGAGCACAGGTCACGGGATCGCGTTCAAAAAATTCACGAGGCAGCATGCCGTCACTCCTGAATTCGGAACCGCTGATTGCAACGGGCTTTCCTTTGATTTCGAGAATTCTTCACGCACCGTTCGCGCACTATGGGTAAGCCATTCGAATTCGAACCAGTTACGCTGCCTGAGCCAATCCAAACGGCTCATCGCCGCATCGCCTCGCCGATTCCGCATCCTGACGACCGCACAGTCATCGAGACTCTCCGACGTTGCGAACCCCGATCTATGGGAGGCCAACCGCTGGTTCTCTGGGACCGGGCGGAAGGGGCTACCGTCTATGATGGGCATGGAAATCAGTGGATCGACTTCAGTTCCGGTGTGCTCGTCACGAACGCCGGTCACGGACAGCCCGAAGCGACTAAAGCGATCGTGGAAACCGCTCAGCGTTCGCTTCATCACAGCTACTGCTTTCCGAATGCCGAACGCGCCGCGCTGGCCGAGTACCTCGCGGATACTTGTGCGCCGGACTACCTCGACAAAGTGTTTTTGCTGACGACCGGGTCGGAAGCTGTGGAGTGCGCGATCAAAGTCGCTCGCGCTCACGCTCACAAAACTGGCGGGCCAGGAAAAGACTACATCGTGACCTTTAGCGAGGCCTTTCATGGGCGGACGATGGGTTCGCAAATGGCGGGCGGAATTTCGGCGCTGAAGGACTGGATCGTCAATCCGGATCCCTGCATGGTGAACGTGCCGACGCCGGATGGATTCCGCGGAGTCGGGCCTGACTTTGACTCATTTCTGGC
Source organism: Verrucomicrobiales bacterium (assembly GCA_047620505.1). Lineage (GTDB taxonomy): Bacteria > Verrucomicrobiota > Verrucomicrobiia > Verrucomicrobiales > DEV007 > JBLHKS01. Next base: position 4,317 of record JBLHKS010000028.1, on the reverse strand, counting down.
TGCGTTAGACAAAGCCGGCGTCGATCCGAAAAACATCGCGGGAGTCTGCCTCGAAACCTATCAAGGCGGCACGGTCATTCTCCTTCCGAACGATTACATGGCGAAACTCCGCGCATTTTGCGATGAAAACGATGCGCTTCTGATTTTCGACGAAGTTCAAGCGGGCTTCGGGCGTTGCGGAAAAATGTGGGGCTTCGAGCACTACGGCGTGAAGGCGGACATGATTGTTTGCGGCAAAGGGATCAGTTCTGGCCTGCCGTTGTCAGCTGTGATCGGGCACGCGGACTGGATGGATACTTTTCCGCCAGGCTCGATGACTTCGACCCACACGGGGAACCCGATTTGCTGTGCCGCAGCGCTGGCGAACATCAAAAAAATCGTCGAGGACGGTATGATCGAAAACGCAGCGCGGCTCGAAGCACCTCTGAAAGCGCGGCTCCAATCGTTCGTCCAGAAATGGCCGAATCGTGTCGGGATGGCAGCAGCTGCTGGTTTGGTTGGCGCGGTTCAGATGATTCCGGAGCAGGGGAGTCTCGAACCGGATCACGACACCGCGTTCGCGATCATCAAGCGCTGCGTTGAGCACGGATTGATGATGTTCGGGCCAGTCGGGCTCGGTGGCGGTTCGGTGAAAATCTGCCCGCCGTTGTGCATCAGTGAGGATGAACTCAACGAAGGCCTGGACGTGCTCGAAGAGTCGTTTGCGGCGATTTGCGGATGATGTCTCGAATTTTCCAGATTCTCGCGGCGATTGGTCTTTTGGTTAGTCCAATCGCCGCCGAAGACGGAGTTCCGGCGCAGCCAGCCGAGTTCAAGCACGCGGGAATTCTCGACGTCTGGGAAGCCTACGCGGATCGACTGACTTTCGGTAAAGGTCAAACTTTGGCGTTAGTCGATGACGGCTGCAAACTGGAGATGCCGGAGTGGACGGCGGTGATGGCCGATGGTCGGCCGAAAGTCCGCGTGAAGTTCGATGCCGTCGATGGTGACGACGATCCGAAGCACGAGGGGCGCGGTTACCACGGCTCGACAATCGGGATTCCGTCATCGGTCAATCACGGCGGAAAACTGGGAGTCGCGTTCAACAATCAGATCGCTGTGGTTCGAGGAAACGAGTGCTGCCACTGCTCGGTTGCGGACAGCCGAAAGTCGTTAGCGGCGGCTTTGAAATGGGTGCTCGAACACCACAAGGAGTTTGCGATCACGACCGTCAATCTCGCGCCGGTTGATGACCTCGAGCACGCCGAGCCGGTTCCGACTGAGATCGACGCGGTGCTGGAAGAGCTGCGAAAGGCCAACATCTGGGTCAGCGCGCCTGCCGGGAATCACAACTTCAAAGGGGGGATTTCGTGGCCCGCTTGTCAGCCCGGTTGCTTTGCGATTGGCGCGGTCAAGCCGGGCGTAGACCAGGTTTTTCTCGATCGACACGCGAAAGTAGCCCTGCTCGTCCCGGCGCGGGCGACGAGTTCGTCCAACGCGATTCTTTGCGGTGCGGCGATGATTTTGCGCGAGGCAATCGAGGTCTCCGGCTACGACTGGAAAGCCGAGGGCGAAACTCTACCGGATGCAATGATGACGATCTTCCAGAAGACCGGAGTCGACGTCGAAGATCCCGCTACGGGGCTGAATTTCAAGCGGCTCGATCTGGCCGCCGCCATCAAAATGGTGTTCGGTCAGGGCAACGGATAATCGTTGTTCAAGACGATCACGCGCTGACGAATCTCCTCCAGCTTTTCCGCATTTTCGCGGTTTGTCAGGGCTTCGTGAATCAGAGCGGCGATCGTCTCCATTTCGGCTTCCTTCATTCCTCGCGTCGTCACCGCAGGCGTGCCGATCCGAACTCCGCCGCCCTTGAACGGGCTTTCGGTATCGAACGGAATCGAGTTTTTGTTCACGGTGATTCCTGCGTGATCGAGCGCCTCCTGAGCTTCCTTGCCGTTCAGACCGGAAGGCCGGAGATCGACCATGAAAAGGTGGTTGTCGGTCCCGCCTGAAATGATGCGATAGCCGTGGCCGTCCAGCGCAGCTGCGAGCGCCTTGGCGTTCTTGATGATCTGGGTTTGGTATTCCTTGAACCCTGGCTGAAGGCCTTCGAGGAAGCAAACGGCCTTGGCGGCGATGACGTGCATCAGCGGGCCGCCTTGAACGCCTGGGAACACGGTCGAGTTGATTTTCTTCGCCAGATTTTCGTCGTTTGTCAGGATGAGACCGCCCCGAGGACCGCGCAGCGATTTGTGCGTCGTGGTCGTGACGAAATGCGCAATCCCGATTGGCGTCGGATGGACGCCCGCGGCGACGAGCCCAGCGATGTGCGCCATGTCGACGAAAAGATACGCGTCGACCGAATCGGCGATCTCGCGCATCCGCTTGAAGTCGATCGTTCGCGAATACGCGCTGGCACCGGCGGTGATCATCTTCGGTTTGAACTCAGCAGCTGCTGAGGCGAGTTGATCGTAATCGATCTGCTCAGTTTCCTGAGAAACTCCGTAGTGCTGGACCTCGTAAAGCTTGCCGGAGAAATTGGCGAAGTGGCCGTGCGTGAGGTGGCCGCCGTGGCTGAGGTCCATCGTCAAAATCTTGTCGCCAGGCTCCAGCACGCTGAAGTAAACCGCTGCGTTCGCCTGCGATCCGGAGTGCGGTTGGACGTTCGCGAATTCCGCGCCGAAAAGCTCCTTCGCACGGTCGATCGCAAGCTGCTCGACCTTGTCGACCGCTTCGCAGCCACCGTACCAGCGGCGACCGGGATAGCCCTCAGCGTACTTGTTCGTCAGGCAGGAACCCTGCGCCTGCTGGACCGCCGTGCTGGCGAAATTCTCGCTCGCGATCAGCTCGATGTTGCTCTGCTGCCGGAGTTTTTCCTCCTGGATCACGTTGAAAATATCCGGATCCGTCTCGGCCAAGCTACGTCCGGCGATTTTGTTGATCCGTCGGTCGTGACGCCCGCCTTCAAACGCGGTGCTCAGGTAGGTTTTCGCGATTTCCTTCGCCGTCTCCAGATCCGTATCGCCGCCGCTGAGGCAAATGACGTTCGAGTTGTTGTGCGAACGCGTCATCCTCGCCTGATCCGTGTTGAAAACCTGCGCTGCCCGAATGCCGTCCGTTTTGTTCGCGGCGATCGCCATTCCGATCCCGGTCGTGCAGACGAGAACGCCAAAATTGGCTTTTCCGCCTGCGACGTCCGCTGCGACGGCTTGGGCATAATCTGGGTAGTCGACCGAGTCGCTGCCGTGGGTTCCGGCATCGCTGACAGCGTAGCCTTCGTCCTTCAACCAGGCCGCTAGTTGGTCTTTCAATTCGACGCCGCCGTGGTCCGCGCCGATGGCAATGTTAGGGAGATCGCTCATGAGCGGAGAGGAATCGCTTGCCACGATTGAGCTGTCAACGCTGAGTTTTGTCAGCTTTCTCCACTTTTTCGGCGTCAAGCGTCGAGGAACAAATACTCACTGCCGAGGCGGTTCAGCGCCTTGCGGGTCTGTGGCATCAGCTCGGCCAGGAGAGGATAAATCTCGTTAACCGCGAACTCGCCTGCCAACGGGTGCTCAGCCGCGTGCCGGAACGACGCGCTGGCTACCGATTCGTAGTAGGCGATTCCCGGCGCTCCACGGCGCGTTTCGCGGCGCTTCAAAAACTTGGGAAATAACCCTGACAACATCAGAAACTGGTTTCCGCATCGAACTTCAAGAAAGAAACGATCGTGCGAATTCGCCGAGCTCATTGCCTTGAAAAAATCGACATAATAAGTGGCGTCTTCGAATTTTTCGCCGGTCTCCGGCTTCAGCGGATTGCCCTTTGAATACTCAGCCAAAGTCGAGGCGACGTAGTCGGTTAGATTCGGGTGATCGATCCCGGCTTCGATCAAACCGTGACGGACCAGCACGTAAAAATAGAGCTCAGCGGAGATCGAAATCGCGCCCCCAACGGTCAGGATCGAATTCAGCAGCTGCGGATCGTCGAGCACCTGAGTCAGGGCCTCTTCATCCCGTGTTAGTCGAATCAGCGCGTCCATATTTTTGTCGCCGCTTTGGACGCCAGTGAGAACCTGGGCGATGAACCGAAAGTCGCGCCTCTGGAGGCGTGCACGGCAGCTGTGGGGGACCGAACGCATGAGTCTTGATAAAAAGGTTAAAAAGATCGGACGGCTCGAAATGGCCGTTGATTCATGTTAGATCAAAAGGCTGACCAAAGACAATTGTTTTTCTGGGATTTGGAGCGGATCGAGTGAATCGAGCGGAAAATCGTTGATCTGAAGGCGTTGGAGTCCACTTTTAAGGATGTTTCCGCCTTGGAAGTCTCTTTTTGCTTTCGCTGCTGCTCTTG
>JBLHKS010000027.1:0-50546 GCA_047620505.1 Verrucomicrobiales bacterium | reverse complement strand
AATCGCTCGGTTTCAGGATTATCCCGGTTAACCTTACTTTCCACCTGTGAATTGCACTTCGAGCTTGAAATCAGGGTGGAATTGAAGCGGCGGAATGGTCAGGAAACGAAAAAGCCTATGAAATTCTCGAAAAGACAAAGGACGGTAACCCTTACTATGTAATGCTGGGTTTCATGGGGTTCGCAAAACGCCGTTTCTGGGCCCGAATTGCTCAGCAACTTAGCCTCAAACCAGAGGGCGGGGGGAGTAAATTCACAAAAGAAATCACACAAATGATCGGAACAAAACTGGATTCAAGCAACTCAACCGCAACCAGTGAAACATGGAGCCAATCAACAGGCACGTCCGTTTCCTACGCCGCCGGCGTTGATATCAAAGGCGTGGGTGGCAGTATTCAAAATTCTGAAGACAAGGCTTTTAGTAATTCTCATGGGGTTTCATCTACTAAGACCACGTCGGAAAGCTTCAGCGAGGTCAGAACCGCAACGGATAAAATCGAATACCAACGCTCAAAGACGCGAACTATGGATTTTGCAACCTGGCAACAAGTCGAAGAACTAAAGTGCTATGTCGTCGGTTTCGTCAGCACAAAACCAATCAATCCAGACACGGCTCAAATCTATTTTGAGAAGGGTTTTGATTCCAAAGATTATCCGTTCAATGAGGACACATTCATCATGCTTGGTAAGCCTAGGGGGGGCGGCTATCAGACCATAACCAACTGGGGAGACACTCTTCAAGAAACATCCGCACCCTCCCCGACATAGTCGACTCCAATCATAACAGCGTTGAGCCTCTGGCGGTGAAAAACCATCCACCTGATCGCCCCAGGGGTTCAAAACGATCTCGTTCGCCAGACCCCTCAACTGCTAAATTTCTCCGAATATCTAACTGCAGTGATTATCGTGGCGACTCCATCTTCGTTTGCGGCGGGAATTCGCGTTCCGCCAAAAGTGGCCATATCCGCCGAGAAAATTTTCTGCGCCTTTTATTGGCCTGTTCCAAATCAAATGACGCGCGAGTACTGTGATGAAAACCTCCAAATCTCTCGTGATCCTAGTCGTGCTCTCTGTGCAGGGTATTACGTTTTCCCAGGATCCCACCGCCCGCACGATCTCCGAATGGAACATCGGGCCGATCCACTCAAACTCGACTCAGGCGGAGCTTCGCGATCTCTTCGGCCCGGAAAACATGAAACTATCCACCATCTGGATTGCGGAAGGCGAAACCGTTGAAGGAACCGGTCTTTTTGAGGATACCGAAGACGTTTTAGATATCGTCTGGACGAGCGATTTCCGGTCAGGGCGTTTCACTCCGCATCTGGGCGAATTCGCCGAGGTTCCGGGGATCATCGACATCACCGGCAAGAACTGGAAGACAGAGCAGGGAATCGGCGTCGGATCGAGCTACGAAGCAGTGGAAAAGGCGAACGGCGCTCCGTTTCAACTCGGCAATTTCGAGACCGATGAAGCCGGTCTGGTCGACTCCTGGAACGGCGGGGCGTTCGGAGACACGCTTTCGATGGTGCTCCACGAACAACAGCAGCTGCCGGAGGCTGAGTACGGCCGCTACCTGAAGAAAGGATCGCGCAAAGGCTTCTTTTCCAACGACCCGGAGATCGCGAAGATGAAGCCCATCGTCGCGGGGATGCAGCTTGATTGGGGGAGCCACGTTCACGGAACCCCGGCCTCGGAGCTGCTCTGGCAGATCAACGAGAAGGTCTATGACGATCCCCAAGAGCTTGGTGAGGAGATTTCCAAGCTCAAAGAGCCGTGGGTCTGGCACTTCCGATTGACCGACCCGAAAAAGAGGAAGGTTCGGTCAAAGGACGCTTCGTGGGAATCGGAGGTCGTGTTTCAGGCTGGCGACATCGCCTGTCTTCAGATCACGCACACGGCGCCGGATGAGGTGGTTCGCCAGAATTACGCTTCCGCGGTGTTGTTGGTTCAGAAAGTCAAAGGCGCGGAGCGCGGCTTTCGCGTGGTGGATCTGATTCTGCGGGACGGCGGCGGCTACGGTTTCACGCTGACCGAGAGTCTGGAGGGAATCACCGAGCGCCCTCTGCTTTATCTTTGGGACAACCTCGACTCGACCCGCCGCACCGGGAAGAAGCGCCACCAGATTTACGGCATCGTCGATGGACCGGAAGGCGCGGCTCAGTTTTCGCCAGCGGTGACGTTTGATTCGGAGAATTGGACTTTCGGGCGCGACGAAGAGTGCGAAGTGCGTGTGAACGGCGACCAGTTGGAAGTGAAGGTGACCCATCAATGGTTCGAGGAGCCGGATCGCGAGGCCGTTGAGAACACGGTGACGCTGCCGTGGGTCGAGGAGAGCCAAACATTCGATGCGATGCCGCTGAAGGGCCTGGTGACCGGAAACGGCTTCCCAAAATCCGAGTAGGCGCTCCCAGCAGCTGCTGGCCGCCGCAGTCGTCGCCCACCCCGAATTGACGCCAACAAATCAAAAATCGGCGCGCGAACTTTCGCGAATTCGCCTTTTAGTGGCGGCTCAATTCAGAACGATGAACAGAACTTCCAATCTCACCTGCATTCTATTTACTTGTCTTGCCCTCGCGACCCCCGCCATGGCGCAGGACAAGCTTCTTCCTCCGACTTATTTCGTTGGAAAAGAATACGTCTTCCTGATCGATCAGGAAATGGTGATCGACGTTTCAGCCATCTCGGCTGCGTTCGGTGGGGAGGCGGACAAAGTCGCGGTGATCGCCAATCTGGTGTTGGCCGCCACCTGCAAGACTGAGCCTGATGCTAACCAGAAGCGGGTCAGCTACCAGACTAAGCGGCTGCAGATTCAGATCGAAGGCAATGGACTCGATCTCGACTACGACACGGACGAGTCAGGCGCGGAAAACACCTTGGTCGGGCAACAACTGGGTCCGCTTGAGCACATGAGTTTCGGCATGATTCTGAATGAGAAGGACGAGGTCGTGGAAGCCACGGACCTGGACGTTTTTCGGAATTCGGGCGGCCGGTTTTTCAATCCCGAGCAATTGATGGAGGCGGTAAACCTGACTCTTCGCCTTGGCATTCCTCCTGCCGGCGTGGCGCTTGGAGAAGAATGGAAGAGCAGTTCTACCATGGATCTTGGCTCGCAGGTCGGCGACCTGAAGCTGGAATTCGAAGTCAAGTACGAGCGGGACGAGGAAGTCGATGGCGCCGACTGCGCGGTTCTCAATTTCACTGCCGATATTAACATGAATCTCAGGAATAACGGAGGCGATCCCGACGCGCCACGGCTTCAGGTGAAGCTGGAGGAAAACAGCGCCACGGGTCAGATGAAGATCGACAAAAAGCTTCGTTTCTTTCGAGAAGGATCGCTCGATCTGGATTTGACGATGTCGTTCGATCCGACAAAAACGCTCACGATTCCGGTTACGCTGAAACAGACGTTGAAGCTGAGCGAGGTCAAAGATCTCTGACCGCCGTCAGGGCCATTCGTGAGCAGCGGCGCAGCCTTCGGGCGGGCGCTGTTTTCGTTTCCAGTCAGCAGCTGCTGGGCGCTTTTCTTGATGAACTCGCCACGCTTGAGGCTTGCCAATGCCTCGGTAGTCGATTCCGGCGACCCCGCTCGACGGCACAGCGATGGCCATAAAAAAACACGACATTTAAACTATGATAATTATGAAATTCGTGAAACATTAAACTTTTCTTCCCATGTCTGCCCAATTCGAAATCATCCGCGACGTCGCGGGCCTCGACGCGCTTGAGTCCGAATGGAACGCGCTCCTCCAGCGCAGCTCCGCGGACAGCGTCTTCATGACCTTCGAATATATTCGGACCTGGTGGCGGGCTTACGGCAAGAATTTCAAGCTTTACCTCATCACAGCGCGCGACCCAGCCGCCGATGGAAAACTGATCGGCATCGCTCCTCTGATGGTCGGTCGTGGCCACGGATTCGCGCGGAAACGCTTCCGGCATCTCACTTTTATCGGTGGGCTCGGCGACGCGCTGGCCGAGTATCAGGATTTCATCGTCCAGCCTGGTTCCGAAGCCGAACTTCTCCTCGAATTCTACACTCGGATTAACGAGGATCTTCGCGGAGAATGGGATTTGATGTTCCTCGGTCACGTCGATGAAAATTCCCCTGCGATGCAGCAGCTGCTGGCCACGATCCCGAAATTTGGCTACCACACGATGCAGCTGACCTCTCGGCCATCGCCCCACATTCCGTTGCCCGATTCCTGGGACGAGCTGTTGAAATCAAAGTCGAAGAATTTCAAAAAGCAGTTCAACAATCAGTGGAATCGGCTTCACAAACGGCACGAAGTCGAATGGCTCACTGCGGGTGAGGACATTGGGATGGACGAGGCTTTCAAAATCCTCATCGATCTCAATCACAAGCGGTGGGGCTCGAAAGGTCAGGCATTTCAGAGCCCCGAGTTCAATGGGTTTCACCGCGAATTGAGCGAGCTTTTCGCCAAACGCGGCTGGTTGTTTTTCCGACTGATGAAACTCGACGGACAGTTCGTCGCGGCACGCTACGATTTCGTCTACGGCGGAAAACTCTGGAATTATCAGAACGGCTGGCTTCCCGAGTTAAGCAAACTTTCGCTTGGCAAAATGGTTATCGGCTACTCGGTCAAATGGTGCATCGAACAGGGCTTGCGCGAGTACGATTTTCTCGCCGGCGCGACTCCCTACAAAAAATCCTGGGCGACGGATGTTCGGTATCTCGTGAACGTCGAAATCTCGAATCCCGCAAGCCGCTGGGCCTTCGCGTTTCAGCAGCTGCGACTCGTCAAGAGCCTCATGAGCCCGGCACCAAGGGAATTTATGAAGGGTGAGGCGGCTTAGAATTTTCAAGCGAAATTCAGAGCCCTCGTTTGCCGGACAGAAATTTAGTGCCAAACTGGCAGCGAAAGTTGGCGGAGAGACTTTGCCGATTTTCGTTTAACACTGGAATCGTAAGCAATGAGTAATCCTGACACGGCCACTGAAGCTGAACTCCCGGAGCATCAGATCTTTTCCGTCCTGAGAAAGGGAGAGAAGGAGCCCATCGGGCCTTACAGTCAGAGGATATTGTTGCAGCTCTTGCAGGAAGGCCGGGTCGCCACATCCGATAAGGTGTATTATCCGGAACTGGACGGATGGAAGCCCATTTCGCAAGTCTTCGATTTTCATCAAAAGATCTCGAATGTCGACGATCATGGGCAGGATCAGCAGATGCTCTCGGCGGCGTTTTCCCTTGTCGACACCCGGTCCGAATCGGAAGAATCCATTTTGTACATCGCGACCCAGCACTTTCCGGCGAAGAGCCTGACGGCGACGGTCCGGCTGACAGCACCGAAATCGCTCGTCCTGACAAACCAGCGCTTTTGCATCGTCAAACACAGGCTGCTCGGGGAAATCCAGATGGAGGATTACTATTTCGAGCAGGTTTCTTCCGTCAACGCGGAAATCGACGGCCGCCACGACCATGGTGTCTTCAGAATTCTGCTGAAATCAGGCACCGAAATCAAAGCCGACCGAATCCCGGTCCGGCAACTCAATCGCCTTGAAGAGCTGACCAACTCATTCCTCTGAGGCGAAGTCTATTCTGAGCGTCCTCTCGAAGCTCAAATCACCACCTGAAGCGCACTTGGTCGGACCTCGACGCTGATCGGCGTCTGGCCTAACAGATTGCCGTCGACCTGCATGTCGAGAACTGGATCGGTTTCGATTTTTACTTTTTCGACTGACCAATGATTCACGAGATGCGAGGCGTCGATCCGGCCTGGCTCACCCGGCAATTCCTGGTAACCTTTTTTACTTATTCCCAGCATCATGGACATTAATTCCCAGATGCCTTGGACATCCGCTTTGCGTACGAATATCAAATCGAGTTTGCCGTCGTTAACTTCAATTTTTGGCGAAAGCGTCAGGCGCCCGACTCCGATCGAACCGGCGTTCGCGACCGCACAGGCAACGCCGACATCCTCGATCACATGACCATCGTTAATCGTGATTCGATAGTCAGCCGTCTTCATGTCTCGCATCGCCTTCAGCCCGGCAAAGGCGTAGGCCCACTTGCCGAATTGTCCCTTCAGATTGCGGCTGGCCTCCTGCAAAGCGTGAGTCTCGACTCCGCAACCGATTCGCAACATGAACAGCCGGTCGCCCATATCGCCCACGTCCATCGATCGAGTCTGGTAACTCTCGGTCTCGACCACACCGGATAACGCCTTTTCGATGCTCTTCGATATTTTGAGCTCGGTCGCGATCAGGTTTCCAGTTCCGCCCGCGAGGATCAACATCGGAACGTCGCTCCCGGCCAGCCCGGTGCAAACGTCCATCAGCGTCCCGTCGCCGCCGAAAACAGCAACGAGATCGACGCCGTCTCCGACCGCCCTTTTCGCGGCTTTCGCGCCATCGCCTTCCTGATGCGTGACCGCGAGATCCCACTCGATTCCGGTAGGATGAAAATGGTCGTTCAGCGTTTTCAACAGCGACCCTCGCCAATTCGACGCCGGATTGGCGATAATCCGCACACGCTTCGGTCGAGGATGAGTCCTCACCGTACTCTGATCTATTCGGGACACCCGTTTTGCGCTCTTGGCCGCCACCCTAGCCGCGTTGTCCGGATGCACAACGCCGAATCCGGCCGGGACCGGCTTGACGAATGCGCGTTTGCAATGCTGGGGCCGATCTTTAAACTCCGCGTGAAAACCATCACTAATTCATAATGAAATTCCGCATTTTACCGTTCATCGCCATCGCAGCAGCTGCTGGCTTCGCGCAAGCCGAGCCAGAACCGCCTGAAGGCTTCCGTGCCCTCTTCAATGGCAAAGATTTAACCGGCTGGGGGCCTCACTCCCTCGCCGCCGCGAAAGGCGATCCTGCCGCAGAAGCTAAGGCGAAAGAAGAATTCGCTGCCCACTGGACGGTCGAAAATGAAGAACTCGTCAACGACGGGCACGGCGCTTACGCGCAGCCAGACCAGGATTTCGGCGATATTGAATTCCATATCGAATACAAAACCGTTGCCAAGGCCGACAGCGGAATTTACATGCGCGGTAAGCCGCAAATCCAGATCTGGGACTACACCGAAGAGGGCGGAAAGTGGAAGCTTGACGCCGACAAAGGCTCAGGCGGACTCTGGAACAATTCGAAGGGCAACCCCGGAAAAAATCCGCTCGTGCTCGCGGACAAGCCGTTCGGCGAGTGGAACGCGTTTCGGGTCAGGATGATCGGTAGCCTCACCTGGGTCTGGCTGAACGACAAGCTGGTCGTCGACGGCGCAATCTGGGAAGACTACAAAAATCGGGGAATGCCGCTTCCGGCAACGGGTCCGATCCAGTTGCAAACTCACGGTGGCGAGATTCGCTGGCGGAATATTTTCGTTCGTGAACTCGATGCCGATGAAGCGAACGCGATGCTGCGTGGCAACGATGATGAGCAGGGGTTCGCTCCAATCTTCGACGGCAAGTCGCTCGACGGCTGGGTAGGCCCGACCGATAACTACGAAGTTGTCGATGGCGCGATCCGCTGCAAGGCAGGCAAAGGCGGAACGGTTTATCGCGACGAGGAATACAGCGATTTTGTCGCTCGGTTCGAAGTCAAACTTCCGCCTGGCGGCAACAACGGCCTGGCGATTCGTTACCCGGGCAAGGGCGACACGGCTTATGTCGGGATGTGCGAACTCCAGATCCTCGACGACACCGCCGACAAGTACAAAAACCTCGACGAGCGCCAGTTTCACGGCAGCGCATACGGCATGGCGGCTGCGAAGCGTGGTTACCAGAGGCCGGTAGGCGAATGGAACTTCCAGCAAGTCACAGTTCAGGGCTCGACGATCAAAGTTGAGCTGAACGGCGTTGTGATTCTCGACGCCGACCTCGGTGAACTGAAAGCACCTGAAGGCGCGACCAAGGAGCAGCTCAAAGAGATCTTCATGGGCGGCAGCCCGCACCCGGGTAAGGACCGCGCTTCAGGATTCTTCGGCTTTGCAGGCCACGGCGATCCGGTAGAATTCCGCAACGTCTCGATCAAGAAACTCTGAGACTCAGGCGACGTAAAGGTCTGCCAGGTCGAATGAAAAATCGATCGAGGCCAGATCGATCGAGCCGCCAGTTATTGGCGCTTTGATTTTCCATTCCTGACCCCGTCCGTAGAGCCACGCTTTTGGCTCTTCGGGCGACTGGTCGAGCACGAGGTATTCTTCGACGCTTTCAATCTGCTGGTAGATGAAGAGCTTCTCCGCCAGATCCGATTGCATGCGGCTCATGACTTCGATAATCAGCTTGGGCCGCTCTTTGTAATGCGTTTGATCGTCCTTGGGATCGCAGACGACCATCAAATCCGGATAGTAGCCCAGATCGACCAACGGAGTTTTGAATCGCAGCTTCATGTCTCCCTTGTAAACCCGGCAACCCTTTCCTCGGAAGTGCCCGTGAATCGCGGCGAAGATGTTGCCCGCCACAAGCTCGTGGTTGTCGCTGGCCCCGGCCATCATCTCGACATCGCCATTGCAATATTCGTGGCGTTCCTCGGCCTCTTCCTCGCCTACGAGGTAGTCCTCAAATGAGATAAATTCGTCTTTTCTAATATCAAGTGCCGCGTTCATCGTCCTCAAGCATAGCACGATTTCCACTTCCGCAAAACGGCGCTTGCGCGACAAGCGATTCGTTTCGTAGCGTGGGCGCATGACGAAACCCCAAAACCAATCTCGCCGTCGATTCATTGGAGCCGCCGCCTCAGCAGCTGCTGGAGCGAGCGCCATTGGATTTCCCGCAATCACCCACTGCCAATCGCCGAACTCGAAACTCCAGGTCGGAGTCATCGGCGTTGGCGGACGTGGCGGTTCGAACTTCAGCAAGGTCCAGAACGAGACGATCGTCGCGCTCTGCGACGTGAACAAAAACAACCTCGATTCCGCCGCAGCGAAGAAGCCGGAAGCGAAGACTTTCGTCGACTACCGCGATCTCTACGCGGAGATGATCGAAAAGCTCGACGCGGTCGTCGTCAGCACGCCAGAGCACACCCATGCGTTCGCGCTCCTGCCAGCCCTTCGTGCTAAGAAACACGTCTACTGCGAAAAACCGCTCACGCGCGATGTGTTCGAATCTCGCGAAGTCCTCAAGGCTTGGGAAGCCGCTGGCGGGCTCAACGGCGTGGCGACGCAGATGGGAACGCAGATTCACGCGGGCGAAAATTATCGTCGAGTGGTCGAACTGGTTCAGTCAGGCGCGATCGGCGATGTGACCGAGTGCCATGTCTGGGTTTCGCGCGCTTGGGGTTGGCAATCGCCGGAAGACGCGAAAGCGAACAAAGACATCGTCTCAACTCAGGAGCGGCCGACCGAAGAGCACCCGGTTCCGGCTCACCTCGATTGGGACAAGTGGATCGGGCCCGCGCCTTACCGGCCATTCAACAACATCTACTTTCCAGGACCGAAATGGTATCGCTGGTGGGATTTCGGCAACGGCACGATGAGCGATCTCGGCAGCCACCGAAACGACCTGCCGTTCTGGGCGCTGAACCTCGACGCGCCACTGACGATCGAAGCTGGCGGACCTCCTGCGCACGATGAAATCGCTCCAGCTTCGATGTGGGCAAAGTACGAATACGGCCCTCGAGGCGACATGCCGCCAGTGAGCCTGACATGGCACCAGGGAACCGAAAAACCAAAGATCTGGCACGACAATCCAGCGGTCAAAAAATTTGGCGACGGTGCCCTCTTCATCGGCAGCAAAGGAATGCTCGTAGCGGGCTACGGCAACTACGCGTTGCTGCCAGAAGGCAAAGAATTTGATAAGCCGGAGCCGTGGATTCCCAAATCGCTCGGCCATCACGAAGAGTGGATCCACGCCTGCAAAACCGGCGATCCAACAACTTGTCACTTCGGCTACGCCGGCCCGCTGACGGAGGCGAATCACCTTGGAAACGTCGCCTATCGCGCTGGGAAGAAGCTGGAATGGGACACGAAGAATCTCAAAATCCCAAATGCGCCCGAGGCGGAAAAATTCATCTCTCGTGAGTACCGCGATGGCTGGAGCCTGGGTTAAAGTCAATACCCAAATGTCATCCCGAGCGCAGAGCAGCGGAGTCGAAGGACCCCACGAACAGCCCTGCGTTCGGCGAGGCCTTGGAGGTCGCTGGGCTTCGATCGGGATAACAATTCTGTTGGGGTTGTTCCTCGCCACCGCCAGCGCCGAGGACGCACCGACTCCCGAGCGAGTTGACGTCTTCGTCAGCGGCGAGAACGGCTACCATTCGTATCGGATTCCAGCTTTGATCACCGCGCCCAACGGCGATCTCCTGGTGTTCTGTGAGGCCCGGAAAATCAACCGCTCTGACGATGGCGACATCGATCTGCTCCAAAAGCGAAGCCGCGATCTCGGCAAGACTTGGCTACCTCAGGAACTGATATACGAAGAAGGCGGCGAGGCGGAGATCAAATACGGAAACCCAACCCCAGTCGTCGATCGCGAGACTGGCGTGATCTGGCTCGCGGTGAATCGGGATCACCTGCTTGAAAACGGCGCGCGCGCGGGCGGGACCCTCGTGCTGTTCAAGAGCGACGATAGCGGCGCGAGTTGGTCTGAACCGATCGAAATCACCAATTCGATCAAGGAGCCCGACTGGGGCCACTACGCGTTTGGTCCAGGAATCGGAATTCAAATCCAGCATGGCGAGCACGCCGGCCGGCTCGTCTTGCCAGCAAACTTCCGGCGCTCGTTCAACAAGCGGGAACCGAGCTGGTCCCACGTCATCATCAGCGATGACCACGGCAAAACTTGGAAGCTCGGCGGCGTCTGCGGCGATTTCACGAATGAATGCCAGGTCGCGGAGATCATCGAGGACGGCAAGCCCGGGCTGCTCATCAACATGAGAAATCACTGGGGTCGTGGCGGTTTTCCGGAAAAATCCGGCAACCGTCTCGCCGCCCGGAGTTTCGACGGCGGCGAAACCTGGAGCGCAGAGGCGATGGACCCGGCCCTGCCTGAACCACCCTGCCAGGCGAGTTTGTATCGAGTTTCATTCGAGCCAAGCGTCCTGCTCTTCGCGAACCCGGGCGGAAGCGGTCGTTCGAATCTCAAAGTCCGGCTCAGCGATGACGAAGGCCGAACCTGGTCAGCGAGCAAAGTGCTGGAAACAGGCTCAGCCGCGTATTCGTGCATGACGAATCTGCCCGATGGACGTTGCGGAATTGTTTACGAGCGCAACAACTACGGCCAAATCAGTTTTGCAGCATTCTCTATAGATTGGCTTAAGAATTGATTCGCCAGTTTCTATTATCTTATGAATCGAATCGTTTTCTTTTTCTCCTTCATCTTTGCGACTCACGCCGTCGCTGAAAACTGGCCACAACCCGCTGGCCCGAATGGCGACTGGCGAATTCAGGGCGATCCGCCGACGGAATGGAGTGCTCTCCGAGATGAAAACATCGTTTGGCGGACGCCGATGCCTGAAGCCGGAATGAGCGGCGTGACCGTCTTCGGCAACCGAATTTTCACCACGTCCCACGTCCCTATCGAACGCGAAAAGGATAAAAACGGAGTGACCGACATCATCGGATTCTGTCTCGATGCCGATTCTGGCGAAATCCTTTGGCAAGTCACGCTGCCCGGAACCTCGTTTATATCATTAGCAGGCGGCTTCTCAGATGGAACCGTTTTTGCGCCGATCACCGACGGAGAGCACGTCTGGTTCTTCAATCGCTGCGGTTCGATAGGCTGTTACGATTACAGTGGGAAAGAAATCTGGCTTCGAGAATGGAAACCGCGCTTCAAACATAACAACCGCCAAGCCGAGCCGTTTTTAGCTGGCAATTCAATTATATATGTAGAAGTCGCCAACAAAGAGGCTGGCTCGAAGATCCAGAAGTGGGCAGCCCCGGGCGTGAAAAGCAGCGAAACGAATGTTCCGGACGGCGTCGATGAAAGAGAAGTCTGGACCTACATTCATGGACTCGATAAACGGACCGGCGACGTCCTCTGGCGCGAAGAAGTCGGAACGTCGATTCACAACACGCCCGTGATCGGACAACGCGCCAACGGAAGCTGGGCAATCTCTCACGCTCGCGGGGGGCCGCACGGCGTTCTAGAAAAGCCTTACGGCCACAGCCTGACGAGCCTTGCACCTGGCGAAGAAGGGAAAACGCTCTGGAGCACCGAGCTTGAGCGCTACGATCCGTCGTTCGCCTGCCATTGGAACGAGCGCTACGCTTTCGGCTTCAGCCAAGGCAAGCATCTGGTTTTTGATGCGTCAAACGGCGAATTGCTCCGCCAGCAACCGCTCTACCAGAACGCTCGAATCTGGAAGCGCAAACCTGACGGCGATGGCTGGGTTTTCGAGGAAAGCGCGTCCATCAAGGCTGGAAAATCCCACCCGAATACAAATCAAGCCAATCTAGTAGCCAACGACTGGCATTGGTTTCTCTCTCACAACGTGCATTACCTCGGCCGAGTTCACATCGAAACCGGTGTCGTTGAATATCTGGAGCTTCCGGCTCAGCTGATCGCAAGCGCGGAAGACCGAAAACAAGACGAACCACTCTGGGGAAAAGGCAGCAAAGATAATAGCCCTCTGAACGCTCGCGGCTTCGCGGTCGGCGACAAAGGCCATAGCGGAACTGGCTGGGGCCACATTTCGGCAGCGAGCCCGATTCAAGTTGGGCGCTACCTTTTGTTTCCGGTTGTGAGCGGAACGGTCTACGTGATCGACGCCGAAGCCGAGACGTTAAGCCCGGAAGCCTTGATTGCTGTGAACGATCTCGGCAAGGGCGGCGAAACCTGGACACTGGCGTCGTTGTCATTCGCGAATGACCGGCTCTATGCTCATACGATGCGTGAGATCATTTGCATCGGGTCAAAATAGACAATGGCTGGACTTCAAGAGGCTGTTGCCCAACTCTGCTCGCCTATCGGACTGGGGCTCTTAATCCTGGGCACCACGCTCGGCATCTTCGTGGGTGCGATTCCGGGGCTGACGGGGACGATGCTGATCGCCCTGACATTGCCGCTGACCTACGGCGCTGATCCGCAGTACTCGATGATTCTATTGATCGGGATCTACGTTGGCGCAATCAGCGGCGGGATGATCACGGCGACCCTGCTTCGCATGCCAGGCACGCCGGCTTCGATCGTGACAACTCTCGACGGCTACCCGATGGCGCAGAAAGGTCGGCCTGAACGCGCACTTTCGCTCGGGATCATGGCATCGTTTGCCGGCGGAATGATCTCATGGGTTTTTCTGATTCTGCTAGCAAAGCCAATCGCGGACTTCTCGACGCGTTTCGGGCCGTTTGAATATTTTTCACTCGTCCTGATGGCACTCGTTTTGATCGCGAGCATCGGCGGCAAGTCGCTTTCGAAATCGCTCTTCGCGGGCGTGCTCGGAATCCTCGTCTCGATGCCCGGCATCTCCGCCGCAACCGGTCAAACACGGCTCACGTTCGGATTTACCGAGCTAAACGACGGGTTTCAGCTTCTGCCGGTCTTGATCGGCATGTTCGCGATCAGCCAGATTTTGCGGGAACTCATCGGGCACACGTCGATTCCCGAAGGCGTCCGGCTCAAATCAAGCCGCGTCTTTCCGCGCCTCGCGGATATCCGAGAACACGGCCCAAATATGGTTCGCTCATCGGTCATCGGAACCTGGATCGGACTTCTGCCGGGCATCGGCGCGAACATCGGCTCGGTCACAGCTTACGCGGTTGCCCGAAGCTCCTCGGACACGCCGGAAAAATTCGGCGAAGGCCACGAACCTGGTGTCGTCGCAGCCGAATCCGCCAACAACGCGACCGTCGGTGGCGCGCTGATTCCGCTGATCGCGATGGGAATCCCCGGGAGCGTCGTCGAGGCCGTTTTGTTAGGTGCCTTGGTGATCCACGGGCTGCAACCCGGTCCTCGGCTGTTTACCGAAGCTCCTCAGATGGTCTACACGATCATGGGCGCGCTTTTCCTCGCGAACATCGTTATGTTTCTGCTGATGTCAGGGTCGATGCGCTACCTCGCGCGGCTCGCCTCAATCCCTCGCGCTTTCCTCTTGCCCGTGATTCTAACATTCTGCGTAATCGGCTCCTACGCGCTCGCAAACCGCATGTTCGATGTCTGGGTGATGCTCGGGTTTGGCCTGCTCGGCCTCCTGCTTGAATCACGGAAAATTCCGCTGGCACCGTTCGTGATCGGCTTCGTTCTCTGGCCGATCGCCGAGGAAAATCTCAGCGCTGGCCTGATGTCGACTAACGGAAACTGGTCTCCGATTTTCACACGACCGATCTCGTTGGTGTTCGTGCTGGTGGCCATCGTTCTACTCGTTTTGCCGCCTGTGCGGAGCCGGATCCGAAAGCGAAAGGAGACAGCATGAGGTTGGCCTTTCATATTTTCGCCGTCAGCGCAATCGCAGGTTTGTTGGTCTGGCGATTCGTCTCGGGATCCTCCGCTGTTGAGACGGGAGTTTTTCCTGACAGGCCCATCAGCGTCGTGGTCCCCTACCCGGCTGGCGGCGGCTCGGATATTTTTGCGCGCCTGTTAGGCCAGGCGGTTGCCGATGAGCAGCTGCTGGCCTCGCCATTCGTCATTCACAATCGACCAGGCGGCAGCGGAACCATCGGCAGCCGCTATGTGAAGGATGCGCGGCCCGACGGCTATCGGATTCTCTGCCACCACGAATCGATCATAACGGCCGAGATGTCGGGCGTCGCGGCTTTCGGGCCGGATGCCTTCGAACCCATCGCGAAAACCGGCGGGATCGTGCTTCTGATTCTCGTTCGCGAAGACGCAACATTTCAAACCGTTAGCGAGCTGCTTGAAGCAGCCAAAGCTAAGCCAAAAACGATCCGCTTCGGCGCGAATCCGGGTTCGCCGGCGCACTTTACTGCGATGCGGCTCGAAGCGGCTCTGCCTGGTGCGCGATTCAATCTTGTCAATTCCGGAGGAGGTCAAACGCGGCATCGCAGCCTGATTGGCGGGCATCTCGAAGCTGGAATATTCTCGTTAGCTGAGTTCATCCAATTCCGAGCCGCCGAAGGAACGCCACCTGATCAGAACATCCGCGTGCTCGCGGTCCTGTCCGACAAACCGCATCCTGCGCTCCCTGGAGTTTCGACTTGCTTCGATGAGGGCATCGAAGTCACCTCAAGCAATGCTTATTATTGGTGGGCGCCGAAGAACACGCCGCCGGGAGTGATCGACACTCTCGCCTCAGCCTTGGAATCGGCGATGCAGAGCGAAAAAGTTCGCGAGAAGCTAAGCGAAATGTCGATCGGCCTGGAGTTCACTCGCGGAGAGGAGTTGAAGTCCTGGGTCGACGGCCGCATTGCGATGCTGAAACCGCTCAGCGTTCGGGCCCAGCTCAAGTTGCCGAATTTTCCGCTGATCTCCGGTCTGTTAGTCGTTGCCCTTGGTCTGATTGTTTTCGTTAACCGCACCAAGCCCGATCGATTGCCGAAGGAATCCCAGACTGATAGCTCCAGACGGATTTCCGCAGCCGCGCTCGCTTTCGTAGTTCTGCTTGCGTGGGTGATCGCGTTGCAGACGGAAATCCTTCCGTATTTGCTGACCACAAGCGTCATGATTTTCCTGATCGGCGCTCTGATTTCAGATTGGGATCGAAGCCGCTTTCTGGTCCTCGCTGAGATCGCGATTCTGACTTCGTCAGGGACAGAATTGATTTTTCGAGAGTTCTTCAAAGTGGCGCTTCCGTAAGAACAGGCTTCAGCAGCTGCTGGCCTGGGAGACTTTCGTCTTGTCTCATCAGGATCCCAATGATAAGCCGTTCAGATGAATTCGAATGGGTCTGTCTCGATTATTTTCTGCTGTGTTGCGCTTGTTTTTTTCTCAGGATGCTCGGAACGTCCGAATGCGAACGTTTCCAAAACGCCGCCAAAACGAGACTACGACCTGACTGAGTCCGATCGCGCTTCAGCGATGGCTTTCGGTGATCGCTTGTCCGAGGCGATCGCGGACGGAGATCGCGAGTTCCTTTCCGACCGATTGGATCTCATGGCAATGGTCGAAATCGGCATCGAAGGAATTGAATTTTCGTCCAGAGATCGACGAAATCTCATGGGCGGGTTCAAATCAGGAGTCAAAAAGACCCTTCCTCGAATTGTCGATCAATTTATGGCTGGAGAAACGAAACCGATCCGCGTCACAGCTGGTAACGGCGGGCCAAGGTTGATGCTCCGCCTTGTTCTTGAAGAAGGCGGTTTCGACTATATTGAATTTGACCTCGAAGCACTCAGTGAGGCCCGTGAGGATTGGAAGGTCGTCGACATGCATTCATTTGTGAGTGGGAGGAAGTCGCAAACGATGCGGGATATGGTTTTGCAGATGCTGAAGTCTCAGGGTAGCTCCGTGCTGGAGCGGCTCACGGGAGACGAGAACGAAATGCTAGAGCACATGCCGAAGTTGCGCAATGTTCGCGAATTGCGTGCTCAGGGCAAGCATCAAGAGGCGCTCGACATTCTCAAACAGATGCCCGAATCCGTCCAGGCTCATAAAGTGGTTCTTCTTCAGATGATCATAATTTCTCAGATGCTGGAAGATGCCTCTGAGGTCGGCTCGACTTACCAAAAGGCAATCAAGCGATACGAAGAAAACTTCCCTAGAGATCCGGCGCTCGACATGCTTCTGATCGATTCGCTACTCGTAGACGAACGCTACGAGGATTGCCGGGAGCGTTTGCGCCGTTTGGACAAGCGCGTCGGAGGCGACCCGTTTCTGGCCGCTTACGCAGGCTACATTTACCTTGCCGAAGGGAATTTCGCGGAGGTTCTGCGACGCGGGGAAGAATTTCGGGAAATCGAGCCTGACAACGATGAGGGCGACATGCTGATTCTGGAGGCGGTGCTTGGACTCAAAGACTTTGAGCGGACGGCGGCGACATTGAAGCGGCTTGAAGATGACTTCGACTACGTCTGGGAATTGGTGGGCGTAGAGGGGTTCGAAGAGTTTCTCGCTTCGCCCCACGGCGAGCCCTGGCGCTAACGCGGTTGGCTCATCCGTAAGGAGATGCTGAGTCGCGACGTGTTCTGCGGAACCATGAATGTCATCCGAATCCTTCTATTTTTAGCGATCAGCAGCTGCTGGCTCGAGGCGTCCGAAGACGGCGTTCGATTCGCGACCGACATCCAACCGTTGTTCGCGCAGAAATGCCTCGAATGCCACGGGCCGGACAAGCAAAAGGGCGATTTGCGGCTCGACAAAGCGGGCGAGATCGATACTGCGGAGCTGATCCGCCGAATCACGACGGCCGACGAAGACGACCGCATGCCGCCGAAAGGTGAGCCGCTCAAATCTGGTGAAATCGATGCGCTGAACGCCTGGATCAAGGCAGGCGCGAAATTCGAGCAACACTGGGCTTACGCGCCGCCGAATCCCGGTGCACCGCCTGCCGTAAAGAACGAAGCCTGGCTGCACAACAACATCGATCGTTTCGTGCTCGCAAGATTGGAGGAATCCGGCATCGTGCCAGCACCCGAGGCGGATCGCTATACGTTAATCAAACGGCTCTTCTACGATTTGATTGGCCTGCCGCCGACACCTGAGCAAGTCGATGCGTTCGTAGCCGACAAGTCAGACGAGGCTTACGCGAAAGTCGTCCAGCAGCTGCTGAGTTCGAAGCATTTCGGCGAGCGTTGGGGGCGGCACTGGCTGGACAAAGCTCGTTATGCCGATTCCGACGGTTATGAAAAGGATCGGCCTCGCCTGAACGCCTGGCACTTTCGCGATTGGGTTATCAATGCGGTCAACGCGGACATGCCGCTGGATCAATTCACGATCGAGCAGCTGGCCGGCGATCTCCTGCCCGAACCGACGGACATGCAGCATCTCGCGACGGCATTTCATCGGCAGACCCTGACAAACACAGAAGGCGGGACGGATCAGGAACAGTTTCGGGTCGAGGCGACGTTTGACCGAACGGAAACGACCGGGACGATTTGGTTAGGATTGACGGTCGGTTGCGCGCGCTGCCACAGCCACAAATACGATGCGATCACTCATGAAGAGTACTACCGGCTGTTCGCCTTTTTTAACAATGGCGATGAGACGAATTTCAAGCTGCCGAATTCTGCCGAAGCAATGGAGAAGTACGGCGCGCTGATGAAATTGCACGACGCGAAAGTCGCCAAACTCAATGGCGAGCTGAAAATTGCCGGTGCTGGACACGAAGCGGCGTTCGAAACCTGGAGAACTGGACTGGAGCAGCTGCTGGCCGCAAACGAGCCGCCGAAATTCCATGGATTGACTGAAATCGCGGCAGTTTCGGATGTTGAGGGAGTCGTGCTTGCGGCCGAGAAGGACGGCGTTGTGCACGTGTCAGGGAAGGTTCCGGCTGCGGCCGTGACCTACGAAATTTCGGCAAAGTCGGCTTCAGTTTCCACACCGGTTACTGGAATCAGGATCGACGTTTTGCCTGACAAACGACTACCGGGCAGCGGGCCTGGGCGCGCGGAAAACGGAAATTTCGTGCTCACCGAATTCGAAGCTTACCTCGGAGAGCAGAAGCTGGCTTTCGCAGGGGCGAGCGGCGATTTTGCTCAGGGCGGTTTCCCGGTTTCGAATCTCGTAGACGGAGTTGTCGACGATAAAAACGGATGGGCGGTCGGCGGCCAAGTCGGAAAGCCGCATCACTCGATCCTCCGCCTCGCCAAGCCGCTGGATTTGAAAGTCGGCGGCAGCCTGACCTTCAAGCTCATCCAGAATTACCTGACTCCGCACACTCTTGGCCGATTTCAAATTCGACTGATGACTGGCCTCGATTCGGATTCTGGCGTCCCGAAAGAAATCCAGACGATTCTGGCGCCGGAGACCGGAAAGAGGAACGCCAAGCAGAACCAGCAGCTGCTGGACCATTTCAAGCAGAGCGTGTTCGAGCCGACAAAGGCGGTTTACGCAAAAATCACCGCACTGACGAAAGCCGCGCCGAAAGAACCTGTGACGCCGATCCGCGTGATCGCTCAACGGCCCGACCTTCGCGAAACGAAGGTTCTTGAGCGCGGCGATTTCTTGAGTCCAGCTGAGCCAGTTTCGGAAGGCGGACTTTCGACGCTTCCGCCGGTTCTAAGCCGCGCAGAAGGCAAACCTGACAGGCTCGATCTGGCCAACTGGCTGATGTCGGAGGAAAACCCGCTTCCGCCCAGAGTTCTCACGAATCACGTTTGGACCCAGCTTTTCGGAGAAGGTCTCGTGCGGACGAATAATGACTTCGGCGTGAGAGGCGAGCTTCCAAGTCACCCGAAATTACTCGACTGGCTCGGACTGGAATTCCGTCGTCTCGGCTGGAGCCGCAAAAAGATGGTTGAGACAATTGTGATGTCGGCGACCTACCGTCAGGCATCAGCACACCGGGCTGAACTTCTTGAGATCGATCCTAACAATCGACTTCTCGCGCGGCAGAATCGTTTTCGGGTTCAGGCAGAAATTGTACGTGATCTCTGCCTGTCGGTCTCCGGTCTTTTCAGCGATAAAGTCGGTGGCCCAAGCGTCTTTCCGCCGCTTCCGCCTGACGTCGCTCTGCTGAGTTATAATAATAACTTTAAGTGGGCGACGAGCGCGGGCGAAGATCGTTACCGGCGCGGGATGTACACGTTTTTCAAGCGCACTTCGCCGCACCCAAATTTGATCGCGTTTGACTGCCCTGACTCGAACACAACTAACGTGATCCGCCGGACTTCCAACACGCCGATTCAGGCGCTGACGACGTTGAACAACGAGGTCTTCGTTGAGGCTTCGCAGGCGTTTGCCAAGCGGATTCTCGCGCTGGAAGCCAAGGACGATGCCGATCGGATGGCGCAGGCTTTGCAGTTGTGCGTCGCGCGCGAGCCGAGCGATTTCGAGACCCAGAAATTTATTGAGTTGTTAGAGAAGAGCCGGGTTTTCTACGCGAAAAACCCGGAACCGGCTCAGCAGCTGCTGGGTGAATACCAACCGGAGGGAACCGAACCAGCAGAAGCTGCGGCTTGGGTTGCGGTAGCCCGGATTGCGTTGAATCTGGACGAGCTGATTACTCGAGAGTGAACCACCTCAGCGAAATAATTTCTGCGTTAAAATGAAAGCCCCCGACATCGACCTAGCCGCCGAAGCGTCCCACACGCGGCGCTCTTTCCTCAACACCTCAGCAAGCGGGATCGGCGGAGTGGCGTTGGCGAGCATGCTAGCCGAAGACGGGATCGCAGCGGCGACCAATCCGCTCGCGCCGAAGGTCGGACATTTTCCGCCCAAGGCGAAGAACTGCATTTTCATCTTCATGGCCGGCGCGCCGTCGCACATCGATTTGTTCGATCCTAAGCCGAAACTGAACGAGCTTCACGGTGAGCAGCTGCCGCCTTCGATGACCGAAAAAGTCCGCTTCGCGTTTATCGAGAAGGAGACTGCTTTTCTCATGGGCTCCAAGCGGACCTACAAAAAGTACGGCGAGTGCGGAATGGATTTTTCCGACCTGACGCCAAACCTCGGCAGCTGCGCGGATGACATTTTGATGGTGCGCTCGCTTCACAGTGAGCAGTTCAATCACCACCCCGGACAGTTGATGATGCAATGTGGGCGCGGGACCTTCGGTCTTCCGTCGATGGGCTCGTGGCTGACTTACGGGCTGGGAAGCGAATCGAAAAATCTTCCAGGCTACGTGGTTTTAACCAGCGGACGCGGTTCCAGCGGCGGGGCGACGCTCTGGCAATCCGGATTCCTGCCTAGTACCTACGCTGGCGTGCTTTTCCGCGATCAAGGCGAACCGGTTCTGAACTTGAGCAATCCTAACGGTCTACCGCCGGAGTTGCAGCGCGCGGGGCTCGACACGTTGCGCGATGTGAATCAAGCGCGTTACGAATCGATCCGCGATCCCGAAATCGCGAGTCGAATCGCGAATTACGAGCTGGCCTACCGAATGCAAACGGCAGCGCCCGAGTTGATCGATCTTTCGAAGGAATCCAAGTCGACGCTGGATGCCTACGGCGTTGATCGAGCCGATTTGACCGGCGGATCCCGAGGAAAATCCGCGAGCGGAAACACGGCGCAGAGTTTCTCTCGCAACTGCTTGCTGGCCCGCCGGATGGTTGAACGCGGAGTGCGTTTTGTGAACCTGGTCTATGCGTCTTGGGATCATCATAGCAATATCGATAAGGAGCTAACCTTCAACGCTGGGATCGTCGACCAGCCGATTGCGGCGCTGATCAAGGATCTGAAGGAACGCGGAATGCTCGATGAAACTATGGTGGTTTGGGGCTCGGAATTCGGCCGCACGCCGCTCGGTGAAAACCGTGGAGGAAGTAAAAATGTGACCGGACGCGATCACCATCCTTTCAGCTTCACGACGCTGATGGCCGGAGGCGGGATGAAGGGCGGACAGGTTTACGGGAAGACCGATGAAATCGGCTGGGGCGTCGAAGACAAGCCGGTTCACATCAACGATCTTCACGCTACGATGTTGAATCGCTTTGGCGTTGATCACCTCAAGCTGACCAATCGATTCCAGGGCCGGGATTTCAGGCTAACTGATGTGGGCGGCAAAGTGATCAATGATTGGCTGGTCTAGTTGAGTTTCCGATCATGCCGCTCGGCCATCGCCTGACCCGATTTCCTCGAGAGCTGTCCGCGCAGTGGAGGCTTTTCGCTTGGCTGATGGCTTTTGCAGGCGTGTGGACTCTGGGGCTGTCGATTTGGGAATCTCGTGAGACTCAGAACGATGATTCCGCTGAGACAGACCGCGCGTTGCATCACCGATTAGTCGGGCAGCTGCTGGAGATCCATCAGATCTTCAAGAAGGGCGCGGAAGACGAATGCGCTCGCCGGTTTTTGACCGGCTATCTCAAAACCGAAGAAATCGAGCGCGACATCCGCCTTGCTTACGAAGGTGCGTTTGACGCCGGATTTCTCGGCGACGTCGGCCGCGCTGAATACGCTCTGGTTCGGCTCTACCTCGGTGAATCGCAGGAGGAAGTTTCCGAATACCTCGACCTCGAATTCCTCGGCGACGGACCTTGGCCAGAGGAGGTCCAAGTGGTTCACGATGTGGTCAACGGCCAGCCGCTTCCGGCCGAATGGCCCGGCTTCCTTCTGGAAAATTCTGGAATCGACTGGTTTACGGACATCCTCGCCTGGCAGGCCGGCCTGACCGAAGACATCACCTTCGGCGACAGCTGGTACGAACGCACCGTCAGCGCCGGCACCCCTTCGTTTGCCTACCTCGGCGTATCGATGCTTTTCGCCATCCCGTGCATCGTTTTGCTCCTGCGCCGCAGCCAGCAGCCACTTCGAGCAACTCGGCGATGGCATCCTTCAATCACGCTTGCGCTGACTCTCTGGAGTCTCCTCATTTTTCAAGAAGCATCGGGATTCGCATGGGCGTTAGCCAATATTCAACTTTTTCCAGAATCGAGTGACCCAGCGCCGATGGAAATCGTCTACCTTTGCTCGATTCTTTTCTATCTTCTGATGCAGGGCGGCCCGGTTCTCGTTCTTGCTCTCGTGCTCACCCGATTTCGATGGTTCAAGGGCTATCCAACTTTCCCCGCCTTCGGGCGAATCATGGGGCTCAACCATTTTCGCTGGAGTTTTATCGTTATTATCCTTGGGCTCAACGGCGCGTATTTCCTTTTCAACTATGCCTGGTATGGATTGATCGAGAGCCGGTTAGGAGGCTTCGATACTCGCGATTTCCTCACCGCAGGACTAATTGACTCCGGTCGACGCGGCTTGATCGCCGATCTGATTCTGGCCGCAGTCATCGCTCCGGTTTTCGAGGAGATTGCCTTCCGAGGGTTCCTCTTCACCTCACTGAGAAACCGGATCGGTCCTTGGGCTGCGGCGCTCATCTCGACTTCCATCTTCGCCGGACTTCACTCTTACTCTTGGATGGGCCTGCTTTCGGTCGCGATCTTCGGCCTCGTGATGTGCTGGGTTTTCCAGAAAACGCGATCGCTCTGGCCCTGCATCATTTTTCACGCGATCGGGAATTTCGAAATCACGCTCAGCTGCTGGTATTCGTATTCGCTCGAAACACTGAGCTGGAGCGGCCTTTTTCACTGAGGCCTCAGAGTGAGCGACTCCAGCAGCTGCTCAAACCCGGGTTCCACATCTTCGAAGTTAACTTCTAAAGTATTCAGGTAGACAAACGCCTTCGCCTCCCCCGCTTCGAACTCAACGAATTGAGCCCGGCAAAGGTCCGCCGCGCTTCGGCCGATTTTGTAGCGAATCTGAATCGCCGGACGACCAGCGAGCGTGATCGCCTCCCGCGTCATTTCCTGAAATGCGCCGGGCTGCAAGCCTTGATCCACGCTCAGGGTCTCCTGCTGAGCCTCCACGTATTCTTCGAGCCCGATTCCGCCAGCACCGAAAACCGTCGCGCTGACCATGAGCTGATCTTCGTTCGTCAGCGTGACGATGTGGATTTTAAGATCATCGTCTTCGCGGTCGAACTGAATTCGCCAGTCTTTTGGATACTCGAAACTGAGATCGCCGCCGGAATACTTTTTCGACTCCGGCTTGCCGCAACCGGCCAGAATTCCAAGCGCGAGAGTGGCAGAAAGCGCAAATCTAAGGGCGGTTGTCGATCGCATCGCCGGAGCTTGAGCATGGCGGTCGAAAGAGGCGAGACTTTTCGGCCCTACGAACGCTTCTCTCTTCGCTCCTTTCCGATCCTTCCCGCAGCCGCAAACCAGAACGGCGCGATCACGATGATCGTCGCGAGGCCAACTCCCGAACCGAGCTGCTGAGCTCGCGCTTCTTTTTTTCGTTTCGTTCCCTCTGAATTAAAAATCATCGTCGCACCTACGATCCCGATGCAAAGGGCGATCACGAAGGCGATCAGCGTTACGATGAGCGGACGTTTGAAGTGGCGCATGGGCGATACTTCAGGCGTAACTCGGCCAATTTGCAAATATTCGTCGATCCGACCGGTAAATCGACGCCGAAACCAGCAGCTGCTCGCCGCATCCTCGCTTTACAACCACGCTCCACTCGCTAGACTCTGCCGATTTTGCCCGCGCAGCATGCCTAAAGACACGTCCATCCACAAAATTCTCCTCATCGGCTCCGGCCCGATTGTGATCGGTCAGGGTTGTGAATTCGATTATTCAGGCGTGCAAGCCTGTAAAGCGCTCAAAGAGGAGGGCTACGAGGTCATTCTCGTCAATTCGAATCCGGCGACGATCATGACGGATCCGGAGTTCGCGCATCGAACTTACATCGAGCCGATCACAGCCGATATCGTCGAGAAAATCATCATCAAGGAAAAGCCGGACGCGCTGCTGCCTACTTTAGGTGGTCAGACGGGCTTGAACACTTCGATGGAGCTGGTCCGCAACGGCGCGCTCGAACGGCATGGAGTGAAACTGATCGGCGCGAATGCGGAAGCGATCGAGAAGGGCGAGGATCGGCTCCTCTTTAAAGAGGCGATGATCAAAATCGGGCTCGACGTCCCGCTATCCGGAGTCGCGCACACGCTCGAAGAAGCGCGCAAGATTGCCGAGGAAATCGGGACGATGCCGCTGATCATTCGGCCGGCTTACACGCTTGGCGGTAGCGGCGGCGGGATCGGATACAATCGTGACGAGTTCGAGGAGATCGTCAAAACCGGGCTCGACATGTCGCCGGTTACCGAGGTGCTGATCGAAGAATCGTTGCTCGGCTGGAAGGAATTCGAGATGGAGGTCATGCGCGACCGCAAAGACAACTGCGTCGTGATTTGTTCGATCGAGAATCTCGATCCGATGGGCGTTCACACGGGCGATTCGATCACCGTCGCGCCGATCCAGACCCTGACAGACAAAGAATACCAGTTCATGCGCGACGCGTCATTTGCGGTGATTCGCGAGATCGGCGTCGAAACCGGCGGGTCGAATATTCAGTTTTCGATCAACCCTGAAACGGGCCGGATGATCGTGATCGAGATGAATCCGCGCGTCTCGCGGTCATCGGCGTTGGCGTCAAAAGCGACAGGATTCCCGATTGCGAAGATCGCCGCCAAACTCGCCGTCGGCTACACCCTGGACGAGCTACCCAACGACATCACTCGCGAAACGCCGGCCAGTTTCGAGCCGACGATCGATTACGTGGTCACGAAATTGCCGCGGTTCACGTTCGAAAAATTCCCAGGCGCAGACGCAACGTTGACGACGCAGATGAAGGCCGTCGGCGAGGCGATGTCGATCGGGCGGACGTTCAAGGAATCGATGCAAAAGGCGCTGCGTTCGTTGGAGACGGGACGCTTCGGTCTCGGCGCGGACGGCAAGGATCCAGTTGTCGATAAGGACGAACTGCGCGGCAAACTATCGACGCCTAACGCGGAACGAATCTACTACTTGCGAACCGCGTTCGAGATGGGCTTTACGTTGGATGAGGTCTTTGAACTGACGAAAATCGATCCGTGGTTTCTCCGTCAGCTGCAGCAGATCTTCGAAGCCGAGCCAGCAGCTGCTGATCTCGCAAACATCCGTCAGTCGAAGAAACTTGGGTTTTCCGACCGCCAAATCGCGCACTTGAGCGGTTTGACGGAGTTGGAAGTTCGCGCAAAGCGCAAGGCCGCGGGCGTAATCCCGACCTACCGCCTCGTCGACACCTGCGCGGCGGAATTCGAAGCGGCGACGCCTTACTTTTATTCGACCTACGGAATCGAGAACGAAGCGCGCGGCGGCGACAAGCGGAAGGTCATGATTCTCGGCGGTGGTCCCAACCGAATCGGTCAGGGCATCGAATTCGATTACTGCTGTGTTCATGCCGCTTTTGCGCTCAAGGAAATGGGTTTCGAGACCATCATGGTCAACTCGAACCCGGAGACCGTTTCAACTGACTACGACACGAGCGACAAGCTCTACTTCGAGCCGCTGACGCTTGAAGACGTGCTCAACATCCACGAGCAGGAACAGTGCTGGGGCGTGATTGTCCAGTTTGGCGGGCAGACTCCGCTCAACCTTGCGGCTGACCTCGAAAAGAACGGCGTTCCGATCATCGGAACCTCGCCGAAAAACATCGAACTCGCCGAAGATCGCAAATTTTTCTCCGCCCTGCTCGACAAGCTCGGCCTCAAGCAAGCGGAGGCCGGGACTGCGGTTTCCGCCGATGAAGCGGTCGTGATCGCTCAGAGAATCAGCTACCCAGTTCTGGTCCGGCCGAGTTTCGTGTTAGGAGGCCGCGCGATGATGATCGTCTACAACGACGACGATTTACGCGAGTACATGCGGAACGCAACCGAGGTCAGCCCGGACCGCCCGGTGCTCGTCGATCGCTTTCTCGAGGACGCGACGGAGATCGACGTCGATGTGATTTCCGACGGCGAGACGACGGTTGTTGGAGCGGTAATGGAGCACATCGAAGAGGCCGGGATTCACAGCGGCGACAGCGCCTGCGCGATCCCTCCCTTTTCGCTCAGCGAGCCGATTAAAGCGGAAATCCGACGTGCCGCCAAAGCACTCGCGATCGAGCTGGAAGTTTGCGGCCTGATGAACATTCAGTTCGCGGTTAAGGACGAGGAACTCTTCGTCATCGAGGTCAATCCGCGCGCCAGCCGGACAGTTCCGTTCGTCAGCAAGGCGATCGGTGTGCCACTGGCGAAGTACGCGGCGATGATCATGACCAAGGAGACGACGCTCAAGGAACTTGGGTTTACTGAGGAGATCATCCCGCCTCACACTTCGGTCAAAGAAGCCGTCTTCCCGTTCATCAAATTTCCAGGCATCGACATCACGCTCAGCCCCGAAATGAAGTCGACTGGCGAGGTGATGGGGATCGACGAAAACTTCGGAATCGCGTATGCGAAATCCCAAGCAGCTGCTGGTTCCCAGCTGCCGACCGGCGGCAATATTTTCATCAGCGTCAAGGACCGCGACAAGCCGAAAATCGTCGAGATGGCGCGCGACTTCGCGGAGCTCGGATTCAGTTTGGTGGCAACGTCAGGAACGGCCAAACTTCTAAAGGAAGCCGGAATTCCGGTTACCCAGGTTCACAAGATCGCCGAAGGTCGTCCCAACGTCCTCGACATGATCAAGAACGGCGAGATCGCGTTCATCGTGAACACGCCGAGTGGTCGCACGCCTCGTGTCGACGAAGTCAAAATCCGCAGCGGCGCCACCGCAAACCGAATCCCGATCACGACGACGTTGCGCGCCGCTCAAGCGAGCATCGAAGGCATGCGCGCGCTCAAGGCTGGCGATCTGGAGGTGAAGCCGCTTCAGGATTATCATCCGAAATACAAACAGTAGCGGCGGCTTGAGTCAGTGGGAATCCGCCATAGCTCGCAAAGTTTTGAAGCCCGGCGATTTGTGAGCCGTGACGTCCGCCTTGCGTTGACGCGATCAAGAGTTCGTGGGATTCTTGCGTCGTGAACAAACGCATCGTCATCGATCCCGAAATCTGCAATGGCAAGCCCGTCATTCAAGGAACGCGAATTACGGCACAATCGGTTCTGGAGTTTCTAGCTGCTGGGGATTCCCCGGAGGACATTCTAGCAGGCTATCCCAAGCTTACTCGGGATGACATCTTGGCCTGCATGGACTACGCCTCGCAGTTACTCGCGAATCGGCGAACCATTGAAGAAGTGGCCGCGTGATCGGGATTCTGTTAGACGAAAACCTGCCGGAATCGTTGTCGCTTCCGACGATCCTGCCCATTTCGCACGTTTCGGAATTGGGGCCGAGCCCGACCGATTCAGAGATCTGGGCGCATGCGGCCGCCACGTCGAAAGTGATCGTGACCAAGGACGCCGATTTCTCGCTCCGGGCCAAGTCGAATCCATCGCCTCCGCCTTGGGTTGTGCACTTGAGGATTGGAAATCTTCGCCTTCGGGAACTTGAGCAGACCGTTGAAAGCCTCTGGCGCCAAGTTGAAAGCCACCTTCCCGCTACTAAACTCATTAATGTCTGCCGCGATCGAATCGAGTTTATTTCGTAGGTCCAACCATTTAATTCTTGCACCTCCCGTTAGAGTCGGGGCTGATCTTGATCCAAATTCAGATCAACATTCGACTTTTTGACGCATCCGCGTTAACCCGATCCACAAAATCGTCGAACGCTCAAGGCAGGTGAAACCACTTCAGGATTATCATCGCTACAAGAAATAGGCCGTCTAGGCCGTCCTTGTTGATCGGCGCTGCGGTTTTTCTCATGATTGAGGTTGACTGTCGACGTGCTATTCTGGTTATGATCGAGGCGTCATGAAAAATACCGAAGGAACAAAAAAGGAGCGACAATTGACGCCTCCTGGGGGCTGGCATGAAGCTGGCAAAGGGCGGATCCTGCCTTTGAAGAAGAACGAATTGAACGCCGGCCAGAAGCTTTTTCTCGGCGGCGCTCAGGCGGTTTCAAAAGTTCCAGCATGGAATTTGTTTCAATTCCTGATGCGCCGACCGGACATTTTCCGGCCATGGCTCAAGTTCGCGAAACGTCTTCTCGAACAGGGAACGATCGAGCGCGCTGACACCGAAGTTGCGATTCTTCGCGTCGGTTGGAACTGCCGCTGTCGCTACGAATGGGGCCAGCACGTCGCGATCAGCTTGCGCGAGGGAATCCTTCGCGAGTCGGACATTCAGCACATTCCAGATGGGCCGAACGCGCCCGGAATTTCGCCAAGGCGCAAGGCGTTGCTCCGTGCGGCGGACGAAATTCATGCGGTTCGATTCGTTTCAGATCGGACGTGGGCCGAGTTGGAGAAGCACTACGATAAGGGCAAATTGTTGGAGGTGCTGATGCTAATCGGCCACTACGAAATGCTGGCTGGCGTGCTCTTGAGTGCTGGGCTCGAATTGGACGAGGAGTTAGAAGTGGATTTGGCCGAGGCTGACATTCACGGCCACTGACTTGACGCGGACCGCGAGCGCGGGATCCTCGCGGCATGAAAAAATTTCTCGCGATCGCTCTCGTTGCGGCGCTTCTCGCACCAGCAGCTGCTGACGCCGCAGACCAACGGCCGAACTTCGTTTTCTTCCTGGTCGATGATCTGGGCTGGGGCGATCTCGGCTGCTACGGATCGAAATTTCACGAAACGCCGAATCTCGACCGGCTTGCGAGCGAGGGGATGCGCTTCACCAATGCGTATTCGGCTTGCACCGTTTGTTCGCCGAGCCGCGCTGCGATTCTGACTGGGCGCTATCCGGCTCGGCTGCATTTAACGGATTGGATCGCGGGTCACGGACGGAAGAATCCGCGTCTCCTGATTCCAGAATGGAACAAGCGAATGGATCACGATTTGACGACGATGCCCGAGGCGTTGAAGTCGGCCGGCTACCGAACGCAGTTCATCGGCAAGTGGCATTTGATGCCAATCGGAGCGCCTGATTTTGATGAGCATTTTCCGGAGAATCACGGTTTCGACAGCAACATCGCAGGCCGCGAGTGGGGACAGCCGAAGGGGCCAGGGAAATATTTTGCGCCGTTCGGGATGCCTAATCTGGATGACGGCGCGGAGGGCGATTTCCTGACCGATGCGCTAACGGACGAAGCGGTCGAGTTTGTGGGTAAGGCGAAGGATGATCCCTTTCTGCTCTACTTTTCTTACTACACGGTTCACGGCCCGATCATGGCGAAGCCGGAGCTCTTGGCGAAGTATAAAAAGAAGGCCGAGACGTTCGATAACATCGGCGATGAGAATCTGAATCCGGCTTATGCGGGGATGATCGAGAGTCTGGATGAGAGCATCGGTAGAGTCCTGACAGCGCTCGAAAAAGCGGGCATCGCAGACAACACGGTTGTGGTTTTCACGGCGGACAACGGCGGGGTTTCAGAGAAGAGTTCAGGCGGGCTTCGCGGGGCGAAAGCGCTGTCGTTTGAAGGTGGGACGCGGGAGCCGGCGATCGTGAAATGGCCAGGCGGCGTGAAGCCGGGATCGGCCTGCGACACGCCGGTCATGGGCACGGATTTTTTCCCGACGTTTCTGGAAATCGCAGGTCTCGAGCCCTTGCCGGATGCGCACATCGATGGTCGAAGTCTGGTTCCGCTGCTGACGGAGAAAGCGGATTCTCTCGGCCGCGACGCGCTTTTCTGGCACTACCCGCACTACCATCGGACGCCGCCGTACGGGGCGATTCGTCAGGGCGATTTGAAGTTGATCGAGTTTTTCGAAACCGGAGCGCTTGAGCTTTACGATCTCGTGGCTGATCCGGGGGAAACGCAGAACCTCGCCGAAACTCAGCCCGAGAAAGCTCAGCAGCTGCTGGCGGCGTTGGAAACCTGGCGTGCGTCGGTTGATGCGCAGATGCCGACGCCGAATCCGAATTTCGACCCGGATGCCAAGCCCACGAGGACCAAGGCTGGAAGTTCGAAACCGACGTCGGTGAAAACTTCGCTCGGAGTCGTCAGCGCCTCATCAAACCAGAGCGGAAACTCGCCAGAGCACGCAACTGACGGGAAACCTCAGACTCGCTGGGCGGCGAACGGCGATGCGGTGCCGCAGTGGTGGAGTGTCGAATTTGCAGAGCCGAAAAAGTTGAGCGGTGTGACGGTCCGCTGGAAAAACAAGACTTGGTTCAGCTACAAAATTCAGATCTCCGATGACGGGAAAGAGTGGACGACGGTAATCGACGAAAACAAATCAAAGGTGCCCAGGCAGTTGAGCGAGCATGCGTTTGAGGCGGAAGCGAAGTTCCTTCGGATTACGGTTAACGATCTCGGCTTTGGCTGGGTTTCGTTCACCGAATTGGAGCCGAAATTCGCCGATTGAGCGAATTTTCGAATGCGCGCGAAGTGGGCTTGACTTGTTTGTCCTCAAGTTGTTGCATCCTGCTTTCGAAATCCTGACAATGCCAAATTGGTCCGCAGATCGTGAACTCGAATTAGCCTGCAAGGTCGGTTCTCTGCCTGACTTCGATCGTGCGATCGAGGAAGGCGCAAACGTGAACTTTGACGGAGGCTCGCCGTTGTTTGTGTCGATCATGACGGGCAACCGCGTGATCGTCGAGCTTCTGGTTTCGCACGGTGCCGATACGGGAATGTTCTTGAGCAAGACGCAGGCAAAAAAGCTGAAAACGCAAGAGCAGATCCTCGAAGCGCTCATGGCCAACGCTCCGCCGCCAGTTGAAGAAGAGAAAACCGCGCCTCCGGTCGATGAAACTGAGATGGCTCCGGCTTAGCGGCCAGCCAATTGAGGTGCGGTAGATTCCTGGACCACGAAATGGCACCTGACGAAGGATTCAACGTGTTCGATTCAGATCTCGACAAAATTCGTTAGCTCCGTATTTGAAAACACCGCTTAATCTTTAGAGTCCGAGCAGCAGCTGCTGGCGGGGCGACTTGCAAGTCAGCCGACCAACGCCTTCAGTGCTTCGAGATTCCGGGCTTCGTCAAAGAACGCTTCGATCTGGCAACGGAATCCCGAAATGACCGGGCTCTCGATCCAACCAGAGCCGGATTTCATCGCCAAATCGAACTCGCCCTCGCGCAGCACGAACTGCTCGATCACGGATTTATCGGCGTCGATGATCCAGTATTCGCCAACGCCGTTTGCCGCGAAGTCTTCGAATTTCACGCCGCGGTCAACTTTCTCGGTAGACTTGGAAAGGATCTCGACGGCGAGGTCCGGCACGGGAAACTTCAGCGTCTCATCCGTGAGCGAAGCCGATTTTTCGCGACCGAAATAAACGATGTCCGGCTCGTAATCGTTGCGTGGGAAAACGCAGAGGCACTTTTCAATTTTGATCGTGCCCAGCTTATTGATCGCGACATGCGGGTTGAGCAGAGTCGCGACGAATTTTGTGACTTCCAGATGCCGATTCCGCGCCGGCGAATGCAGAACAACCTGACCATCGATGAACTCGATTTTCTGCTCCGGGGTCATCTCTTTATAGAATTTCCCACGGCGCTGACGTTCTGCCACAAGCTCCTCTTGAAGACGCGAAATCGCTTCCGGCAATTGCGGTGAATGACGGATGGGCGCGAGCAGTGATTCCAGATTCGGCACGAGTTAAAATAGCGTCTCAAGCAGTTCCAACAAGCAAAAGGAATCAGCTCAGCTTACATCACAAGGTGCCCTTTTTGTGAGCCTGACCTAAAACGATCGGAAACCTCCAACCAACCCAAAACTTGGTTCCGCTCCTGCCACCTGGACGTAACCAGGAACTAGCGGCCAGCCTGCATCAATTCTTCGATCTCTTCAGACTCGATTGGCGTCGTCGACATCAGGTCAATATTTCCGGATTCGCGCACGATCACGTCGTTCTCGATTCTCACCGCGAAGCCTTCGTCTGGAATGTAAATCCCGGGCTCGATCGTCATCACCATGCCTTCCAGAACAACGTTGTCGGCCGGGGCGACGTCGTGAACGTCGAGGCCGAGACCGTGCGAAGTTCCGTGCATGAAATATTTTCGGTAGAGGCGTTTTTCCTCCTTAACCTCGTCGTCAGTACCGTCCTTTGCTCGCTCTGCGGCGACTTGGTCCGCTTCAAGCAATCCGAGGCTTAACAACTCTTCTTCCATCAATTTCCCGACCTTCGGTTGGTAATCTTTTTTGACGTCGATTCCAGGCTTAAGCAGTTCGTCGAAACAGCCTCGGAAAACGCGCAGGACCGAATTGTAGACCGCCCGCTGTCGATCGGTGTAGCGGCCGTTAACCGGAATCGTGCGCGTCAGATCCGAATTGTAACGCGCGTATTCGGCCGCGACATCAAGCAGCAGCATCTGACCGTCTTCGCATCGCTTGTCGTTCTCCATGTAGTGCAAACAGCAGGCCCCAATGCCTGAAGCGATGATCGGGTTGTAGGCGAATCCCATCGAACCGTGCCGGAGAAATTCGTGCGAGAGTTCAGCCTCAACTTGGTACTCCATCACGCCCGGTTTTACGAAACCCAGCAGTCGTCGGAATCCCTTTTCGGTGATATCGCAGGCGCGCTTGATCAAGTCGTTCTCGATTTGAGATTTGACCGCTCGCAACTCGTGAAGAAACGGCGCGAGCCGCTCGTAACGGTGTCCAGGGTGAAGCGATTGGCAGCGTTTTCGGAAACGGTCGTCTCGAGTTTCGACCTCGGTCGCGGATCGGAGATGCTCGTTCGCGTTGAGATAAATCACGTCCGTTCCGCGCGCCAAACGCCGAAACTCAGACTCGAACCGATCCGTCCACTGGACGTTCTCGATTCCGGACACCCCAACTGCGCTTTCCTTCGTCAGCTTCTCGCCCTCCCAGATTCTGATGAGGTCGCTCGTCTCCCGAACGAACAGCAGCTGCTGGTCGCGCGGATCGCTCGCACTCGGGTTGAGAATCAAGGTCGATTCCTCCTGGTTAACGCCGGAAAGCCAGAACAGATCTGAGTTCTGATAAAACGGGAGCACACCGTCCGCGCAGAGCGGCAGAATGTCGTGCGAGTGGACGACGGCGATCGAGTTCGGTTTCAGTTTTGCCGCGAGAGCCTTGCGGTTTTCGACAAAGAGTTGGGGATCAATTGGATCGTAGCGCATTCGTGAGTGCGGAGACTTGAACGCGCTCCGGCCAGATTTACAGCGGAAAATCGCGCGTCCTTCGCTTGCTTGACAAGGTTGCCGAACACCGTTGAAATCACCCTCGCTATGAAACGTTCTTCTTTTCTTCTTCTGGCCCCTCTCCTGCTCATCGGTTGCGGCGGAGACGACGGCAGCGACTCGTCAGCAGCTGCTGGCTCAAACAGCGGCGCGGCACCCGATGGAGGAGGAGGAGGCGCAGGCGGGTCAAAAGGCGTGATCGGGGCGACCTGCATGACGACGAACAACCCGTTTTTCATCACGATCAAAGAGGCGATGGAAGAGGAAGCCGAGAAGCACGGTTACGTTGTCGAGTACCTCAGCGGCGATGACAATTCGCAGCGGCAGCACGAGCAGATCAAGGCGTTCATCGAGAAAGGCGTCGATGCGATTGCGATCAACCCGGTCGATGCCGCGGCGATCGGCTCTTCGATTCGAGATGCGAACACGGCAGGAATTCCAGTTTTCACTTTCGACATGCGCTGTAGCGATGCCGCTGCCGAGGTCGTGGCCCACGTCGGGACGGACAATTTTCAGGGAGGCGAGCTTGCCGGTCAGGCGATGAACGAGGTGCTTGGCGAGGACGGCGGCGAGGTCGTGATCATCGATCTCAAGCGCGCTGAGAGCTGTCAGCAGCGGGTCGCTGGATTCAAAAAATATGTCGGCGAACATCCTGAAGCCAAAATCCAGATCGTGGCTGAGCTTCCGGGGTACGGCGATCAAGAGAAAGGCTTCAAGGCCGCTGAGGACGCGCTTCAAGCGTATCCGAATCTCGCTGGAATTTTCGCGATCAACGATCCGTCAGGCGTCGGCGCGGTTGCCGCACTGGAGAAAGCCGGCAAACTCGGCCAGGTGAAAGTTGTCGCTTTTGACGGGCAGCTGCTGGGCAAGCAGGCGATCCTGGAAGGCAAAATTTACGCGGATCCGATTCAGTTTCCCGACAAGATCGGCCGCAAAACGATCCAAGCGATTCTCGCACACTTTCGCGGCGACGAGGTTGAGCCGGATCTCATGATTCCTTCCGCGCTCTACCGGCAGGCTGACGCGCTGAAGGACCCGGAACTGGGGAATTAGCTTAAGTGAGTTGCGTCGCTTGCAGAATCAGCGTTTTGTTTCTCCACGAATCGAAACAATGAGTCTAGCGCTTGAAAACCATGTTCTGCCGCTCGAGCCCGATGCCCAAGGGGTGATTCGAGTTCGAGGCACAAGAGTGACGCTGGACACTGTAGTCTCTGCCTACCTGCTTGGCTCGACTCCGGAGCAAATTGTGGAGGATTACGATACTCTCGATTTGGCCGACGTTTATTCCGTGATTACTTTCTATCTTCGCCACATGGAGGAGGTTGATCGCCACCTGAAAGAACAACGAGCCGAGGGGATGCTTCAGCGCCAGGAAATTGAGGCCCGATTCAGCCCCCAAGGTGTTCGCGAAAGGCTGCTGGCAAGACGGAAAGAAGCAAGAGGCGTCTCATCGGCGCTTCATTCCTAACGCGTACCGGCGGATTGAGGCTCTGCGTAGAAATCTTAGTATGAGGCGATGATTCGGTTTCTTGCGGACGAAAACTTTAACCGGCGAATTTTTCGCGCTTTGCGCCTGCGTAGCCCGGATATCGATCTCGTCAGGGTTCAAGATGAAGGTCTAACCGGTGCTGACGACCCAGCTGTGCTTGATCGGGCTGCTTCCGAGAATCGCATTCTTCTATCCCACGACTACAAAACGATTCCCGGCTTCGCCTGTGAAAGAATCGCCGCTGGATTGCCAATGCCTGGTGTTTTTCTCGCTGATTCCTACATCAGTATTTCCGTCGCAGTTGAGGAGATCTCGATCCTTGCCGAATTCAGCGAAGAGGGCGAATGGGAGGGGCAAGTTCGCTACCTGCCGATCGTTTAATTATTCATGGCCATCCCGCCTGACATCATGACGAAACCACCGCTCCTCCAGATGGAAACGATATCGAAATCGTTTCCCGGCGTGCGGGCGTTGCACGAAGTCAGCCTGACGCTGGAAGGCGGCGAAGTGCTGGCTTTGATGGGCGAAAACGGCGCGGGAAAAAGCACTCTAATCAAAGTCCTCAGCGGGGCGCACCGGCCGGATTCAGGCGTGATTCGAATCGAAGGCGAGGAGGTTCAATTCACTGGGCCGACGGCTTCGCAGAACGCGGGCGTCGCCGTGATTTATCAGGAATTGAACCTGATTCCGGCCCTGACCGTACGCGAAAATTTATTCCTCGGCCGCGACAAAGCGAACGCGCTCGGCTTCATTCGGCGTGGCGAAGAGGCTGAGCACGCGCTCAAGATTTTTGAGCGAATCGGCGTGCAGCTGCCGCTCGAAACGCCGTGCAGTCGGCTGACCGTCGCTCAGCAACAACTCGTCGAAATCGGCAAGGCGCTTGCGCTGGATGCGAAAATTATGGTGATGGACGAGCCGAGCGCTTCGCTCAGTCAGCAAGAGGTCGAGCACCTTTTCGAGATCATCGCCGAGCTTAAGCGTCAGAGCATCGGCGTGATTTACATCAGTCATCGGCTGGAGGAAATTGAGCGGATCGCAGACAGGGTCAGCGTGCTGCGCGATGGCGAACATGTGAGGACGGCACCAGCGACTGAGTTCACAAGGGAGACCGTGATCGAGTCGATGGTTGGTCGGTCGCTGGATCAGGAATTTCCGAAGAAGCCAGCGGAGATCGGCAAGACGCGGCTGAGCGTTTCTGGACTGACGCGCGGCGAGGCGGTTCGTGATGTTTCGTTCGAAGTTCACGCGGGTGAGGTCCTTGGGATCACGGGATTGGTCGGTGCCGGGCGGACGGAAACGGCGCGGCTGATTTTTGGCGCGGATCGCGCGGATTCAGGCCGGGTTGAGCTGGATGGCGAGCTTTTGCCGGGGGGCGATCCGCGCAAAGCGATTGCGGCCGGGATTTGTCTTTTGACCGAGGACCGCAAGAGTCAGGGGCTCGTGTTAGGGCGCTCGGTGCGCGAGAATTTCGGCCTGCCTAACTTGAATCGACTCTCGAAAGCGGGCTGGGTCGATCAACCGGCGGAGCGTCATGATTTCGGCGAATTTGTCGAAAGCCTCAGCATCAAAATCCCCAGCCAGGAACAGCTCGCGCGGAATCTCAGCGGTGGAAATCAGCAGAAAGTCGTACTAGCCAAGTGGTTAGAGCGTGACGCGGGCGTGATCATTTTTGACGAACCGACACGCGGGATCGACGTCGGCGCGAAGTACGAGATTTACCTTTTGATGAATCGACTCGCTGCAGAGGGGAAGGCGATCGTGATGATCAGCTCTGAGCTACCCGAAGTAATCGGCATGAGCGATCGAATTCTGGTTATGCGAGAGGGCAAGATCGCTGGCGAGGTGACCGATGTGGCGGCGGTGACTCAGGAGCAATTGCTGGCTATGGCGATGGGCGAAATCGAAAGCAGCATTTGACGACAGCTCTTGGATTGGCTTTCATCCCGGATGAAACCCTTCAATGTAGGAATCGTCGGATACGGCTGGGCCGCCACCGCTCACGCGGACGCAATTCAAAACACGCGACTTGGCCAGGTCGGCGCGATTTATTCTTCGCGCGCGTCCGAACTCGATGCAGCTGCGCTCAGCGCTCAGTACGGCAACGAAGTTAAAGTTTATAGCGACTACGATCAGATGCTGGCGGATCCCAGCATCAACGTCATCGACGTAACGAGCTATCCGAGTCAGCACCGCGAGCAAGTTCTCAAAGCAGCAGCTGCTGGCAAGCATCTCATCATCGAAAAGCCGC
Source organism: Verrucomicrobiales bacterium (assembly GCA_047620505.1). Taxonomy (GTDB): domain Bacteria; phylum Verrucomicrobiota; class Verrucomicrobiia; order Verrucomicrobiales; family DEV007; genus JBLHKS01. The sequence continues at coordinate 13,434 of JBLHKS010000027.1, read as the reverse complement.
TCGCGTTGAGCCTGGACGACTGCAAGGCGATGGTTAAGGCCACGGAAGACGCCGGCGTCGAAACTTGCGTCTGCTTCGAGTGCCGACATTCCGGCCAGTTCGTCACGACAAAAACGATGATCGATGACGGCGTGTTCGGCGACGTCCATTACGGCGAAATCGATTATTACCACGGTGTTGGTCCCTGGTATGGCCAGTATCGATGGAACACCTCGAAGGAGAACGGCGGGAGTTCGCTGCTTTCGGCCGGGTGCCACGCGCTCGACGCGCTTTTGATGTGCATGGGCGGCGAAGTCGACGCGGTGACGAGCTACGCAACGCAGTCGAAGGCCGATATTTTCCAGAAATACGAATACCCGACGACGACGGCAACGATCATTCGTTTCGCGGACGGTCGAGTCGGCAAAACGGCCTCGGTGATCGACTGTCTCCAGCCTTATTATTTCCACACGCACCTCGTGGGCAGCAAAGGCAGCATGTTGGACGACAAATTCTACTCCAGCGAATTCGGCGCGCTGAAAAAGGACGGCTGGAGCAAACTCAACATGAGCCTGATGGATTCCGGCGACGTTGCGGATCATCCGTATCAAACGCAGTTCGATGTGTTTTTCGATTCGCTCGAAAAGAAGGAACGCATGCCGCTGACGAGCATTCAGGAAAGCTTCAAAACCTTCGAGGTCATTTTCGCGGCGGACAAATCAGTCGAGGAAGGCCGCGAAGTGAAAATTTCTGAATTGCGATCGTAAGTTCCAAACGAGTCGACCGACAACAATGCCGGATGCGTTTCGAAATCAATTGATTGAGCAACTGCTGACGTTGCGTGTTCAATTCAGGCGTGATGGCGCGGGTTTTTGCTTTTGAAAAGCGAAGGTCGCGCCAAGCGTCGGATTTCAGTTTCGCCCTCCCGGATGAAGCTGGATTTCAACCCCAAATCCTAATCAAGAACCAAACAACCCGAATCAAATGAAAAAAATCCTTGGTACTCTCATCGCCCTCGTGGCCCTCGCTGGATTCGCCACCGCTGGCGAATACAAAGACATCAGCATCACCGACCTCAAGAAGGCGATCGACGCTGGCGAAGTGATCGTGATCGACGTGAACGGCAGCAAGTCCTTCTCGAAAGCTCACATCCCGGGCGCGATCGATTTCCGCGCAAACTCCGACAAAATCGCCACGCTTCTTGGCGCAGACAAAGACAAACTCGTCGTCGCTTATTGTGGTGGCCCGAGCTGCTCGGCCTACCAGGCAGGCGCACAAGCCGCTGAAAAAGCTGGCTTCAAAAACGTTCAGCACCTCAGCGCTGGCATCTCCGGCTGGCTCGCCAGCAAGCAGCCGACCGAAGCCGCTAAGAAGGATTCCTAAGTCGACTGACTGATTCTACGAATCAAATTTGAAGGGCGTTTCGCGTTTGCGGGACGCCCTTTTTGTTGGCGAATCGATCTCGCTCAGACTATCCTTTCGGAATGCCAGCTGTAGCTCTGCCAGTTTCAAAACCCGCGGAAGCCCGTCTCTACACCGTGGAGGAATTCATGATGATGGATTTCGACGAGCGAGTTGAGCTGGTGGACGGAAAGATCAAGCGCATGGGCTGGAACAATATTATTCACGCACGGCTCGTTTCGTGGCTCTCTCGAATCATCGGTAACTGGGCATCCGAATCCGGATGGGGAATTATTCTTGGAGGTGACGCCGGAATTCGAACCAAAAGAGCCAACACCGCCCGCGGTGCTGACGTCGTTTGCATCAGTTTCGAGCGCTACGCCAAAGTCGGCGAGAAAGGCAAAGTGATCGACCTCGGCCCAGAGCTGATCATCGAAGTCATGTCGCCCTCGAACACCTGGAACGACATCAACGACAAGCTGGCTGAATATTTCGATCTGGATGCCGGCGAGGTCTGGGTCGTCAGCCCGGACCACCGGAAAATCACCGTTTTCGACACCGAAAAGTCGAGCCGTTCCTACACAGCGGCCGATGATGAGCGGCTCACGAGCCAGCAGTTGCCAGGATTCGAGCTGGTGTTGAAAGATATGGCGCGCGAGATCGACCAACTGCTTTGAAAGCGCCTGAATCGATTTCAGGCACCCAGAATTCAAACCGACACTTGCATCCGCAGAGATCTTCCGATAACGAATTTTCCCGAACCAACGAAACGAAACAACAATCATGAAGCGAATTGCCCAACTAACTCTCCTCATCTTCACCGCCGGCCTCCTTTCCGCATGCCTGACGGCAAAAAAAGAGACGCCCGTGCTGAGAATGCCCAAAATGCCAAAGGTCAAAATCCCGCTTCTGAGCAGGGAAGCGCCGATCGAGGCGACCGTCGATTTTACTACCCAGGTTGGGCCGATCATCGAGCGCAATTGCCTCGCCTGTCACGGCGCGGACAATCCTCGGCGCGGTCTGAATCTGGAAACCCGCGAGGCCGCCAATAGCTCATGGCGCGGCGGTCCGGTGATCATCCCGGAGCACCCGGAACGCAGCATGCTCCTTCAAGTGCTGCTCCTCGCTTCGGGAAATCCTAACGATCCTCACAAAATTTCGGCTACCGAACGCTTTGCGATCGAGACATGGATCAAAGAAGGCGCTTACTGGCCGGACGGTAGACTTTCACCTCGATAAAAAACCAAAAATATGGACAGACGACACTTTTTCGCGGCCACCGCCGCCACAGCAGCTGCTACCGCCGCGGTTGCGCAAAACGGCGCTCCCAAAGTCAAAATCGGCGAGGGGGACGTGGTCCTTTTTCAAGGCGATTCGATCACGGATGCCGGTCGCGACCGCAAATCAGAAGGCAAGGCGAACGACGCGCGGATGCTTGGGCGCGGCTACCCGCACCACCTTGCCGGCGACCTGCTGGAGGCGCACGCCGCGCTTGGCCTGAAGGTCTACAATCGCGGGATTTCCGGCCACAAGGTTCCGGATCTCGATGCGCGTTGGCAGAAGGACACTCTGGATCTGAAGCCAACGGTTCTCAGCATCCTCATCGGCGTCAACGACATCTGGCACAAGCTCAACGGCAATTACGACGGCACGCCAGAGGTCTACCGCGATGGATTCGCCGCGCTGCTCGCGAGAACGAAAAAAGCGCTGCCTGACGTCCAACTTGTGATCTGCGAGCCGTTCGCGCTGCGCTGCGGAGCGGTGAAAGACAATTGGTATCCAGAAATGGACGAGCGACGCGCGTTCGCCAAGGAAGTTTCCGATGGCGCTGGAGTTCTCTGGGTTCCGTTCCAGACGATGTTTGACGCCGCGATCAAAGCCGGAACCAAGCCCGAATATTGGGCTGGCGACGGCGTTCATCCAAGCGTCGCCGGGCACGCTCTGATGGCGAAGACCTGGCGCGCCGTGACCGGGATCTGAGCGTTTCTTTAAAACGAAAAATCCCGAGGTAGCAGCCGCCGCCCCGGGATTTTTTGTGATTTGAAATCAGCGAAGGACGCAGACTTATTTGCCTGGCTTGACCTTGATGCTCTTGAAATGGACCTTGCTGCCCGGATCGTGACACTGGATCGCGAACGTCCCGCTGCTTAGTTTCCGGCCGGGGCCAGCTCCCTTCGGTCCGCCTTCTGGCTGAGTGTAGTCGACCGTCGTTTTGCCGTTCACCTTGATCGTGATCTGATTTCCTTTGACGATAATGTGGTACTCAAACCATTCGCCGTCTTTGTGAGGAGCGTTGTCCATCACGTTTTCCACAGCATAGAGGCTACCTGTTTTCTTGGGATCTTTGTGAGTCGCGTTGATCTGAGCTTCGTAGCCCTTGTCCGGCCAGCCGCCGTCCTGAAACGCGGTGTGGAAATAAAATCCGGCGTTCGCATTCGGCGTGGTCATGATCATCACCTTTGCCTCGAAGTCCTTGAAATTCGCGCCGCCGACCTCGCCGGCGTAGAAAAGGTGGGCCCGCTCGCCGTGAGCGATCAACTCGCCCTCGACAACTTTGAACGAAGCTGGATTTTCATTCACCTTCCAGCCGGAAAGGTCTTTGCCGTTGAACAGCTCGACAAAGCCGTCAGCATCGGGGTCAGCAGCTGCTGAAAAAAAAGGAGCCGCCAAAAGCGCTCCCGCGAAAAGAAAAATGGTAGTGGTTTTCATTAGATGATGTTGATAGAGAGGACGCGGGCTGCCGCAACTGAATTCACTCCCATCCAATGCTCACTCCAGAAAGCCGACTCGAACATTTTCCCTCTCTTGAGGGGATGACCTACCTCAACTCAGCAGCCGAGAGCATTCCGCCTCTCGCCGTCTCCGATGCGCTGCGAAACTACTTCGAGCACAAGTCCAAAGGCATGCGCGGTCGAGTCGATCACTTCGCCGAAATGGAAAAATGTCGCGAAGTCGCCGCTCGGATGCTCAAGAAAACCCCGGCCGAGGTGTCGTTCTGCTCGTGCAGCTCGGAAGCCTACAACCTTTTGAATTCCGCGCTGAAACTCGGGCCTGACGATGAAGTTGTGATCAGCAATCTGGATTTCCCAGCCGGCGCGACCCCGTGGTTAGCTTCTGCGGATCCACCCAGAACGCGAGTCTGGAAAAGCCGCGACGGCGGGCTTGAACTCGATGATCTCCAGCAGCTGCTCAGCGAGAAAACTCGGCTCGTCCAGGTCTCGCTTGTCAGTTTCCTCAACGGCTACCGAATCAACTGGGCTCCGATTCGTGACCTTGTCAGGAAGCTCGCGCCGAACGCGACTCTCGCGGTCGACATCACTCAGGGGTTCGGCCGGGTTGAGCTGGATTGCCTCGATGCTGACGTCATTATTTCCAGCACGCACAAATGGATTCTGGGTTTGCACGGCGGTTGCGTGGTTGCGATCGCTGATGCGAAAGCGGACCAGCTGACGCCGTACGCAGGAGGTTGGTTTCATCTGGAAAACGCGTTCGATCCGGATCGTTTCGAGCGCGCTCCGCGCAAACGTGGAGCGGCCGGTTTTTCCGTCGGCATGCCGAGTTTCGCCGCAATTTACGGACTTCGCGCCGGGATGGAATTCATCGAAAACGTCGGTGTCGGCGAGATCGCAGCCCAAGCCGATCCACTCGTCGCGCGAGTTCATAGCGGCCTGGAGGAGCTAGGGCTTTCGCCGATGGCACCGCCATCCAAATCTGGAATCGTCGCGTTTCAGGACCCACGCGTCGCGAAAATCCACGAAGGTCTGGAAGAACGCGAGATTCACGTGATGCATCACGCTGGCCGGATTCGAATCGCGGTTCACGGCTACAACCAGGCGGAAGATGTCGAGAAGCTGCTTGGCGCAATCTCGGATCTATGTTAACCAGTTGGATGACTGAATTGAGGCTGACGATCGCCGTAGCAGCTGCTGGGTTGCTCTTCGGACTGACTTCCTGCCAACCGGGCGCTTCCACCCCTAACCAACCCGGGGCCTACCGCGGTCAGGTCAAACTCGGGATCGACGTCCTGACCGAACAACAATTCGCGCCGTTGCGTGGCAAACGCGTTGGGCTGATCACAAACCAGACCAGTGTGAATCGTCGCGGCGAGAAAACCCGAGTCGTGCTCCATCGCGCGCAGGAGGTCAACCTCGTCGCGCTCTACACGCCGGAGCACGGGCTCGACGGCACCGAAAAAGCCGCCGTCCACATTTCCAATCGACGCGACCCGCTAACCGGCTTGACCGCCTACTCGCTCTACGGTCCCACGCGAAAGCCGACTCCCGCGATGCTCAGCCACATCGACGTCCTGCTTTTTGATCTTCAAGACATCGGTTGCCGCAGCTACACTTACATTTCGACGATGGCTCTGGCGATGGAGGCCTGCGGCGAGCAGGGCAAGGAGTTCATCGTCCTCGACCGGCCTAACCCGATGGGTGGACACCGAATTCAGGGCCCGCCGATTGAGGAAAAATGGCGCTCGTTCGTTGGACAGCTCCCGACGCCGTACGTCCACGGAATGACGGCTGGTGAGCTCGCGCAAATGGCGAATGCGAGCCGCTGGATGAAGGCCCAGTGCCGACTCAGCGTGATTCCAATGCAGGGATGGAACCGCAACATGGCCTGGGAGCACACCGGCTTGCGCTGGGTCGCGACCTCGCCAAACATCCCGAATCCGCGCTCGCCTTTTTACTACACGGCGACCGGAATTCTCGGCAGCTTGACCGGCGGCGACATCGGAATCGGCACTTCAGGGCCGTTCGAATTCTGTGGCGGCAGGGGCGTCGATCCGAATGAATTTACCGCCGCGCTGAATCGGCTGAACACGCCGGGAATCAAATTCACGCCTTACACGAGCCCTAACCGTCAAGGCATGGCCGGCTCGCGGATCCACATCGATCCTAACACGAGCGCCGATCTGGTCGCGCTCGACATCGCGCTGATCGCGGAGCTGAACAAACGCATTCCCAAGAACCTCTTCGCGAATTCATCGGGCAGCACGAAGAACATTTTCTACAAAGTTTACGGCAGCCGAGATCTCGAAAACCATCTCTCGCGCGGCGTGTCGGCGGGCCAAATCATCGCAACCTGGAAACCGCACAACGATCGCTTTCGGAATCAGCGGCAGCGCTTTCTTCTCTATCGATGAACCGAATTGTTTTCTGGATCGGCGTTGTCTTGGCAGTTCTTGGAATCGTAAATTTCATCGTTTTTGCGGTCATCGCCCAATGCATCGGCGGCGACGCCCAAATGTACGACGGCCCGATCGATGGCCGCTACTACGTTGGCCAGCATGGCAAGAAAACGGAAGTCAAAGAGGCCGTATGGAGGTACAGCCGGATTCACTCGCCCCTGACATTGGCTCTGCACGTTTTCGCGATGTTCGGGATGATTCTGGCCGCTGCGTGCACAAAACTCGCGAATTTCCGCCCTAAATAAGGCCAGTGGCGAGCGAGCAGCTGCTGATCACTTTTGGTGATTTTCGCGCCGATAATCGTCGCGAGGAAGGCGGCAATCAAAGTCACGACCTCGACAGTTCGAGAAATTGCGAATAGGATTGGTCATGACGATCTCCAAAAAGCTTGTGATGGACGCGAGTGGCCGTCCCACTGATGTAATCATACCGTATGATGAATTTGTCGAATTGATGGAAACCTACTGCTTTGACCTGAGCGAAGAAGAGGAGAAGGATTTGGAGGAAGCGATCGCGGACAGTAAAGCGGGAAATGAAGAGGCTTTCGTATCGATCGACGAATTGTAATTCGGGATGAGGCCAATTGTTTTTCATCGCCGCGCCGCCCGGCAATTTCGGCGAATTCCCGAAGAGCGGCGTAAGCAGATCAAGGCGAAGCTGCGAGAAGTCGCTGCGCTAGCCGACCCGACCTCCGATCCCCACGCAGCAGCGACGAAGGGAAAGTGGGAAGGTTGTCTGCGGCTTCGGGTTGGTGATTACCGCGCGATTTTCTGGGTCGTCGAAAGAGAAAACAGCTTTCAGCTTCAGGAAGTCCTCGAAGTGCTTCAGGTCGGTCCCCGGGGCGGAATTTACTGAAGTATTTTCTTTAAACCCGCCCGCTAACGAGCGAATCCACCACGCCGGGATCCGCCAACGTCGAAATATCGCCGAGATCGTGCACGTCACCCTCCGCAATTTTCCGCAGAATCCGCCGCATAATCTTGCCTGAGCGAGTCTTCGGCAGACCTTCGGTGAACTGAATTTTTTGTGGCGACGCATGCGGCCCGATGTCGCCGCGGACGGTCTTGATGATCTCGGCTTTCATTTCGTCGGTCGGCGTCTGGCCGGTTTTCAGCGTAACGAATGCGTAGATCGCCGTTCCTTTAATTTCATGCGGAAAGCCAACCACCGCAGCCTCTGCCACGGACGAATGAATCCCGATCGCGCCTTCGATCTCCGCCGTTCCCAGATTGTGTCCGGAAACGATGATCACGTCGTCCACTCGACCTGTAATCCAGTAGTAGCCGTCTTTGTCGCGCAGGCAGCCATCGCCGGAAAAATACTTGCCCGGGTACCTCGCGAAATAAGTATCGAAAAACCGCTGCTGATCGCCGTAGACACCGCGCATCTGCCCAGGCCACGGCTCTAACATTACCAGATTCCCGCGGACATCGTTGCCTTCAATGATGTTTCCTTCTTCGTCGACCAGCGCCGGTTTAACGCCTGGAAGCGGAAACGTGGCCGACCCCGGTTTGGTAGGCGTCGCACCTGGCAGCGGTGACATCATAATTCCACCCGTTTCCGTCTGCCACCACGTGTCGACAATCGGGCAAAGCTCTTTGCCGATCACTTTGTGATACCAGGTCCACTCCGGCGATTTGATCGGCTCGCCCACGGTTCCTAACAAGCGCAGACTGCTTAGATCGTACTTCGCCGGCCAGGAATCGCCTTCCTTCATCAACGCGCGCAACGCGGTCGGCGCGGTGTAAAAAATGTTCACCTTGTGCTTCTCGACAACTTCCCAGAAGCGACCCCAATCCGGATAATTCGGCACGCCCTCATACATCATCGTCAGCGCTCCGTTGGCGAGCGGGCCGTAGGTGATGTAGCTGTGGCCGGTTACCCAACCGATATCAGCCGTGCACCAGTAAACATCGCCCGGCTTGTAATCGAAAACCCATTCGAAGGTCGCCGCCACGTAAGTCAGGTAACCGCCGGTCGTGTGCAACACGCCCTTCGGCTTTCCGGTCGATCCTGACGTGTAGAGAATGAAAAGCGGATCTTCAGAATCCATCGGCTCGGGCGCGCAGGTCGCGTCAGCAGCTGCTACCGCTTCGTGCCACCAGACATCGCGGCCTTCAGCCATCTCAACGGGCGATCCAGTCCGCTGCACCACGAGAATTTTCTCGATGCTTGGACACTTCACAACAGCGGCGTCAGCGTTGGCCTTCATCGGAATATCCTGCTTCACCCCACGCACGCCCGTGTCCTGAGTTAGAATCGCCTTGCACTGCGAATCGTTAATCCGGGTAACCAAACTGTCCGCCGTGAACGCGCCGAACACGATCGAGTGAACAGCGCCAATCCGCGCGCAAGCCAGCATCGAAATCGCCAGCTCCGGAATCATCTGCATGTAAATGCAGACTCGATCGCCCTTTCCGATGCCCTGGTTTTTCAGTGCGTTGGCTGCCTTCTGAACCTCAGCCTGAAGCTCGCCGTAGGTGAAACTCTTGCTTTCCGCCGGGTCGTTTCCTTCCCAAATCAGAGCCTGATCGTTGCCGCGACCGTTCTCGACGTGCCGATCGACGCAGTTGTAACAGGCGTTCAGCTTCCCGCCGAGGAACCACTCGATTTTAGCTTCGTGGTAATCATATTCCCTGACCGTGTGCCATTTTTCAAACCATGTCAGGCGCGTTTCGGCCTGCTCCGCCCAGAATCCTTCAGGATCGCTGATCGAGCGATCGTAAATCGCGCGATACTCGTCGAGCGACTTAACGTGGGCGTTGGCGGAAAACTCGGCAGGTGGATTGTAGACGGGAGTCTCGTCGGGCTGGCTCATGATCGGGTAAGTGGTAGAGAAATCAGCGCCTGGCGCCAGCAAAAAAGCACGCCCTCTCGCTCAAGCTCACTGATCGCTATCCAAAAACGAGGTCCGACACAACTTGGCGTACTCGCCGCCTTGATCCAGCAGCTGCTGGTGCGTGCCTTCCTCAATCACCTCGCCGCGATCCAGAACGTAGATCCGATCCGCGTTCCGAACCGTCGAAAGCCGGTGCGCGATGACGAAGCTCGTCCGATTCACCATCAGCTTCTCCAGCGCCTCCTGAATCTCGCGTTCGGTTTCCGTATCGACGCTCGCCGTCGCCTCATCGAGAAGCAAAATCGGCGGATTCTTGAGCAGCGCGCGCGCAATCGAGATTCGCTGTTTCTCGCCGACACTAAGCTTGACTCCACGCTCGCCGACCTCCGTTTCCAACACTTCTGGAAGGCGCTGAACGAATCCGGCGGCGTTAGCGATTTCCAACGCTCGCCAGAGTTCGTCTTCGCTCGCGCTGCGTTTTGCGATGACAAGATTGTCGCGAACCGTGCCGTTGAAGAGGAAACTTTCCTGCGTGACGTAGCCGATTTGAGAGCGCAGCGAGCGTTTATTAAACTCGGTGATCTCCACGCCATCGATCTGGATCGTGCCGCTGTTGTATTCGTAAAACCTCGCGAGCAGATTGATCACCGTCGACTTTCCGGCACCGGTCGGACCGACAAGCGCGATGCTTTGGCCGGGCTTGGCCTCGATCGAAACCCCGCTGAGAGTCGAGGCGCGCTCGTTGTACGCGAAACTGACTTTATCGAACGACACATGGCCGTCAGTCGCGGTCAGATCGCTACCGGAATCGAGACTGAGCTCGGGATCGGAATCGAGCACGCCGAAAACGCGGTCAGCAGCTGCTCGCCCTGACATAACCAGTTGATTGAGCCCATGCAGGCGCATGAACGGCTCGTAAAAGTGCGCGGTAACGAGGTAAAGAAAGGCCGTTAGCTGCCCGATCTGGGCATCTGCGACTTCTCCGCCGCCAGCCGAGCGAATCAAAAGCCAACCGCCAACGCAGAGGACGAGCACGTGGCCGAGCGAGTTGAAAAGATTCATGCTCGGCTTGTAAAACGCCCAGGCCCGCATGACTCGCAAGCTCGCCCGCCGAACCGCGTTGCTCGATTCATTGAAATTCTCGTGTTCGCTGTCCTCAAGCGCGTAGGCTTTGATCTGTCGAATGCCCGCGATGTTGTCATGCAAAAGCGAGTTCATTTCGCCAGTCGCCTTTCGTTGCTCGGCGTAGCGCTGACGGTTTTTCGTGTAAAGCCAGGCTCCGACGAAAAGCAGCGGAATCGGGATCATCGCGGCAAGCGTGAGAGCGGGATTCAGGAAAAACATCATCGTGCCGACGACCAGAATTTGCAGCAACGCGACGACGCCTTGCTCAATCCCATCGATCAAAACGCGCTCCATGCTTTGCACGTCGTCAGTGACGCAAGTCATCGTGTCGCCGGTCGGATGGTTGTCGAACCACTGAAGCGGGAGGCGCTGGATGTGCTGGTAGAGATCGCTGCGCAGATCGAAAATGACCTTCTGCTCGAAGGTGTTGTTGAGCTGAATTCGGCCGGAATCCAGCGCTTCGCGAAGCGCAAATGCTCCGAACGCGATCAGGCCCATCGGCAGCAGCTGCTCGATGCGGCCGTTCGGGATAACATCGTCGATGAGCACGGCGATGATCGTAGGGAACACCAAAATCAACAGCGTCGCGACCACAGCGCAAGCGAGCTGAGCGATCGCGAGGCCGGGATAGCGCTTGAGGTAGGTAAAGACCCGAAAGACGGTGCTCATGACGATTTTTCCATGGAATGGCGGTGACTTTGGAGCGGGATGCGACGGGTTCAACGAATCGTTCGTAGCGAATCGTTTCCATCACATTTCTCGAACTCGAACACCGCCAATCCGCGTGGAAGGAAACGAAATCGGCGTGTTGTGGCCGGTAGCGGCCTGCTCCAGGTTATTCGAATGGCCAGACTGGACGACGCGACACGAAAGGAGATCGGCGACCGCCTCTTCTATGAGGTCGCGGATATTGAAGAGAAGATCATCGATCTCGAGGAAGCGACGAAGCCGATCGTGCCGGACAAAGCAATCGGCCGCCTAAGCCGACTCGAGTCGATGAACGAAAAAAGTGTCAACGACGCTTCGTTGTACCGAGCTCGCGAGCGGCTGAGCAAACTGGAAAAGGCTCGCATGAACGTGCACGATCCCAGCTTCGGGATTTGCGTCGGCTGCAGCCAGCCCATTCCCGTTGAGCGGCTGCTGTTGCTGCCGGAAAGTACGCGATGCGTCGCCTGTGCGGAAAAGAGTTAGCCTCAGGCCTGAATCTGAGTCGTATTGTAAAGAGTTGAAAGACTCAGTCTTCGTGCAACTAAGACCGACCAGAACAGCGAGGCGCAGAGATTAAGTTAGTCCACGACAACCCTGATATTGTCCAACCAATTGGAGTCACGTCCATCCTGATATTCGGCACGAATTTTCAGCGACTTGACATCGCGAATAATGTCCTCAAAATCGGCCATTGTTGGCTGTTTATCGGTTCGATTTCCATTTTTATTCAGATAATACCAACCTGACGGTTCAAGTGGAATATTGAATTGGCTCCAACTTGTATTTGGGCGTTGTCCGAGATAGTAAGCGATTGTCTGTGAGCCATCGCTGATTACTACGTCTTCATCGTGTGAGAGTTCGTCTAGCGGAGTTTGTTTGAGTTCATAGGTCAAATCCAGCCCATCCTTTCCGAGATACTTAGGTACCTCACGTGAAAACTCTGTCAAAAAATCTTGTGATGCAATCCAATACATTGAACCCCCGTCGAGCCCTGATATCGCGAAAAGACTATTCCCTGGATTTCCCTCCCCTTGTCGGAGTTCAGGGGTCGATCCTCCCCATTTTTTTCCCTCAACTTTCCAGTTCTCATGTCCCTGTTCGAAACCAACAGAAATCAGCACTAGAGGGCCACTTGAAGAGTCGCAACCGCTAGAATGAAAGCAAATAACTGCGCACAGCGCAACCATGCCCAAAGTTTTGTAAAGATTCATTAGAATTCGGCTCACATTTTAACAAAATTTGCTCTTTGATCGCCGTCAAGCAGCTATGTCTTATTTGCTACCCTTTCGAAGGTTTGACAATTCGAAGAGGGATACCAAAGCTCTTAAATCAGTGCTATTGGCCTCAAACATCGTCCAACAACTGCTGGAGATTCGTCGAGAATGTAAAATCCGTGCCCGACGAAACAAGTGCAGCGGGGATGCAGCTCAATTCCATCGATCAGGCCGCGGATCGCCGGGACATCAAACGGATGGGAATCAAGATCGACTCCCTCCATCGACGCTCGATCGAGATGAACGCGCGTAACGTAGGACACGACGCGGTCAGACTAAGTTAGAGACCTGATTCCTGCGCCGCCTTCGAAAGTCCCTTCTGAAACTCCTCGAGATCCTCGCGCGAAGGCTGGTAACCCGGCGTCGTTGGCTCCAACCCAGGCTGTCCCGTTTGATCGATGTCCCAAGTCGCGGTTTCTCCATCGCTGAAGGTAACTTTTCCGCTGATCATCGTTCCCGGCCTCGCGACCGAATCCAAGTCCACTGTCACTCCGCCACCGCCGATCAAATCCGAATCAACACCGGCAGGCGCATCACTTTTCTTCTCCGCCGGTTTTTCCTTGCCCTGAATCGAGACTTTCAAGTCGGAAACTAAAAAGCGGGTATCCATGAAACTGAGACGGATCTCAAATTCGTCGGCAAGACGCTTTTGGATTTCGCCGAGCGTCGCGCCCGCGGCCGCCCATTCACGGACGCTTGATTGTTGTTGTTCGGTTAGTTGCATCGCTGATTTCCTCGACGCTAGGCGAGGCGCACCCCATTGAAAACCGGTTATTTCCCGAACGCCTCACGCAGAACCGTTTCCATCGTCTCGTGCTTCCACTCGAAGCCGTGCGAACGCCAGACCGCAGGATCGGCGCGCTGACTGAACAGCAGCATTTCGTTCATCCCTGGAAGCATCAATTTCGGTGCGAAAG
>JBLHKS010000026.1:0-51926 GCA_047620505.1 Verrucomicrobiales bacterium | reverse complement strand
ATTCGAATCATGTTTTTCTGCGCAAAGTTAGATCTCTTTCCGTTAGATAGTTGCCACGAAAATCCCTGAAGAGCCATTTTTGGCAACGATCCGGAAGCGGCTCGGCTCTTGCGTGATACGATTCTTGCAACATTCCCAGATTCGTTTCTTCAGCCTGTTTTCGCGAATCTTGCCGAGAATGAAACAATGACATTTCGAGAAAGAGGGACTTGGGAAGAAGGGTTGACCTTGGCCGGTGATAACTCGGAAAACGTCTCCGGTTCTAAGATTGGCGGAAGAACAACTGAATTGGGAATCGAATTTGAGGGAAGAGTTTCGACTTGGGGCGGAAGGGACGACGCTGGGGTGGCTCCATCCGAAGGATTGGCGCTTTTAGACGCCTCCGATCTTCTGGACAAAGACTACGCCGAATACTTCATTGAAGAACAACCGGCAAATACGACTGGATTGGCTCGCCGGCTAAAACCGGAATCATTCTACATCGCGTGCCGATGGGACTATAAAAAGACCTCCAAGGAGTTTCTTCGAAGTCACAAAGTAACTGTGAAAAACCCTAAAACTGGGAAATCCATACAGGCGCAGCCAGTGGATTGGGGACCGCATTCGGCTACGGGCCGCGTTGCTGATGTATCGCCAGGTGTTTTGGCAGCGCTAGGCCTTGGAACAGATGAAAACGTGGTAATCTCAATTCCTGGGCCAGAAGAACCAGATTTGTAGATTTGTGCTCTTTTCTACCAATCGAAGTTACTCATGATTTCCAATTCGTTTGGGCGTATTCGAAGTCCTGCTGGGTGTCGATCTCGATGTACTCGCCAGCGGTGTCGGCGTGCCGCATTTCGACGCCGTGTTCGATCATTTCCTGGAGGAGATGAATAAAGTAGGCCTTTTCGAAGAGAGCCGCTTCGCGAAATGGTTTTCCCGCGAACTCGGCGCGGCAGCGAGCAAAGTGCTGCTTCAGATGCTCGGCACCGGCTGGCGAAAACTTCGCGACGCCCGTGTACTCGCCCCAAGCAGCTGCTGGCTCGATTTCGCGATGAACTCGGGTAACGACGCCGTTGTCGGCGGTGATTTTTTCGGCGTCATCGGCGGGATGCTCGGTTCGGTCGGCGTAGCGCGCAACCCAGCCGGTATCGGCGGATAGCGTGATGTCGTGTTCGCTCGCGAGGATTCCATTAATCAGGTTAGCCGAGTAGAGCGTATCGGAATAACAGCAGATGAACGGCTCACTCATGAGGTCCTCGGCGTACATCAGCGAAGCGAGGATGTTGTTGTTCGCCCAATTGTCGTTATGCCGAAAATTGAGGCTCGGATACGCATCGCGGACGACGTCAATCAGGTAGCCGCCGATAAAAGCGATGTCGTCAATTCCGTTAGCGGCGAACGCTTCGAGGTTCCAATCAAGGATGCGTTTGTCCTGCACTCGCGCGAAGCATTTGGGTTCGTTTTCCGTGGTTGGCATGAGCCGGCTGCCGCGGCCGGCTCCAATGAAGATAACTCTCATAAATCAGGTTGTTGTTTCGCGCTCGCCGCTGCGGCGATTCCAGAGAAAAGCACTGATAATAGCGGCTGCAAACGCGCATCCCGCCCAGAATTTCAGCCCCGCCTGCCAGCCGTGATCGTCGACAATGTGACCCGTGACGTAGTCGCCGGAAAACGCTCCCATGTAGCCCAGGAAATTGACGAACCCGACAGCAGCTGCTATCGCGCCGCCGCGCGCGAGATCCATCGGCGCGGTGCCGACGAGGAGGACTTGCGGGCCGAAAATGCAGAAGCCAATCAGGGCAAGCAGGATGATCGGAAGGACGACGCTGCCTTGGGTGTGACCGACGAGCGAGGTCGCTTTCCCAATGATATCCGTGCTGTTCCGTTCAGAAATTTCCGTCGGAAAAGTCTTGCCTAACAGTTTCTTTAATCGCTTGAGGGTTTGCTCTTGAGATGAAGAAATTTCGGCTTCTCCCGTGTTTGCGACCATCGATCCAGCTTCGTCGAAGACGCGGAAGTGCAGCGTTCCTTCCGATTGGCTGATGATCACCAGAGCCTCCCCTTCGTCCGGAAGGTTCTCAGGTTGCTGAGCTTCGGAAATCAGACGCAGATCGTACCCTTGGCCGCCCGGAACGACGACCTTGCTGTAGATCAATGTCAGGACACCGAGCGCGAGAAGCAGACACATGATCGCAGGGGCAGCCCGACCGCCAAACCAGCGATCTGTGACCCAGCCGGAAAGAAGCGCGCCTGCGATTCCGCCGAGGGGCAACACCGCGTATTTGATGGCCGAATTTCCGATTCCACCGCCCTGAGTATCGATCAGATGGTCGAGGCCCCAATCCAGAAATCCGTAGCGACAGGCGTTGAGAAGGCCAAGAGACAGAGCCAGGAACCAGAGCCAGGGATTGGTTAGCGTAACTAAAATATTATGCCCGATGGTGCCTCCACTCGCTGGCCGAAACTGGGCTTGCGTGGGGTCGGCGGTGTTTGGCGGCTTTTCCTTGAGAAAAACCAACATGTGAATGCAGGAGAGTCCGAAGAGGATCGCCGGAATGTAGAACGCCCCACGCCAGCCGAACCACTGCGCGGAAAACCCGGCGACGACGAAGGTTAGCGCGGCTGTCGCCTGGTAGCCCGTGCCGATAATCCCGATGGCGCGGCCGCGTTTCTCAACTGGAAACCAGTTCCCCGCAACCCGCATGCAGGGCGTCCAACCTAACGCTTGAAAGTAGCCGTTGCAGGCCCAGATGAAGATCAGGAAATAGAGCGCTCCCCAGAATCCGATCACGACGTTCAACAATGCCGAAATCAGCATTCCGACGGTCAACAGCTTGCGCGGCGAAATCTTTTCCGCGAGCTGCCCATTGATGAGCTGCCCGAATCCGTAGGCGAGTTTGAGCCCGCCGAGGATCAGTCCGGTTTGCGCCTTGTCGAAGTCGAATTCGTCCTGAATTCCCGGAACGGCGGCTGAAATGTTAGCTCGGCAAAAGTAAAACGAACCGTAGGTCAGCCAGAGCACCCAGAGGACGCCGGCTTCAGGGCGGGTGAACGGCGTTCGGGAATTGGATGGAAGTTTCGCCACAGGTGGGGAGCCAATCAGATTCCAAAGGTGGACGCAACCTGAATGCGGCTTTTCTCCCAGGGGCGGCGCTACAATCGATTCAAACCGAGGCTCGCCGGTTCGGATTTCCTCGAAATAGATGGAACCAACCCGAGGGTGGCGAGGAAGATGAGAGTCATCAGGCTGTAGCCCAGAAGAATCGAATCGAACGAGCTGAGCTGGCGGCCGGCAAAACTCCAGGTGGTCTTGAGAATGCCAGACTTCAGGATCCAGGCAGGAATCAACGCCGACAGCGCCACTCCGGCGGTATGAAAAATGACGAATATCGAGGCGGCGACCGATTTGTTTTTTTGCGGGAGAATTCCCAGAAATTCCGAAGTGATGGCAATGCCGATCGATCCCATGGCCGCGCCAAGAAGGAAATGCAGGGTTCCCAGATAAAATGGGACGGCGGATGACCAGATAAATATCCGAAGGAGGTACGCGGCCAGGGTCAGCGCGAGCGAAACATGACAAATCGCAAAGACGAACCGCGTTCCCCATCGATCGACCACTCGACCGCCAATGAACAACCCGGTCATGCTGCCAATCAGCGTGATGTTGGTTAGGAGAATGACCTGTGTTTCGGTAAACGCGAGGACGCGGCTTTCGATCATCGCAAACAGAGCAGCTGCTCCCGCGGTGAAGAGCACCAGAAGGAAAACGTAAGAAGAAAATCCGGCAAGATTCTTTACCCGAATCACTTCGGAAAAAACGTGACGAAACGAGGGTCTGTCGGGCTTCGCTTCAGGCGGTTCGAGTTCTGGAATTCGTCGATAAGTGAACCAGCGCGCGATGTAAGCCAACGTCGCTACGGCGTAGATTCCCTGGTAAACGGCGATGCCTGCGTAAATCGACAGGATCCAAGCGCAAACGGCGGAGAGGACGAGCGAGACCAGGCTGAAACTCAGCCGCAGTCTGCCGAAGAAGCGGCCCCTGATTTCGGTCGGAATAATTGGGCTTAGCAACGAGAACCAACCCGAGCCAATCAGCGATGTGCAAATTGCGGAGACGATGATCCCGGTCACGATCAGCGGCTCAGCCAAGGCACCGGCGAAGGGGCCGAGTGCGACCACGCCCCAACCGAGGATGCCGAAAGTCAGCCCGATCTGGCCGAGGCGCTTCTTACCATATCGGTCGGCCAGAAAAGCGGCTGGGAGAAGAAGCAGAGAGGTTGTGAGCGGATGGATCGCCAGATAAATCATCGTTCGAGCCGCGCTGCAGCCGATCGCGGTCAAATAAAGCAGGAGCGTTCCGTTCGTTAGGGTTCCGAGCGCGACGATGGCGAGGCACTGCGTCCAGATGATGGTTCGCATCGCCGCCCGTTCTTCTGTTCGTGTCAAAATCATCAACGAAAGTCACCAGCAGCTGCTCATTCAAAAATTGCGATGAAGAGCAGCTGTTTTCTTCATGAAAATGTCCTACGCCGTCAGACCAAGCGATCAAGGCGAATTCGAAAACGGCTGCTCGCTTGAATTCTCGACGATCTGCGCCTCACTCAGCGAACGATCATGGGAAGAGCTTTCGAATACCGCCGTAAGTCCAAGGAGAAGCGCTGGGGCAAGATGTCCACGTTGTTTCCGAAGTTAGCCAAGTCGATCACGATGGCAGCAAAGGAGGGAGGTCAGGACCCTGACAGTAACTCAAAATTGCGTCTCGCGATCGTCAACGCGAAGGCGGAAAACATGCCGAAGGACAACATCGCGGCTGCGATCAAGCGCGCTTCCGGCAAGGACGTGGCCGATATCAGCGAGATGGTTTACGAGGCGAAAGCGCCGCATGGCGTGATGGCGATCATCGAAGCCGCGACGGACAACACGAACCGGACGGTGGTGAATTTGCGGACTTTCTTCAACAAGGCAGGCGGGCAGTTGGTTGATTCGGGCTCGCTCCAGTTTTTCTTCAGCCGAAAGGCGATGATCGAGTTTCAAATTCCCGAAGGCGAGGATCCGGAAGAGATCGAGCTGGAATTGATCGATCATGGTCTTGAGGAGCTGGAGATCGTCGATGGAGTCGGTTACGCGATTGGCGATTTCGCTGACTTCGGAAAACTGACGGCTGGAGCTGAGAAACTGGGCTTGGAATTGACCAAGGCCAGCCTTGAGCGGATTCCCAGCAGCACGGTTGAACTGACGGCGGAGCAGGTGGAAGAGATCGAGCAACTGCTGGACAAAGTCGAAGACGATGAAGACGTCCAGGCGGTGTTCACGAACATCGCTTAATCGGAGCCAAGGTACAGAAAAACGCCAAGTCAGGCGGTTAGCCCGGCTTGACGTTCGTTAAATTCGGCTCGAGTCGGCTTTACTTTTTCTTCACGCCGAGCTCAGCGAGCTTCGCCGCGAGGTCACTGCCGTGGTTACCGGCTTTGACTGCTTTGTCGACGAAAGCGATTTTGCCTTCAGCATCGATGTAAAACGTCCAACGTTCCGGCACTGCGCGACCTTCGTGAACCACGCCGTAGGCCTCAGCGACCTCTTTGCCTGGATCGCTCAGAATCGGGTAATCCAGATCCAAACTTTTCGCGAATGCGGTGTTCTTTTCAACGGTGTCACAGCTCGCAGTAAAATAGGCTACTTCGAACTTCTTAATTTCTTCGCCACTCTCACGGAGCGACTTGCACTGGGCCGTTCAGCCCCCGGTAAAGGCTTTGGGATACCAGGCGACGACGACGGCCGTCCCTTTCAGGTCAGCCAATTTGTAGGTTTTGCCATCGCTGCCGGTGAGTTCAAAATCCGGCGCGGCATCACCCACATTCAGATCGGCAAACGCGGCTGGGGAAGCCAGCGCGAGACCGATCACTGCGGCGAGAATCGCTTTAATTTTCATACTCGTTCAGTGTGAATGGGTTTCGGGCGAAGTCCAGCCACGACTTACCGATCCAATTCCAGCGCGCCTGTTCGGAACTCTCCAGCCTGATTTGCCTGCCAGTACGTCTGGCGAGCGACGTCGAGGCACGTCAACCAACCTTCGCCGTAAGCCCAAGTGTCGATGCAGATCGCGTTTCCGTTGAAGCGCGGCAAACCGGATCTCTGCGCGGCGTGACCGCAGACCATGATTTTCCCATTTTTGTGGGCAGGCGGGTTGTCGTAGCGCTCCCAAAAAAGCTCAGTCTCAAATTGATCGGCCAGATCGAGGCTAGGGTCGGCGTTGGCGTGAACGAAAAAATGCGAATCGATTTCGAACCACGGAGCCAGCGTCCCGATGAAATCCCAATGCGCTTCCGGCACGTCTTTCAGGGTCGCGCCGACGCCATACGACGCGAGTGTTTCCCGACCGCCGACGTGTTCCCAGCCTCCCGCCCAGGTTCCCCCAGAAGCCGCTTCGAGCATCATGATTTCGTGATTTCCACGCAGATTCACCTTCTCGCCGGGCCAGCTTCGCAGCCAATCGAGCACGCCCTTCGAATCGGGACCGCGGTCGACGTAATCGCCTAACGTGATCAGAAAATCACTCTCCGGCCGAAGCGGAATTCGCTCGGCCAGCGTCTCAAGCGCGTTCAGACATCCGTGAATGTCTCCAATCGCTAAAACTCGTTTACTTGGTTCGTCTTCGCTCAAAATAATCAATGATGTTCGCGTTCCGGATACTTGTTCTTGCGGCGGCCCCAGCGCTTTGACTTCGCTTCTCTTTCCTCCTCATCGAACGGCTCATCGAGAATTTCGAGTCCAAGCTCCGCAGTTCGCTCAACAGTTCGGATCGTCGCCGTCGCAGCTTCCTCGGCAACTCGAATCGGACTGTTGACGACGGCACAGCTCGACAGCAGAAAAGTCAGGCCGACGATTTTGATCCAAATCCATTTCATCTGGCTATTCTGCCAGCAGCTGCTGGCTGCGCCAAGTTTTCTTGTCTCCGTTGTGCGCGTGCCGCAGAGTCGACGAATGAAACTCCCAGCAATCCTCTTCAGCGTTTTTCTGCCGCTTTTCCTAAGCGCACAAACACCGAAAACTCGCGAGCAAATTCCAAACCTGACGGAGTTGCCGGATTCGACGGCTGAGCTTCAGCGTCAGATCAATGAGAACGGCGGAAATCTTCTGCTCGGCAACGAGGAGTTTTATCGAATCACCTCGACGCTGGAATTCGACCTCGCAAAGCACGGCGCGGCCAAACTGAAATCGGTAGGCGGCGCAACGATCGTGATGGACGGGCCGGGGCCGGCGATTCGCTTTCTCGGTTCGCACGAGGGGACCGCTTCGCCGAAGTCGTTCAAGCCAGCGACGTGGAACGAGCGGATGCCGATCATCAGCGGAATCGAAATCCTTGGCGCGCACGAAAAGGCGGATGGAATTGAGTTAGCCCAGACCGTCGGCGCAATCGTCAATCGCGTCTCAGTTCGCTGGTGTCGCCACGGGATTCACCTCGTCAATCGGAACCGCAACGTGGTCGTTTCGGACTGTCATCTTTACGAAAACTCAGACGTCGGGCTTTACCTCGATGATGTGAATCTTCACCAGATCAACGTTAGCAACTCGCACATTTCTTACAACCGCGAGGGTGGGATCGTCGTGCGCGACGGCAACGTTCGAAATCTCCAGGTCACCGGCTGCGATATCGAAGGAAACATGCCGGCGGACGAAACGCCGACGCGGGCAGCCAACATTTTGATCGACGTGTCAGGGTCGGCGGAGGACAAATCCAAATCGATCGCTGAGATCGCGATCACCGGAAATACGATCCAGCATTCGGCGAATTATTCTGGCGACGAAGCGAAAACCGTGGCCCCGGGCGGAGCGAATATTCGCTTGGCCGGGAAAGCGATTTACGAGATCGATTCGGTCACGATTTCCGGAAACGTGATCAGCGACACGAGCGTCAGCATCGACATCGATTACGCGCACGACGTCGCGATCAGCTCGAACGTTTTTTTCGCGCCTAAGCCGGAAAATCTCCGCGTCACGAATTCTCAAAGGGTGGTTTTGTCAGGCAACACGTTCAACCCACGGCAGTTTTCGCGGCCAGGAACGATCACGTTTAAAAACTGCGCTGACTGCGTGATCGCGAGTTCGACTCTGCACAAATTCGAGACTCCAGACGGCGCTCTGATTCTCGAAGGGTGCAGCGGATTCACGATCAACGGGCTTAACCTCAGCGATTGCGGCTCCGGCATCGTGCTGCGCGATTCGACCGACACCACGATTTCAAACTGCCGCGCAACGCGGACGCCAAACGGAATTTCCGTCGACGCCAGCAATCGCGGGATCCTCCTGAACGGAAACGCGTTCGGCGCGGATCAAGCGGTCGACCCCAAAGCGGTTCGTTAGCCGTTCCATGATTTTGGCGCTGACTACGGCGTCCTGACCTCGAGCCGAAAATTGCGAACTCGGCCCTTGGCCTTGTCGGTCGTTCCGAAGCCTACGTATTTGATTTCCGGGTTCTTCAAAAACTCGATCGGGTTTGGAGTCACAGCTTGATCGCCAACAAACCACTGCGCCTTCCATTTCGGCTTAGTCGTATCGAGAATCACAATCAACTTCGTTTCAGATCCGATCTTCAAATCCTTCGGGAATGGAAACCGGCCTTTCGGATCATTCGGCGGCCCGAGATACCCGACGCCGCGACTACCGTCCTTGTCCGGTGCGGCTCGCAGCAGCATCCAGGGCGAAGCGCCGGCACCAGCGAAATCATCGAGTTTCCCTTGAACGGTGAAGCCCAAACCAAACCATTCGGCACCGGTACCGGCTTCTAAAGTCGCTTGCATCGAAAGCGCGTAAATTTTTCCCTCTTCCGGAGTAAACCAAGTCAGAGAGTTGCCTTTGCCCGGTTTCGCCTTGGATCCATTTGCGGTCCAAGGGGCGGCAGCGCGCCATGATCGGTTAGGAACAGCGCTCTGATCCATGCGCCGAGTGCTCAGCAGCTGCTGACCCGGCCCATCGAACTGATGGACGAAAATTACGCCCTTCGGCGGAAATCCGCGGGACAAGAATTCGCGCGGTTTCAAGGCGGTGTGGACGAAGCGGATTTCATCCACAGCAATTCGCGCCGGATTCGTTTCGGCTCCGATGCGGAAGGGATTGACCTGCTTTTCAGGAATCGCGGCGTGCGGAACCTGGGTGGCGGCGATCTGCAAGCCGTCGAGAAACAACCGCAACTCGCCCGCTTCGGACGAACTCGCATGATCCCAGACCGCGGCGAAATGATGCGGCTTAAGATCAGCAACAGCCACGTTTTCGCTCAGAGCGACGATCAATTCCGGGCCGGTGTCGTAGAAAAAACTCATCTGCCCGTCCGGCGCTTCGGCTGAGCCAGGGCGAATGTCGACATGCCAGCCTTGCGAATCGTTGACCTTTCCGCTGCGGGTTCCGGCGATGAAAATCGGGGTCTTTGGTCGGTCGGTCAGGATCCAGCCTTCGAGCGTGAACGAGCGCTCTTTGGAAATCCGGAAGTCGTCGCTCGGAGCGGCTTCACCCCAGATTCCGAGCGTCAACCCGCCTGAGTTCAGATCCTTGGTCAGAGGAATTTCGTCAGGCGCGAGACCGCCAATGGCTGAGCCGGCTGCGATCGCTTGAAGCGGTCGAGCATCGCGGGAATCGATCAGCGAGCCGCCTGCGGAATCCGCCTCCATCCGCCACCAGGCGACTTCGTCGATTTCGCGCGCGGGTTCCGGCACGAAGGCAATATTTGGTGACGGCCGCTTCGTCGCGATCGTCTGCCAGATTTCATTCCGGCGATCATCCAAAAGCGTAAGCCGAAAATTGTCGAGCCGTTCTGCGCAACAGTCGGTCCGATTCCAAACGACGACCCGCTCGATCGGCAGTCGCTTGTCAAGATCAAGTTCCCACCACGGATTATCCTGCCCGACCGTGTGTGTCACCGAACCGTTGCCGTGAACTCCGTTGGTCTTTCCGTCGATCGCTAAATCAGCGATGCTGACTGGGCTTAAATTCGAACTCTGCTTCGCTTTACCACTTCCCGCGATGTTCTGGCCCCCACTGAAAACCTGGACCTCCGCCAAGGAAAGAGTCCCTTTGCGCGGCAAGTCAATTCGAACAAATCGGACGGGTTCAGACGGTTTGGAAGGCTTTGGCGCGGGTGCCGGAGGTTTTGGCGGAACCGGCGCAGGTGGAGCGGCGGGCTTAGGAACCGGTGTCGGGACGATCGCGGCTTTTTCCTCAGGCTTCGGAGCGATCGGCGCTTCAGGCTCGCTTACCATTTCAGGAATGGAGCTCGGTTCGGGCCTCGGCGGAACCGACGCGTTTGCGACGGTGGGACCGGATTTTTTCTCCGCTGACATCCAGAATCCGATCGCCGAAACGAGAAGAACCAGCACTCCAACCAGAGCAAGAATCATCGGCGTCTTCGATTTTTTCCCAAAATTATCCGGTGACGGCAGCGGCTTGGGCTTAGCAGCTGCTGAGTCTGGATGAGGGACGTTCAGGCGACGTTGACGCTGAAAACCAGACGGAGCGACGGCTGGTGTTTCCATGTCGACCGCCATGGCGCTCTCGCCCATCGCCTCCCCAATGAGGTGATCGATCACCTGGATAAAATAGGGAGAAACTTCCAGCGAAGTTGCGGCGAGATCGCTGCGGTAGACCTCGGGATCGAACTCGATTCGACGGAAGAAAACTTCGCGCGTTTCGGAATCGTAAATCACGTAGCGCGCGCGGAGATCGTCTGGATTTCGCGGCTCGCCGACAGAGCCGACGTTGACGATGTAGCGATGATTTTCGTCCAGCAGACTATTGTCGTCAGGCAGCTGAGAAACGCCGCCGTCGTTGTCCAGAGCGAAGATCGTCGGGTCGTGCGTGTGGCCAACGAAGGTGACGAAATGATCTGAGCCGGCGAAGTTTTCGGTCGCTTCGACCACATCGGTGATGTAGCCGAATCGAGCTGGCTCTGAGATTTCCGCGTGGACGAAAAGAATGTCGTCCGTCTCAATCGAAAGAGGAATGTTAGTGAGGAATTCTTTCGATTCCTCAGATAGCTGTTCCGCCGTCCATTCGATCACCGAGCTAGCATGCGGATTGAAGGCGGAAGCGTCCAGAAGGCCGACCGCCGCCGCGTCGTGGTTTCCGATCACAAAGTTGTCGGTTTCCGCGCGAATCTCGTTGAGGACCTCCTCTGGAAGCGGCCCGTAGCCGACGACATCACCGAGGCAAACCAACACATCGGCCTGCAACGCCCGAATATCCTCGAGCACGCGATGCCAGGCCTCGCGGTTACCATGAATATCGGAGAAGATCGCGTATCGCATCCTACCGGGTCATTCGTATCACATCTGGCGCGCCATGAAAAGCCTTACGAAGCACTCTTCTTCCAGGCGCGAATTCCCTCAAAACTGGAAGTAAAGAAACGGGTTAAACCCCTGAGTCCACATCATCATCACGGCGATTGCCAGCAGAACGAGGCCGAGAACGACTTTCCAGGCGGTCAGGTCGCTCAGGATCCGAGGAACTCGGGGAACGGCCCAGATCACGATCGCGCTGAGAGAAAACCAGACCAGGTTGATCGGTCGCAGAATGTAGGCGGTCAGCAGCTGCTGGTTTCCGGCGACGGTCTCGTTCAGGCCGAACATCGCGCCGAGGTAGCGGCCGGCGACATCGAAATTCTCAGCTCTGAAGAAAACCCATGAGATCAGAACGATGACGAAAGTGATCGCGATTTTCAGCGGATTGGGCAGCCGACGATAGAACGAATCTTTGCCTGACATTCGCTCAATCGCGAGCATCCCGCCGTGGATCAAACCCCAGGCGATGAACGTCCATTGCGCTCCATGCCAGAGGCCGCCGATGAGCATAACGATCATCAAATTTGCGTAAGTCCGTGAAGGCCGGATGCGGCTGCCTCCGAGCGGGATGTAGAGATAATCTCGGAGGAAACTGGACAGCGAAATGTGCCAGCGCCGCCAGAAATCGGTGATGCTGTGGCTGCGATAGGGCGAGTTGAAGTTCTCCGGAAATTTGAAGCCGAACATTCGTCCTAAGCCGAGAGCCATATCCGAGTAGCCGGAAAAATCGAAGTAAATCTGGAACGCATACGCGGTCACGCCTAACCAGGCCGCCATCGGGCCTAACGAACCCTCGCCTGCGTTGAAACAGACGTCGGCGATCGCGCCCATCGGGTTGGCTAAGAGGATCTTTTTGGCGAACCCGTAATTGAACCGTGTGAAGCCGGCGACGAAGCCTTCGACGCTGTGAATCCGGCTCCGAAGCTGCTCCGCGACCGAGCCGTAACGGACGATCGGACCGGCGACGAGCTGAGGGAACATCGAGACGTAACACATGAAGTCGACGAACGATCGGCAGGGCCGCGCGTCACCGCGGTAGAGGTCGATCGAGTAGCTCATCGACTGAAAAGTGTAGAACGAAATCCCGACCGGCAGCGGGATCGTGTAAACCCAGGTCGGAAAGTCGGTTCCGGCAATCGCGTGGACGTTTCCTGCGAAAAATCCGGCGTATTTGAAGAAAGCGAGGACGGACAGGTTAACGAGAATCGATATCCAGAGCCCGGTCTTTCGCTGGCGCACCGTCGCGTTGTCAGCCGTGATGAGTTTGCCGCAGGCGAAGTCGACCAGCGTCGAGCCGAACATCAGATAGATCAGCCACGGATTCCACCAGCCGTAAAAAACGTAGCTCATCAAAGTGAGCGAAAGATGCTTCACGGCCCGCGGCGAAGCGTAGTACAGAACAAGCGCCAGCGGCAGAAAATAGAATAGAAAAACGTGCGAGCTGAAAACCACGGCGAAGTGGTTTTACGGGCTGCGAGGTTCGGGTCAAGCCCGACCACTCAAAAAACGTTCATCTGAGGCGATGATCGAGTCAGAAAAATCGATTCGACGGTTCCAGTGCAATCGCCGTCCTATTCTGCGCGGAAGAAATCCATTGAGATTCGCCGCTTTTTCTCGAATCCTAACGATCCAAACATGAATTCCCTCAAATCAACTACGATCGCCGCCATTGTCGGCACTCTCCTCGCAACGGCGTCCTCCATTCAAGCTCAGAGCGACGAGTCGCTGGAGCGCGCCGAGCGGATGCTCACCGAAAACGCCTCGATGATCCTGTTCGTCGCCCACCCGACGGTTTCCTACTCGGATTGCAGTGTCGGAAGCCCGGTCGA
The DNA here is from genome assembly GCA_047620505.1 of Verrucomicrobiales bacterium. Classification (GTDB taxonomy): domain Bacteria; phylum Verrucomicrobiota; class Verrucomicrobiia; order Verrucomicrobiales; family DEV007; genus JBLHKS01. The sequence goes on along the minus strand of JBLHKS010000026.1, from coordinate 38,788 downwards.
CGTCCGCGGCGGCGGATTTCGCCTGATGCTGCGCATGAACTACACCGATCTTTTCGACGAAACGGGATTCACCGACATTCCGATTTATTTCACCCAAAGTGGTCGACTCAGTTCGATCGGCAGCGGCGAGAGCAACGACGGTTTTCCGGCTTTCGCAGTGGCTGGGCTGGCGTTTGAATCGCTCCGAAGCGCGGCTCTGGGCAGCGACGATCTCGACGACAAGGCTAAAGCCGTGATCTCGAAAATTCCGGACGCGAAGTCGCTGCTGACCTACCTCTTGCAGGTCAAGCAGATGGTTAAGTGATCAGCGCGGAATGGCGCGCGGATTTGAACTCAAGTGGGTCAGAATGTGCCTGACGTCTTCCGGATCGGCACCGAGCTGAGTTGCGATCGTCTCGGGCGTGACGTTCTCGGGATTTTCCAGCAGCTGCTGGCGGACCTGGCTCATCAATTTAAGAAAAACCTCAGCCGCCTTCTTGCCGGACTCGACGCCAGGCTGATGATAGGCGTTGACGTTGACGAAGCTCGCGTAAAAGCCGACCGCCCGCTCAAAAAGCGCGATCAGCATGCCTAACCGAAACGTATCCAGCTGCTCGATGCTGATCGTGATCGACTCGCGCTCGCCCTCGGTCAGCGCCTTGCGCGTTCCGCGGAGAAATCCCTGAAGAAAGTCGCCGGAATTCGCGTTGGCGTCTTCGTCGACGATGATCGACTCGTTCTCGCCGCGCGCATTTCGGACTTCGATGAACGTCGCGAAAAAGTTGTTCAACCCATCGCGCAGCTGCTGAACGTAGGCGTGCTGGTCGGTCGAACCTTTGTTTCCATAAACCGTGATGCCCTGATTCACGACTCCGCCTTCGCGATCGAGTTCCTTTCCGAGCGACTCCATGATGAGCTGCTGAAGGTAGTTCGCGAACAGGCTCAGCCGATCCTTGTAAGGCAAAATCACCATGTCCTTTTTGCCAATCCCATCACCGGCCCAGTGCCACATCAAAGCCAACATCATCGCGGCATTTTTCGCCGGGTCCGACTCGTCTCGGGTCAAGTCGTCCATCGCTTTCGCGCCCGCCAGGAAGTCGTTGATCTTGATCCCCTGAAGCGCCGCCGGAACGAGGCCGACCATGCTCATCACGCTGGTTCGACCGCCAACCCAGTCGTACATCGGGAAGCGATGAATCCAACGCTCGGAAAGATCCCAAAGCGCGCTGCCCTCGCCCGTGACCGAAACTGCGTGCCGACCAAAATTAAGCCCGCGCTCTTCAAACGCCCTCTTCGCTTCCAGCATTCCATTCCGCGTTTCAGGCGTGTTGCCGGATTTGGACGTGACCACGACCAGCGTCTGCCGAAGCCGTTCCTTGCCGATTTCGTCGATCACGCGGTCGATGCCTTCCGGATCCGTGTTGTCGAAAAACCACGTGCCCTCGCGCATTTTCTGATCGGCCAACGCCGCCGTAACCAGCCGTGGGCCAAGCGCTGAGCCGCCAATTCCAATGAACAGATAGAACTTCAGCGTCTCCCCCGCCCCGCCGCGAATTTTGCCTTCCCTGACATCCCGACCAAAATCGTTCGCAGCGACGACATCCGCATCGATCTGGTCGCGAAGCTCCGCAGGCGCCAGGGCCGAATTCCTCAGCCAATAGTGGCCGACCGGACGGTCCTCATCAGCGTTCATTTTCTCGCCGGCTTCGATCCGCTTCATCTCAGCGATCGCCGCTTCGCACATCGGCCGCTTGCGTTCGAGAAAATAATCGTCAAAAAACATCCGACTTACATCGAGCGAAAAATCGATCGATTTGTATTCGATCAGGTAGCGTTGATAACGGTCCCAGAAGTTGATTTCCTTTGGATTGGTACTCATGTCAGGTCGAAGGCGGCCCAAAATAGCCATCGACTCGCTCGCCGCACGTCGAATCTTTTGCTTTTTCGGTTGCCAGTTGTCTTCATTTCACGAATTCTCGGCGAAGACGATGATAAACAAACTTTTCGCCCTTTTTGCAGCCATGTCAGTCCTCACCGGAAATGCAGCCGTCGACGACCACATCGGTGACTTTCGCCACGTGGTTCTCTTCAAGTTCAACGAGGACGCCACTCCCGAGCAGATCAAAAATATCGAAGTCGAGTTCGGCAAACTGCGCTCCAAAATCGACACGATCATCGACTACGAATGGGGCACGACCGAGACCGTTGAAGAAGGCTTGGACCAGGGCTACACCCACTGTTTTGTCGTGACGTTCAAGGACAAGGCGGGCCTCGAAGTTTACCTGCCTCACCCGGATCACAAGGCCTTCGTCACGCTGATCAAGCCCCTTCTCGCAGAGGTGCACGTTTTTGACTACACGGCGAAAAACTAGCGCCGATCCGCCAGCAGCTGCTGGCAACTTCTGATGCAGAACAGCCCTGAAATCACCACCGAAGCGGTAGCGGAAACAATCGCTACTGCCGGAGAGCAGTCGGGTGGCGATTCGCTGTTCTTCATGATTTTTGTGGCGCTGATCATGCTCTTCGCGCTCCTCTCCGCGTTCAGCGCCGTCCTCGGTTTCATGTTCACGATGACGTTGTTTCGAGTCCCGGAAGAACATCGCGCAAAGCTCTCCCTCGGCTCCGTCTGGGGGATCATGATTCCGGTATTCGGCGTCTACTGGATGTGGGTCGTAACCGGACGACTCGCCGACGCGTTCCAGGCTTACTTCGACGACCAGGACCCGGAAGATGTCGAAATTCCGGACAGCGATTTTGGCCGTCGATTCGGAACCTACGCCTGTGGAGCCGCTGCGATCGGCCACCTCGCCATGCTCCTCGCCTTGACCCGAAATCTTTGGGTCCTTGGGATCGCGTTAGGCATCTGCCTGCTCGCCGGGCTGGTCTGCGTGACGATTTATTTCTGGCAGGTTTTTTCGATCCGCCGGCGCATCCCGGATCCCGAATCGGAGATCCCTGAGGACTATCTTTAAGCGTGCTGACAGACTTGCGCGTTGAGCAGGTGCTGGCCCGATGTAAACTCCGGCTATCATGAGCAGAAAACTCAAACTCGGCGTCAACATCGATCACGTGGCCACTCTTCGGCAGGCGCGCTACGCCACGATGCTCGAAGCCCACAACGCTGAGCCGAACCTCCTTCAAGCTGCCCGGGAATGCGAAGCCGCGGGTGCCGATTCGATCACGATTCACCTGCGCGAAGACCAACGCCACATTCAGAAGGCGGACGTTTACGCGGTGCGCAAGGCGATCGGAATCGACTTGAATCTGGAACTCGGCGCCACAGCCGAAATCGTTACCATCGCCTGCGACGCGAAGCCGGATTTCTGCTGTCTCGTTCCGGAAAACCGCCAGGAAATCACGACCGAAGGCGGGCTCGACGTCGTCGCCAATCGCGATTCGCTCCGCGCGACCGTCCAGCAGCTGCAAGGCGCTGGAGCGAAAATCAGCCTCTTCATCGATCCGGATCTCGATCAGGTCGCCGCCTCTGCCGAGCTCGGTGCCGAGATGATCGAACTCCACACCGGCGCATTCGCGAACGGCGCGCCCGAAGGCGATTTGGCCGAGTTAGCCCGAATCCGAGCCGCCGCTGAGCGCGGACACGAGCTGGGTTTGCAGATCAACGCCGGCCACGGAATCAACCTCACGAATTTACCCACGCTGCTGAGCATCCCGAATCTCGCTGAGCTGAACATCGGGCATCACCTCGTTTCCAGAGCCGTTTTCATCGGCCTGAAGCAGTCGGTTAGCGAGATGATCGAAGCGATGAGCGGCTACGATGGCTGAGCGTTTTACGTAGCTTTTACAAAGCAATTGAGTGGGTTTGACGCAAGGTTTGAAAAGGTGTGCTAGAACCTGACCATGCAGATAATTCGACCATCCAACCTCATCTCCGTCGTCGCAGTTTTCATCGCCTCGATCGGCCTGGCATTCGCCCAGGAAAAACCAGCCGCCAAAGATCCGTTCAAAAAGAACATCGCTCGACAGGCCCCGAAACCTGACGCCGAAAATGTTCAGCGAATGGTCGTGCTCGGCGTCGAATTCATCCAGACGCCGAAAGCCGAGGCCGATCGATGGTCCGCCGATTCGAAACTTTCCGACGACGAGATTCGAAGCGAGGTCGAAGCGCTGATCAAGGCTGGCGAGGCTCAGGTGATTGAGTCAACTATCCTTCAGGCGAGGAGCGGTCAACGGGTGAAGATCGAATCCGTTCTGGAACTCATTTATCCGACAGCTCACTCGGTCCTCGATATCGATCCCAAGGGCCCAACCTTTCCTAAAGCGTTCGAGATTCGTAACTGCGGGCTAACCCTCGAAGTCGACCCGGTGATCGGTGCCGATCTCAGCACGATCAATCTGAACATTCTAGTCGAGCGAACCAAGTATCTGCGCGAAAACATTCGCGATCCGCGTGACAACATCCGCGTCTTTGCGACCGATGTGATCGATCCATTAATCGGTCAGCAAAAGGTGGTGACTTCGATCAACGTTCAGCCTGAAGAATACAACCTGCTCGCGCAATTTGAGCCGTTTGATTCTGACAAGGCCAAAACCGAGCGCATTCTTCTCTTTTTGCGCGTCGGAATTCAACTCGTCGCGCCTACCAAATTGACCGAAGCACTCCCGGACAGCTTGAACTTTCGCTTCGAGTGGATCGAGCTGAACGCCCCAGACTGGCATGCCTGGCTGGCCGGCGAAAAACTCGCTGACGTCCCAACTTCCGCCTGGCCCGCCGTCCGGCAGCTGCTGAAAGAGAACAAGGCCGATTCGCATGAAATGTTGGTGGCGCGCGCCCAAAGCGGACAGCGCATGAAAACCGGGTCAACTGTCGAGCATATTTATGCTTCCGAAATCAAAGAACCGAAAGTCGTCGGAGGCGCATGCGAACCGTTGGCTCAGGAAGCGCGTCTTTCGGGATACATGCTTGAAATCGACCCAGTCGCCGGTGCTCAAGGAGCGCTTTACGATTTGAACTACAATCCAGAGTGGGTCACGCGCGGTCGCGATTTTGTTTCCTATCGAAAGGAATCTCCCAATGCCGGGCAGGCGTGGATTCCCGCCGTAACGATGCCTCTCTTTCATACCAATCGATTGACTGCTTCCAACGTACTCGCGGGAGGAACAACTCAACTGATCGGAGTTTTCAGTCCGCCGAAATCCGACGGAAGCGGCGATTTGTCGAAAAAGGTTCTCCTCTTCGTCCACGACGACACGATCCCTCGCGTAAAGTAAAACCGATCTCACCAAGGACATGAGCCGCCCCCGGAAAAAAGCCGATCGCCTGACGTCAGCGTTGGTCATCGGCATCGGGCTGAACCTGATGATTTGTCTGCTCCTCGCCTTCGTCGGAGTCCGCGACAGCGCGCCGGAGCCGCCGCCGATTCAGGTTCTGGCCTCCGCAGTCCCTGTCGAGCCGGACGAACCGCAAAAACCGCGTCCGACCAAGCAGTCTCTCGATTCGGCTCCGTCGGCGCAAGCGGCTCCCCTTTCGGCTGTGTCCGCGATTCAGGTTTCCGCAGTCAGTCCAGTCGTTATTCCGGTAATGCCCGATGCAATTCCGGATCTCAGGCTGACCGGCACTCGGCTGAACTCGTTTGGAACCGCCTTCAGCGCGAATGTGGATCCGGGCAAAATTCAGCGAGGCAGCGGCGGCGGATTTGGCTCACTCTTCGGCGGCTTGGGGGCGGGAAACGGCGAAGGAATCGCTGTGCTGGTCGACATTTCAGGAAGCATGAAAAAACACAGCGCGACGGTTTCTCGACTCATTGCAAAGCGTTATCCCAGATTCGGGAAAGCCACGGTGGTTGGCTGCACTCTCAACGAAAACTCGGGACCAATTCAAGAAATTCAGAAGTTGGTCGAGGACAAGCCAATCTCGGTGATCGTCTTCATTTGCGACCTTCAGGACGGCGTCAATCAAGCCGGAATGCTGTCGCTCTGGAACATCCTGAATCCAGAAGGAAGACAAGTTCAGCTTAACATCATCAGCTTTGCGAAAGCGCCACGCCCGATTCTCGCTGATCTTCTTGAGCAGGTTGGCGGAGGTGTTTTTCACGGCGAAGAAACGATCGAAAATCTGATCACCGACATCGCGCAAGCTCGCCATCAACGCTAATGAATCGGGCTTCTCAAATCCTTGTTATCGGCCTCGTGATCGCACTCGCGATTGCTGCGGCAACGCTGGTTTTCGGGCAGCGAACCCGCGAGAATGTGCAGACTCGAAACGCTTCGCCCGCGCGAGCAGCTGCTGACTCGCTTCAGCGCGAAGTCGATCGCCTGACGGGTCGCTACGAGCGGTATCTTCAGGAAGCGTTCGGCCTTTTCCGAAGTGGCAGCACCCTTTCCGCCAAAGCCGCCGCCAGCGAGTTAATTGGCGTCGTGCGCCTTTCCGGACTGTCCCGAAATTCAAAAAACGTGAGGGAAATCGAGATCGAATCGAGCTGGATCCCGGTCCCTCGCCTTGCCACAACGGACGAAATCAGCGAGGTTTTTCAGTTAGCGCCGGCATTACTTTTCACTGGCCTGCGTGAAGACTCAGGATGGGTGTACACCGAAGGATCGACCGCCTATTTCTGGCAACGGATGAGGTCTTCCTCGGTTCAAGTCGCGACGATCGATTTACGCAAAGTTCGCGCCGCGATGAGCGAGTGGCTTGGCGATCCACAGCTCAACAATGTCGGAATCGATTCGCTGCTGACGGCTCAGGACGGGGCCGCCGATCAACTCGTCGATGGGCGTGCCGAAGTCGTGTGGACGAACGCGAAAAACGCAGCTGAGCCGCTCGTTCCCCATCGAGTTTTCACGGTGAGCTGTCCGCTTGGCCGTTGGCAGCTGCTGTCGCAAGATCCGGTGGTCGCGATCGTCGAATGGCGGCTTGGATTCCTCGTTAGCGGCGTTGCACTCGCTTTCGTCGTCGCGATCGCGGCGCTGTTCTTCTCGGCCGCATTTCGGCGCGCACTGGCCCTTTCCGAGCAACGGGTTTCATTCGTAAACAGCGTTTCGCACGAGCTGAGGACGCCGATTACCAACATCCTGATCCAAGGCGATCTCGCCGCCGAAGAACTCGGCCCTGATCTTCCCGAACCCCGCCGCCGACTCGGCTTACTGCGCGAAGAAGCCGCTCGTCTCTCGCGTCTCGTCGACAACGTCCTGACTTTTTCCCGTCGTGAGCAGGGCAAGATCCGACTCCGAATCGAAACGGTTCAAATCAACGAAGCGATCCAAACTGTCCTCGAAAATTTCCGACCAACTTTGCGTCGGCAGGAATTCAAAATCGACTTGGAGCTGGACTCGAATCTGGAGATCGAAACCGACGCCGATGCCCTCGCTCAAATCCTGACAAACCTCATTTCCAACGTCGAAAAATACGCAAAATCCGGCAAGTGGCTCGGCCTGACATTGAGCGAAACCGAGAGAGGAATCGTGATTCGCTGTGCTGACCGCGGCCCTGGAATCCCGGAAAATCGCCGCTCCCGAGTTTTCGAAGCGTTCTACCGCTCATCGGATTCGCTTAGCGAAGGAGTCAGCGGCGCAGGACTCGGTTTGACCATTGCTCGCGACATGGCGAGCCGGTTGGGAGGCGAGCTGGTTTGCCTCGAGCCCGAATCAGGCGAGACTGGAGCGATCTTCGAATTCACCCTGCCACTGACACAAAAATCATGACGATCCTCATCGCCGAAGACGATCCGATAACGTTGGAAGGCATCAGCTCTTCGTTGGAAAAAGAAGGATTCACCGTCATCGCGACTGAGAATGGTCGTCAGGCAGTTGAGCAGTGGGAAACGTCAAAACCGGATTTGATTTGTCTCGACATCATGATGCCGGAAATGGACGGCTTCGAAGCCTGCCGCCTGATCCGGACGCGGGACTCGGAAATCCCGATCCTATTTCTGTCCGCAAAAAACGAGGAAACCGACGTCGTAACCGGCCTTGATCTCGGTGCCGACGATTTCATCCGCAAGCCGTTTGGAAAGAAGGAGCTCCTCGCCCGAATCCGCAGCGCAATCCGGCGAATTCCGCATGGAAAAACCGGTCGGCGCTCGTTCCAAATTTCCGATCTGATCGTTTTCCCGCGCGAGCTGCGAGCCGAGCGCAACGGTGATTCGATCGAGCTGTCACCGCGTGAAATCGGCATCCTGATATTACTAAAAGAAAGGCAGAGCGAAGTCGTGACGCGCGACGAGCTGCTGGGGCGCTGCTGGGGCGTGAGCTACTTTCCAGATTCGCGAACGCTCGATCAGCACATTTCGCTTTTGCGCAAGCGCATCGAAACCGATCGCGACTCGCCGAAAATCATCGAGACCGTCCGCGGGGTTGGCTATCGATATCGTGGTTGATTTGAAGGTTCTGATGGAGCTTGATCGTGTTTCCGACAATTGTTGAATTGAAACCGTCATGCATATTTTCCGAAACCTTCTGCTCGCCCTAGTTTTGCTCGTCACGCCGTTGGCCGCGGATGAGCGCCCCAATTTCATCCTCCTGATGGGCGATGACCACGGTTGGAGTGAGACCGGGTACAACGGACATCCTCACCTAAAAACTCCAGTGCTAGACGAAATGGCTGCGACGGGTTTGCGGCTCGATCGCTTCTACTCAGCTCATCCAAGTTGCTCGCCAACCCGCGCCAGTGTCCTTACCGGTCGGCATCCGATTCGTAGCGGAACTTTCAGCCCGGGTTGGTCAATTCGACCCGAGGAAATCACGGTCGCCCATCTCCTGGCGGACGCCGGTTACGTTTGTGGCCACTTCGGCAAGTGGCATGTCGGCCCGGTCAAAGCGGACTCGCCAACGAATCCAAAAGCGATGGGTTTTCACGAATTTGTCTCTCATGACAACTTCTACGAAATGGACCCGCACTTCTCGCGCAACGGCGCGCCGCCTGAGCAGCTGCTGGGGGAAGGTTCTGAGGTTACGATCGACGAAACCATCAAATTTATCGATCAAGCGAAGGAGGACGGAAAGCCGTTCCTTGCGGTCGTTTGGTTTGGCTCGCCGCACGAGCCCTACAGCGGATTGCCAAAGGATCTGACGCTCTACGATGACTTGCCTGCGGCTTACGCGGAGCGGAAAGTCAGGCTGACTTCGATGGAAACCGGAAAGCCGACTTCGCGTCCGCTGCGCGATGTTTTGCGCGAGCGCTACGCGGAAATCACGGCGATGGACCGGTCGATCGGACAGCTTCGCGAGAGTCTAAAATCCGCCGGCCTGCGTGAAAACACGGTTCTCTGGTACTGCGGGGACAACGGAAGTCCGCCCAGCAGCGGCCGAGTCGACACTCCGCTTCGCGGCGAAAAGGCGCTGATGTACGAGGGCGGGATTCGCGTTCCGGGAGTGATCGAATGGCCGGCAAAAATCGCGGCTGGACGCGTCAGCGGAGTCAACGGCGTGACCAGCGACATGCTCCCGACGCTGTGCGATCTCGCTGGTGCCCCGCTGCCGGATCGTCCCTTGGACGGCGTCAGCCTCGCGCCGCTGATCGACGGAAAAATGGAGGAACGCCCGAGCCCGATCTGTTTCTGGAGCTACAACGCCAGTCGCGTCACCGGCCGCGATCCTAAGCCAAAACCTTACATCGATCCTGAGCTTCAGGAGGGAACGACTCCGCTCGTGAAGTACCTTGGCGGCAAGCTGACTCGCAGCTTTAACAATTTTCATCAGCCTGAAATCAGCGAGGAAGATTACGCCGGATCGCGGGTGATTCTCGGCAATCGATACAAGCTCGTGATCGAGGGCAAGCGCGGGGGCGGAGCCGAGTTATTCGATCTCCGGGCCGACTCAGCCGAAGAGAAAGATCTTGCGGAGACCGAATCTGAAGTCGCCAAAGAGTTAGGCGCTCAGCTTCGCACCTGGCAAACTTCTGTCCTGAACAGCTTGAGTGAAGCCGACTACAAATAGAGGTTCCTCAAATTCATGTCTTCATCATCCAGTTCGCCGCTCACCCGCCGATCAGCGCTCCGCTTCGGCGCGAGCAGTGCGTTAGGCCTTTCGTTGGCCGATCTCCTTCGCGCGGAAGGCGAGTCGAAAAAGGAGGGTCCGGCGAAAAGCTTGATCCACCTGAACCTCAGCGGGGGCTTTCCAGCGCAGGAGTCTTTTGATCCTAAGCCCGAGGCTCCCGGCGAATATCGCGGCCCATTCAACGTAGCGAAAACCAACACAGGGGAGATTTTCAGCGAACATTTCGCGCGAACCGCAAAGGTGGCGGACAAGCTAACCGTCGTTCGCAGCTGCCAGTGCCGAATTCCCGATCACAGCCAAGCAACCTACCATCTTTTCACCGGCTACCTGCCGACGACCGTGATCGACTACCCGCAAATGGGCGCGGTCGTCTCTCAACATTTCGGGCAACGAAACGGATTGCCGCCCTACGTCGCTGTTCCCGGTTTAAACGGCTTTACCGGAGGGACTGGCTATCTCAGCAGCAAGTTCGGTGCGTTTAAAACCGGCGCCGATCCGGGAGCTTCAGGCGAATTCAAAGTTAAGGATTTCTCGATTCCAGACAGCGTTTCAGTCGAGCAGTTTGAACGCCGAAAATCAGCGCGTCAGATCGCCGAGAACCATCTTCGCAGCCTGGATTCGCAGGACGACACGCTGGCGACAATGGACGATTTTTATCAGCAGGCCTACACGTTGTTAGGTTCGGCGGAAACGCAGGCCGCGTTCTCGCTCGAAGACGAGCCTGACCACATTCGAGAGCTCTACGGCAGCGGCTACAAATTGAAGTATCGCAACTCGAACGCTGCGGTGAACGAACGACTTTTGTTGGCACGTCGGTTAGTCGAATCGGGCGTGCGATTCGTCTCGATCGACTATGGCGGTTGGGATTGCCATGTGGATTTACGCGGGACCTGCGAGGATAAAATTCCCGCCTTGGATCATGCGATTTCGGGTCTGGTCACGGACTTGGACCAACGCGGATTGCTCGACTCGACGCTTTTCATGGTCACAACCGAATTCGGCAGGACGCCGAAGATGAACAAAGACAACGGTCGCGATCACTGGGCCCGTTCTTACTCGATGCTCCTCGCTGGCGGCGGCATCACGCGTGGGCAGATTTACGGAGCTTCGGATGCGACCGCATCGGAGCCGGCGCGCGATCCGGTGAACCTCGAAGATTTCCTCTACACGGTTTATCACCAGCTTGGGATCGACGCCAACGAAGAGCTTTTGGCGTTCGGTACGCGACCGATCGAGATCGTAAAAGGCGGCAAATTGGTCGAAGGCTTGATCGCCTGATTCATGAAGAAGACGTTCGTTACGCTTCTGGTGCTGCTGTTGGGAATCTGCAATCTCCCGGCCCCGCAGAACCGACACATCGAGGCCGTTCCCACTCGAGCTGGGAAGCAAGGCACGACGGTCGACGTTCTGATCCAGGGCAATTTCATTGAGGATCCGCGCGAAATTGTTTTCTTCCGCCCAGGGATCAAGGCGGTCGACGTCAAGCAAATCGAAGACCTCGAACGACCGATCAGCCTGGCACATTCGACTGACGCAATCGCCCAGCAGGTAACGGCGAAGTTCGTCATTTCGCCAGATTGCCCGATCGGCGAGCACCAGTTTAAACTGCGGACGGCCACTCAACTTTCTACGTTGTCCACTTTCTGGGTTACGCCCTATCCGATCCACCAGGAGATCGAGCCAGATGGCCAGATGGGCGAAAACGACACGCTCGAAACCGCTGAGCAGCTGCTGGGCGAATCGACAACCGTGCTGGCTAAGATTCAGTCTGGAAAAACCAAGGATCTCGATTGTTATCGAGTTCATCGGCGGAAGGGCGAGCGTATCTCCGTTGAGATCGCTTCGGTGCGGTTAACTGAGATTCATTACGGCGAGTCCGAGTACGATCTCGAAGTTCGAATTTTCGACGCTTCTGGAAAAGTGCTGACCACTGCGGACGACAGCGCTTTGCACATTCAAGATCCGGTGCTCTCAATCCTTGCCCCCGAAGATGGCGATTACGTCATCGAGGTAACCCAGAATCTATACAAGGGTAGCCGCTTCGTTCACTATCTCGCCCACATCGGCGATTACGAACGCCCTCTGGCGGTGTTTCCGGCTGGCGGAGAAGCTGGGAAGCCGCTTCAGGTATCTTTGTTAGGCGATCCTTCTGGCTCGATCACTCGGGAGCTGAAAATGCCAAGTGCTGAGAGATCTGAGGACTTCAGTTATCGAGGCGACGCGGCGTCCGCCCTCCCGATGCGGATTTCGCCCTACCCGAACGCGATCGAAAGCGATGCTGAAGCCGAGACGATCGAACTGCCCGTTGCCCTCAACGGAGTGATTTCGAAATCCGCTGAGACCGATCGATTTCGGATCGCGGCGAAAAGCGACCAGACCTATCGCGTTCGAGTCTTTGCTCGAGGGTTAGGAATTCCACTCGATCCGCAGCTGGAAATCGTTGATCTCGATTCAGGCGAAATCGTGGCCAGCGGCGATGACGCAAAGCACACCGAGCGCGGTCTCTGGGCCGTCGCGAAGTCTTTTCAACTACCGACTTTGCTCGATCCGTCAGTCGTTTGGAGTCCAGCAAAGGACGGTGAATTCGAAGTCCGAATCAAAGACATGCGCGGTCTTGGCGGCCCAAATTTTGTCTATCGGATCGAAATCGAGCCTGTCGAAAACGCCGTCCACAGCTGGATCTACGCACCGGTAATCGACAGTGCCGAATGCTCAAAAATAACCGCCGTCGCCATCCCGCAGAACAATCGATGGACCCTCAATGTTCGGCTGGCTGAGGGTCAGGGTAATCCTTGGAAAGGCGACGTTCGGCTCGTCCCACATGGCCTGCCTGACGGAATCCAGATGACGGCTCCGATTGTTCGGAAGGGACAAACGATCGTCCCGGTCGAGTTCGTCGCCAAGCCCGGCGCAGAGCCTCAGGCGGGGACGTTTCGAATCACCGCGGAGGCTCTGGATGGAACTGAGTTGGTCTCGCATTCCCAACAAGCAATGCCGTTTCTCAGCCATTCGGGAGCTCGCGCCTGGCACACCGTAATTGTCGGTCGCTACGCCTATGCGATCACCGATCCAGCGCCTTTTCGACTTGAGGTCGAGCAGCCTGAAATTCCGTTGGCGAAGAACGGCGAGCTTTTTGTCAATGTCAGGCTTCATCGCGAACAGGGATTCACCGAGCCGGTTGAAGTCAACGCTTACTGGGTTCCCAGCGGCGTGACGGCGCAAGCTGCGGCTCGGTTTGAGGAAGGGGAAACGGAATTGAAGTTCAGTTTTCAGGCCAACTCGGGCGTTGCTCCGGACACTTGGCAGATCGCGCTTCAGGCGACCACTTTGCGCGGAATTTATTTCAACGGCGTTGGAGACATCCGCGTTTCCTCGCCGTTTTTCGATCTCGAAATCGCTGAGCCGTATGTCGAGCTTCGCAGTCAGCCAGTTGCGCTCCGGCGAAATCAAACCGGCGAGTTTGCGTTTCAGGTCGTGCACAAAAAGCCGTTCAAAGGCGAGGCCGAGGTCTCGCTACTTGGCTTACCAAAAGGTGTAACCGCAAAAACCGCGAGATTGCGGCAGGGAGACGAAACTCTCATTTTCAATCTGCGAGCCAATGACGAAGCTTTGTTAGGGCAATACAAACAGCTGAGCTGTGAACTGATCGTTCAGGAAAACGGTCAGTCGATCCGCCAGCGAAGCGGAAACGGGACTCTCCGAATTGACCCGGCGTTGACACCATGAAAATTCTGATCGGCGCGATATTTCTCTCGGCTACGATGGCTTTTGGACAGGCCGAAGCACCGCCAAGCTTCGAAAAGGACGTTATGCCTATTTTCTTCCGTTCCGGCTGCAACGCTGGAACTTGCCACGGATCGGCGCGCGGCAAAGACGGCTTCATGCTTTCGCTTTTTGGTTATGACCCCGGCGGAGACTACTATCGATTAACGCAGGAAATGATCGGTCGGCGCGTCAACGTCGCCATGCCAGAAAAGAGCCTGATTCTGCTCAAGGCGACCGGCAAGGTTCCGCACACTGGCGGCGAGGTTTTCACGAAGGATTCGGAATCTTACAAAGCGCTGCACGACTGGATCGCAGCTGGCGCGCTTGCCGACGAGGGCGAAATCGCGAAGCCGGTTGAGATCACTCTGGAGCCCGCAAACATCGTGTTCCGCGGCGGCGAAGCGGACGTTCCCACCACGGTTACCGCGCGATACTCAGATGGAACGACTCGCGATGTGACTCGGCTTGCGCTGTTCAATTCGAATAACCCGGCTACGGCCACGATCGACGAAAACGGTTTGGTGAAGCCCGGAAATCGCGGAGACACTTTTGTGTTTGCGCGTTTTAACCGGTTTACGATCGGCTCAGAGGTGATCGTCCTGCCCACGGATTCTCAGTTCGAATGGACAAAGCCGCCAGCGGCGAATTACATCGATGAACTCGTGCTTGAACGGCTTGAGAAGCTCCACATTCGGCCTTCTGGCTTGTGCGACGACGAAACCTTTCTCCGCCGAGTCTATCTCGATCTGTCTGGGCTTCCGCCGACGGTCGAGCAGTACCATGCCTTTATCGAAAACCCCGATCGCGATGCGCTGATCCAGCAGCTGCTGGCGGACGAAAACTTCGCCGATGTCTGGACAGGGCTCTGGGGTGAATGGGTTCGGCTGATGGGAGGTGGCTACTCGCCGACGGCGACCGACGTCAAAGCGGCCGACGCGTATTACCGATGGATCCACCAACAATTCAGCCAGAATCGTCCGATCGATGAGTTCGTCGCCGAGCAAATCACGGCGTCCGGCAGCTGCCTGACGAACGGCCCGACTAATCTTTACACGATGCTGGTTCACGACGTGCGATTCAAGCCGAAGAACTTCGCCGCCGACTTTTCGCAGCTGATGACGGGCATTCAAATTCAATGCGCCGAGTGCCACAACCACCCTTTCGACCGGTGGACGATCGACGATTATTATGGGTTTGTTAGTTTCTTCACCGGGATGAATCGCAAGCTCGGTGCTGAGCCTCGCGAGTACTACATTTATAATGATCTCAGCGCTGAACCGGCGAAGCACCTCGTCGATCAGCGTCCGATGCCAGCGACAGTCCTTGGAGGTGAAGCGCCCGCGCCAGCCGGAGTCGATCAGCGGCAGGCCTTGGCTGATTGGCTGATTTCTCCGGACAACGAACTCTTCGCGAGGAACTTCGTTAATCGCGTCTGGGCGCATCATTTTCATCGCGGACTCGTCGAGCCGATCGACGACCTTCGAGTGTCGAATCCACCGACGAACCCCGCTCTTCTCGACGCACTCGCTCAGCAGTTTATCGATTCCGGCTACGATCTTCGTGCTCTCGTGAGCGACATTTGCCGTTCAGAGACTTACCAGCGAGCTCTGAAGCCCAACGCGACGAATCAGTCTGACGATCGCCAGTTTTCCCGCGCGCGACTCCGCCGATTGCGGTCGGACGTCTTCCTCGACGCGATGGTCGCCGCAACCGACAGCGAGCACGGTTTCAGCTACTTTCCAGCTGGAACCAAGGCGATCGAGTACTACCCGCGCTCGCCCGGCGACACGGTTCTCGGCAGCTACGGCAATTCGTTTTTCGAGACGTTCGGGCGGTCTAACCGAGCTTCAATCTGCGCTTGCGAAATGAAGCCCGAACCGACTTTGTCCCAAGCGCTGCATCTTCTCGTTGGCTCGACCGTCCCGGGACGAGTGGGAGGCGGGCGTGTCGTTTCAGGGCTGCTCGAGGCTGGAAGATCGCCCACAGAAATCATCGAAGAAATCTACATTCGCGCTCTGAGCCGGAAACCGAGCGAGGTCGAATTGGCGGGAATGTTAGGATTAGTTGGCGACGATGAGAAGAGCCCGAAGCCGTATGAGGACATCTTCAGCAGTCTGCTAAACACAACGGAGTTCGGCTTCAATCACTGAAGTCTCTCTGCTAAGGTTCAGCTCGCTTCATCATTTCCTTTGAGATGCCCGCGCCGGATCACACAACCGAAGTTCAAGCGCTTTTTGTTCAGCACATCGCGCCGGTGAAACATTTTGTGCTCTCGCTTCTGCCAAACCCAAGCGAAGCGGAGGACGTGGTGCAGGAGGTTTTTCTGACGATCACGGCTAAGGCGAACGACTTTCAAACTGGAACAAATTTCAAGGCCTGGGCATTCGCGATTGCGCGATTCAAGGTTCTTGAGTTACTCCGACGAAATAGGCGGGATCAAAATCGTCTTTCCGATGAAGTGATCGAACAACTGGCCGCCGAAGCGGAAGATCCAAATCCTGGCCAGGATTCAGCGACGATGCGGGCGCTAGCGAAATGCCTCGAAAAACTCGCGCCGAAGCCGCGCAAGATGATCGAGCTTCAGTATCAAGATGAGCTCAAACCAGCTGTGATCGCCGAACGACTAGGCTGGGAACCGAACGCGATCTACGTCGCCCTCTCGAGAGCCCGAAGCAGCTTGCGCAAGTGCATCGAAAAGCAGGTCAAACCGGCATGAATCTGGACGAACTCATCGATGGCTACTTGACCGAATCGCTGGACGCGAGACAAACGGAAAAGCTCAGCCAATTGCTGGGCGCGTCCCGCGAGGCTCGTGATGAATTCCGCGCGAAGGTGCGAATTCACGGAGCGTTGGCTGAGCATTTTTTGGGCGACGGCAATGCTCAGTTCGAGCCGATTCGACCTCGCCAACGCAACGGTCTGAAGATTTGGAAACTCGGTTGGATCGCGGCGGCTGCGGCGATCGCGCTGACATTCTGGATTTCGTCACGACAGCCGGAATTCGACCCGATCATCGAGCCTGTGGCGGAAATCGTCAGCTCGGATTCCGCAGAATGGGCTCGACCGGTTAGCTCGACGCTCAAGCCCGGACGTCAGCAGCTGCTGGCTGGAATGGTCGAGTTGAAAATCGGAAATTCGGTTCGCATCGCGATTGAAGGACCGGCGGAATTCGAGCTCGTCGACGCTACGCGGATGAAACTCGCCCACGGGAAAGTCGCCGCGGATGTCGGCGAATTCGGCCGCGGTTTCACGATCGAAACTCCGGAAGGCAACGCGATCGATCTCGGTACGCGCTTTGGCGTTAGCGTTGCCGATGACGGAGCCTCGGAGGTCCACGTTTTTGAGGGGGAAGTCGACGTGGTGCAGCAAGGCGAAGAAACATTGCGGCTGGTTGACGAGGAGGCTCTTCGCCTGACAAAGCACGAACGCCTTGCTGCGGATCCTTGGGTTTTTCCGATGCCGAGCCACGAGCTTTCAGTCGGATTCCCTCGCGATAACTTTGGTCTGCAGACGATTCTGGGTGGCGGTTTTCCGAGGCAGGCAGGATGGTGGAATGGGGATGCCTGCAAGCTCGTTCCGCATTCGCAGACCGGTAAAGTAGTTCCGGCCAGCGGCCTGATGATGCTTCAGTTTTTGGCGACGCGTTCGTCGGATTTGCCGGGCTTGAGCGGCCAACGCGCTTCGGAACTCTGGCATATCGTCGATCTTCAGCCTTTTGCTGAGCGCGTCAACGCGGGCGAGGTAACCGCGAAGATCAGCAGTGAATTCAACCGAATTCCCGGTGCGCCGAACTCGGAATTTCAGCTACAACTCAACGCTTTTCGAGGCCAGATCATCGAGGCCGAAAACTACTGGGATAGGAAACATGAACCGACTTCTGAGCGGCTCGCCTCTTCCGGCTCAACGGTTCTAACCGATGAAAATCCGGAAACCTGGGAGCGACTGGAAGCAACGATGGTCGTGCCGAGCGGAACGGACTTTCTTCTGGTTAACCTTTTGGCTTTCGAGAACGAGACGGACCGAGACGAGAACGAGTTTGAGGGGCATTTTGCCGACAACGTCAGTTTGAGTCTGGCCGTCAAAGCTCGGAAATCGGAACCCATCGCATTCTGGCGCGGCGAGGGCGATTGGGGTGATTCGTCAAACTGGGAAGGCGGCAAAATTCCGGACGTTGCGCGCGATCGAATCGTAATCGAGGGCGAAGGCCAGGCGGTGATCAGCAAACGGATTTCGACGAAGCAGAGTTTCTGGATCGGGCTCGGAAATGACTCGGTCGGCAGGCTGCGAATCGGGCCCGAAGGCGAGCTGATCCGTTCAGGGTTTGGCGAATTGCTCGTGGGCTTCAATCCGGGTTCGCGCGCTGAGCTGATCATCCAGGGGAGATTGCAAACGCGTTCTCGAGCCTTCATCGGACGCAACAACGCGGCTTCGACCGTGCTCATCGAAGGCGGCGAGTGGGACGCGGGTAACGACGTGATTCGGATGGCCCAGTACGGTCAACGCGGCCCTGACACTGTCTCAAACCTCCACGTCCGAAGCGGCGGTCGGCTCCGGGCTGGCGCGCTCGAATTGGTTCACGATCTGGCGACGTTGATCGTCGAGGAAGGTGAAGTCGATCTCGATCAGCTGCGAATCGGCGGCGAAGACGGCAAAGCGGTTGTGTACTTGTCAGGGGGAAATCTGCGGGTCGACGAATTGGCTTTCGGATCGTCGCGTGGAGAATTCCGGTTCGCTTCGCCTGAGGCCGAATTGTCTCTGCTTGGCGAGTGGACAGCTGAGCAGCTGCTGGCGATTCCGAATTCTCGCTGGCTGGCTGGTGATCGAGTTGCGGCTGCCGCAGATTTTCTCATTCAGGCGGACGGGACGCGAACAAGCATTCGGATACGACCTTAGACTTGCTTGCCGATTTCATCCGATCGGCGCAAAGTCGCGTTTCCATGACTCCGTTTCGCCTCGCTCTTTTACTCTTTCTTTTTTCCTCTGGTCTCCAGGCCGAAGACTTGAAAGTCGCTGACATTTTCAGCGATCACATGGTGCTTCAGCAAGGTCAGGCGATTCCAGTCTGGGGCACTGCGGCACCTGGCGCGACGGTGAAGGTGACTTTTAATGGTCAGACGGTCGGCGGTTCCGCAGGAGACGATGGGCGATGGCGAATCGACTTAGCGGCGGAGTCGGCTACTTCGGAATCTCGGAATTTTGTGGTTGTGTCAGGCGAAAATATAACGGTGTTCGAGGGCGTGCTGGTTGGCGAAGTTTGGTATGCCTCGGGCCAGTCCAACATGGGCATGACGATGAAAAGTTGTGCGGGGAAGCTCGATGAAGCGAAGACGTTGTTGGAAGAAGCTGATCTTCCGCAGATTCGTTACCGCGCCGTTCGAGAAAAGGAGAATTTCGAGCGGCAGGACCAAATCGGCGACGACAAGAGCTGGGTTGTCACGACTCCTGAAACAGCAGCGAGCTACTCGGCCGTGGCTTTCCTTTTTGCTCGACGGCTGCATCTCGAATTGGAAATCCCGATCGGAATTATCGAGAGCGCCTGGGGCGGACACCCGATCGAGCCGTTCATCCCGCGCTCTGCATTCACCGGAAGCTCGGTGCTTGAGGAACTGGGTAAGCTGAGCGACGCACGCGATTTTGCCGGGCTGAAGAAACTGGTTGGCGGCGTCTGGGCGCGGAATGATTCGTGGCTTTGCGAGACGATTTACAATTCCCGAGTCGCGCCGGTTGTTCCTTTCGCGATTCGCGGCGCGATCTGGTATCAGGCCGAATCAAACGCGGGCAAGGGCGAGGATCCGAGATTCTACAGCGAGAAAATGCAGGCGCTGATTCGCGGTTGGCGCGATGCGTGGGGCCAGCAGCTGCCGGTTTACTGGGTGCAGCTTCCGCAATATTCGAGCCCCGGCTGGGTGTCGATGCGCGACGAGCAACGCCGTGCCCTGACAGAACCAAAAACCGGGATGGCCGTGACGATCGACCTTGCGTTGGACGAGATTCATCCGGCCAATAAGATCGACGTCGCGGAGCGTCTCGCGCTCTGGCCGCTGGCACGGGAGTACGGTCGGGAACTTGCGCCAGGTGGCCCGACTTTTCAGAGCATCGCGGTCAAAGGGAGCGAAATCGTGGTTCGGTTCGAAGCGTTCGGCAGCGAGCTGGCGACAGGCCGGAAAGTCGATCTTGCACCAACGAAAATCCTGGAAGGCCGAGATGTCCACGGCTTCGAAATCACTGGAGCGAACGGCATCTGGAAACCAGCAGCTGCTCGAATCGAGGACGACGCGGTTTTCTGCACGAGCCCGGAAATTGATACGCCAGTTGCCATTCGTTATGGTTGGGCTCCGACGATGCCCGCTGCTAAGCCGTGGAATCTTTACAACCGTGCAGGGCTTCCAGCTTCGCCTTTTATTTCTCATCCCGAGCTTGCTCCCTACGAGCCGGAAGTGGTTGAGTAGGAAAATTTCTCGCTAAGAATCAGTCGAGCCGCTCATTAGTGACTGAACTCATTGTTTAAAAATGTCGAATCCAAACTCCAATGGCTGTTCCGATTTTCGCCAGACTCAAGCCCGCTCACGCCGCGACATTCTCCGTGTCGGCTCGCTCGCTGGCGTTGGCCTGACCCTTGGAAATGTCTACCGCGCTGAGGCGGCTCAAAAATGGTTCGACTCTAAGGAAGGCACAGCGAAGAGCGTGATTCAGATCATCCTTCCGGGCGGGATTGCGGCGCAGGAATCCTGGAACCCGAAACCGGAGTCGCCTCTCGAATACCGCGGCCCGTTCGGATTCGTGAAGACGAAAATCCCGGGCGTGATTCTGAGCGATTTGTTTCCGCGTCAGGCCGAGATCGCAGACAAGCTGTGCGTGGTGCGTTCGGTCGTCGGGAACATCCCGGATCACGGGCTGGCGACCTACAACATGATCACGGGACAGAAACCAAGTCAGGCGATCAAGCATCCATCCGTTGGTGCCGTGGTGAATCACGAATTCGGGCCACGAAGCGGTCTGCCGGGCTACATCGGCGTGCCGACTGTCGAGAATATTCCGGGTTCGGGGACGGGTTACCTCAGTGATAAATTTGGCGCGTTCGGCGTTGGAGGCGATCCTGCGTTAGGCGATAACTTTGAAGTGCGCGACCTGAGTTTACCAGCTGGAGTCGACATCGCGGCTTTCGAAAAACGCAAGGCCGTCCGCGAGCTTGTGAATGATCAATTTCGTAAGCTGGAGTCGAATCCCGCGCCGCTGGAGACGATGGATTCTTACTATCAGCAGGCCTACACGATGATCTCGAGCCAAGCGGTTCGCGATGCATTCGACATGTCTAAAGAGTCCGATAAAATGAAAGAGCGCTATGGCATGGGCAAATTTCTGGAGCGCGGAACCTACGGAAACTCGTTCGGTTCCGAGGCTGGGGGGCGCATGCTCCTGGCGCGGCGTCTGGTGGAAGCCGGCGCACGTTTCGTTTCTCTTTCTTATGCAAGTTGGGACACGCACGTTCAACTTCGCGAAACGTACCAGACCCAAATGCCGGCTTTTGATCACGCGTTAGCGACTTTGATCAACGACCTCGACGAGCGCGGGATGCTCGACAGTACTTTGATCTGGGTAGCGCACGAATTTGGCCGAACTCCAAAAATTAACGCCGCTGCTGGCCGCGATCATTGGTCCAGAGTCTTTTCGATGGCGATGGCGGGCGGCGGGTTGAACCGCGGACAGTTTTACGGCTCAGTCGATGCAACTTCCAGCGCTCCGGCGGACAATGCCGTTCCTCTGCATGATTTGCATTCGACGATCTACAAACTGATCGGCATCAACTCGCAAAAGGAACTGATGGCTCCCGGCGATCGGCCGATCGAGATCGTGAACGAGGGAAGGCCGATCGACGAATTGATTGCCTAACGGCAGACGTCATTGCGTGAACCGAAACTGCTGACTGTTGAGCAAAGCCCAGATTACGGCGTCAGCAGTTGCTGACTCAAACATTTCAATTTCGCGTGGAGTCGGCCGGCGGCTGAGAACCGAAAGAAAGAGCGATTCCAGTTTATCATCCGCCTCATCCAGATTCGACCGAAGCACCGACTGAGGGTTTGCGAGCAGCTCGGCCCAGGGTCCGTTCAAGAGGCTTAAGGCCTGAGGTACCGTGGCCGCGTTGTTCTGGTTCTCGATGATTTCGCGGTCTGATTGGCCAAATTCGCGCAAGAAATGGCCTCGTGGCGCTGGTTTTTGAAGCTCGGAAGCTCGAGTGAATCCAACGGCTTGTGCGCGCCACGCGGCGACGTCCTCGTTGCTCGAGCCCGCCTTTCGAGGAAGGCTGAACACCACATTCTCGATCGGAAACGCCTCGCCGCCGATGCCGAATACCGTGTAGAGATCCCTTGGATTGCCGCCCTTGACCTGGCCGTTGTAAGCCTTCTCGCGCAATGCTGATTGGCGCTTGTTTCGGAGCGCGTTCAGCTCTTTTGCCAACTCAGCGGCCCGCTCTTCTTCCTTGGCGGCTCGGGCGGCCAACAGCTCCGCCAAAAGCTCTTCGTTCCTAAGGTAGGTGTCGGTGTAGGAATCTGCAGAGGCCTGAATGATTGTGAGAATTTCCTCCTTCGTCCGACCTTCCATTGCGATGTAAATCTGGCGAAGCAATTCGATTTGCGAAAGCTCGGTGTTGATTCGAGGCATGTAGAAATCCGGATTTGGAATCGCGAGCGTCACGAAAGAATCCCAGATTTGCTCGGCCGTCAGGCGGCGCAAAACCGGACCAGGAAAGGCGTAGGGCGCACCGAGCGGAACGTCCGCGTTGCTCATCTCGCTTTGGTAGGCACGCGAGTTGTAGATTTCGGCGAGTAGCGCCTTCGAGTCGTAATCCAAGGCGATCATCCGCTCGACGAGGTAATTGAGCAGCTCCGGCACGGCAGCCTGCGTGTCGTCCATGAATTCGTCGACCGAATCGACCAGGCCGCGTCCCATCGCCCGTTTCCAGAGTCGATTGACGATCACCTTGGTGAAGCGCGGGTTCTCCGGCGAAGTCATCCAATCGGCATAAGCCGTGATGCGCTCATCGATCGATTTCCCAGCGCCGATTTCGGTGCCAAACATCGTAGCTGGCAGCACCGAACTCTCCGGCTCCGCGTCGTCGTATTGATAATCGTGTGGCAATGTGAGGGTCGCGGGCGTCTCGCGCACCTCGATGTATTTCAGCCGCGCGAAGAGATCCGCGATCACTTGGCTCAGGGCTTTGTAGTGAAGATATTCGCGACTGTCCCGAGCCAGCGTCCCGCCAGCAGCTGCTCGCGCCTCGTTCATCCATTGCTTTTGATACTCGACTCCCGCCAACCGGTTTTTCGGAATGTAAATCCGCGAGTCCATTTCATGGCTGAACGCAGCCATCCGGTAGTAGTCCATTTGCGTCCAACGATCGAACGGATGGTTATGACATTGCGCGCATTCGAGCCGCGTGCCGAGGAACACGCGAATCGTGTTCGACATATTATCCAAAGGCATCCCACGATCGCGATGATAATAGCCAGTCGCACCGTTTTCCCATAGCATTCCGCGCGCCGTGATCAGCTCGCGAACGAATTGATCATAGGGCTTGTTGCGGCGAAGCGCGTCTTTGATCCAGAGCGAATAGACATAAGTCTGAAGCCGGTTATTCCCAACACCCTCGCTGACGCGCAGCATGTCCGCCCAATAGTTAAAGCTGTGCGAAACGTAGCCTTCGGAATTCAGCAACTGCTGGATGAGATTTGTGCGTTTGTCAGGGGCGTCAGCGTCGAGAAATGCGGTCGCTTCTTCAAGCGTCGGAATCCGGCCGATCACGTCGAGATGGATCCGGCGAAGAAACGTCTCGTCCGTGATCGGAGGGTTCGGCTGCGCGCTGACTTCTTGCTGATGGCGCTGGAGAATTTCGTCGATCCGCGTGTTCGCATCCGGCTCGCTTGCCGACAGGGCTGCGAGGAGGAAGGAAGTGAAAACCAGCGCCAAAAGCGAGAATCTCATGCTGTACGCACGTCTCAAGGGAGCGGCGGCTTTCAGTGCCGTGACTTACGGCGAATGCTCTTTGCTAAGGAAAACCGATTCGGCTACATCCTTTTCCGCATGAATCGATTGGACTTCAGAATCATCGGCCTGGCTCTGCTGATCGCAATTCCGGCCTCGCTAGTGGCCAACGACAAGAGCACGGCCGACCTCATTCTTCCGCAGATTGGTCAACGCGGGACGACGGTCACTTGCTGGATCGAAGGCTCGAGGCTGCAGACCGCGGAGGAGATTATTTTCTATCAGCCGGGGATTCGTTGCACGGCAATTCGACAGCTGGATTCCGTTCCGAACCAGCAAAATGGAACGCCGACGCCTGTCGAGCCTGGCAAGGCGATTGAGCTGGATCTAGAGATCGCTCCAGACGCGAGACTCGGCGAGTACTACTTGCGGTTACGCACGAAGCAGAAGCTTTCAGAGATGCTGAGATTCTGGGTCACTCCGTATCCGGTCGTTCGCGAAGAACACGCGTTCCAGGATAAGGACGGGGCGCGGAACGACTCTCCAGTGTTCGCCCAGACGGTTCCGTCTAATTCGACGATTTCTGGATTCTGCTCCACCAACGAGAGCGCGAATGATTGGGATCTCTACCGAGTGAAACTCGATAAGGGCGAGCGGTGCACCTGCCAGATGATCAACGCGCGGTTAGGCACGATCCACTACGGCGGCCTGACTGACATGGCGATCGAGGTGACTTCGCCGTCGGGAAAGCGCGTCGTTCGCAACAGCCGCTCAGCGCTTTTTTCCCACGATCCGGTGGTTTCGTTCATCGCGGAAGAGGCTGGAGATCATCTCATCACCATTCGTCAGCAGATGGATAGCGAGATTTACGAAGCTCATTATGCGCTGCACATTGGCGACTTTCCGCGTCCCGCGATCACCTATCCGCTAGGCGGTCAGTTGGGCGAGGTGTTAGACCTTGACGTGTTTTATCTCGATGGATCGAGGAGCAATTTGACGGCGAAGTTGCCGCAAAAAGTAGGTCCATTCGAGAAATCCATGGTTGAGCTGACTTCGATCACCGACTTGCCGGAGATTCCGTCGCCTAACCGATTTCAGGTGGCCGCATTTCCCAATGTGATGGAAACTGAAGGCGATGAGCCGCAATCGATCGGCCAGCAGCTGCCGGTGGCGATTAACGGGATCATCAAGACCGAAGGGGAGAAAGATTGGTATCGGTTCTCGGCAAAAAAGGGAGAACGCTACCGAGTTCGAGCTTACGCGATGACGCTAGGCTCGAAACTCGATCCGTTCATCTGGATCAAGCCGGCTGAAGGGAATCCGAGCAAGCGAGTTTACGAGGAAGACGACTCGCTCTGGGATGGGCACGATTGGGAAGGCCATCATTATCGACATCAGGTCAGAGATCGGCTCGATCCGGTTTTTATGTTCGAGCCAGACGAGGACGGCGAGTACCTGCTTGGCGTAACGGATACGCGTCGCGAATCTGGCGAAGACTACATCTATCGCGTCGAGATCCAGCCTCATCGAGACAGCCTTTTTACGTTCTATCAAGACTACCCGGCGCAGGCGACGATCGTGCGCGACGTGATCGGAATTCACCGCGGTTCGACGCTGGCGCGGACGATCGCGATCCAGAACGGCTTCGGCTCACGCTACGACGGGCCGATCCGGCTTGAAGCGCGTGGGCTGCCTGAAGGGGTTGAATTCGAGAGTCCGATTTTCACGAAAAACAATCCGATCATCATGACCACTTTTCGCGCTCCAGTTAACGCGAAACTCCAGACGGCACTGTTCGAGCTGGTCCCACACGCGCTGGAAGACGGCATCGATCTGGAAGGTTCGTTCGCGCAGACGCATTCCTCGAATGATCAGCGAGGCGGCTACGCACCGATGTTCAACAAGACCCGGAAGCTGGCTTTCGCGATTCTTGAAGAAGCACCATTCGATGTCGAAATCGAAGAGCCCGAAATTGGCTTAGCCAAGGATGCTGAGCTCGATCTCAAAGTGAAAATCACGCGAAAGGGCGATTTTGCCGGAGCGGTTTATCTAGAGATCGACTGGCTCCCGCTCGGCGTCACGAAGCAGCCGCCAATCATCATCGAAGCGGGCGATGACGTCGGTTTTTACCGAATCTCCGCGACCAGCCAGGCTGAGGCTGGCGATTACCGCGTCACGATCACCGCACGCGAAAACGAAGGCGGTGAGCCGCGCACCGGAGTTGGTTTTCACTACATCGCTTCGCCGTTGATCACGATCAAAGTTATCGATCCTTACCTTCAGATTGAGCTTCAGCGCGCTGCGATCGAACAAGGCAAGCGCGGCGAAATCGTCGGAAAGATCGAGCACCTTCGCGAGTTCTCCGGTGAAGCGACGGCGAAGATTTTGCGACTTCCCACGGGCGTTACTCTCATTAGCGAACCCAAGATCAAGCCGGGCGACGAAACCGTTGTTTTCCAGATTCAAATCGCGGAGGACGCCCTGACAGGTCAATACAAAGAACTGACCTGCGAGCTGGCGATCATCGAATCCGGACAGGCCATTCATCAGCGAACCGGAAACGGCGTCCTGCGGATCGATCCGAAAAGAGAATAGGCCGGGCGTAAAAAATGTGAGACCGCCCGAGGGATTTGTGGATGGCCGTCGGAGCTGGCCTTGATCGAACGGAAATCCGAAGAAGTCGCCTGCTTCCGGACCAACCTCCGAGAATCGATCCTACGCAATCCACCGACGCCATTATCAGTTCCTGCGCTCAGCCAGCACGCGCTTTGCCAAACGAGGATGCCGCATTCGAATCGGTCGAGTCGCTAACGGCGGGAATGTCCCGAGGCGACGAAAACGCTTGGCGTGAGTTTCATCAGCGATATTTCAATCGGCTTCATCGCTACCTGATTGTGTTGGAGCGAGGCAATCCGGCCCGATCCAGATTCCTTGAGCCGCCCGAATCCGACGATTTCTGTGTTCTCGACCACGGATTCGAAACTTCAGGTGAGAAGAATCGGCGATGAGGAACTGCACGAGCTGCTCGCGGACAGACCCCATGGACTGTTCGATTCGAAAGACGGCCGAAAGCACGTTTGGATCAAAGGAAGCAGTCAGCTTTTGATCCACGGGGGGCAGACCGGTGACCAGCGAAATGGTCTTGCGAAGGCGAAACCATTCAATCGGCGATTCAGCAGCTGCTGGGGGAATGTGAGAAACTGAAGAGCGTCCACTTGGCGAGATTAAGCCAAGAAGGAACTGGAAATGCCCGCTTTCAGTCTATTGGCAATCTGTGGAAGTTCTCAGAACACGCTACTTGTCTTAAAATACTCGAATGTCTCGGTTCAGAAATTCCATCCGAACCTGGCTCCGAGGTTTAATCCAAAACAAATCATAACTAATAAAACTGATCCAGAATTCTGTTGCCACCCTGATTATCTTCGCGGCTTGCGCTGGTGTATTCGCCGCTGACGACGCGCCTAAGAAGAAAAAGGAGGCACCCTCGCTCGCTGATCGGACATTGAAGAAATTCGACGCCGCTGGCCTGACCGAAGAACAAACCAAGGAGATCCGCGAACTGGCTACGGCCGCCGAGAAAAAGCAGGGAGAGCTTCGGGCCGCTGCCGCCCTGACGGACGCACAAAAAGAAGCGCAGAAAAGTGCGACTGCCGCAGCGAAAGAGGCGGGCAAGGAGAAGAAGGACCTCAGGGAAGCGGTCGCCGCAGCAGTGAAATTGACGGACGAGCAAGCAGCGGCGCAGAAGGAAGCAAGAGGCGCTACCAAAGAGTTCGGAACGGCCGTTCAAGCGCTCCTGACCGACGACCAGAAGGCCAAGCTCAAGGCAGCCCGACCA
The DNA here is from genome assembly GCA_047620505.1 of Verrucomicrobiales bacterium. Lineage (GTDB taxonomy): Bacteria > Verrucomicrobiota > Verrucomicrobiia > Verrucomicrobiales > DEV007 > JBLHKS01. The sequence continues at coordinate 11,277 of JBLHKS010000026.1, read as the reverse complement.
GCGAAGCCGAAGGGCGAGAAAAAGCCGAAGGCAACCAGCTAAGCTTTCGAATCAGGGCCGCTCCTGGAGGGCGGTCCTGCCAACGTCATCGCGTTGCGAGATGAAACCCGGGCCGCCGGCGGCTACGTAGCCTTGGCTGGCACCGGCTTCATCCTGACTGACCCAAAAGGCGTAGAGACTGGCTTTCCTCAGGTGAAACCGAAGCCTGACGGGCTTTCCGGCGACAGCGGTGAGGTCGTCCGCATCTTTCCAATTCACCTCGATCAAAGTGGAATCTGCTGTGACGGGCTGGCAGTTTTCCAAGGTGAAAGGCGGGATCGGATTTCCTTCTGCATCGATCACTTCCGCTCTCAAATCACCGCCTGACGCGTCCACATTCACGAAGAGACGTTTCCCATCGAACCTCAGCTTTCGAGTCGTGATTTTTCCTCCATCCTGACCAGCATCAAGCGAGGCGAAGCCGTCTCGCCGAAGAATCGCCAAGCCGGTGCTGCCGCCGCTTCCATCATCCGGATCGCGACCGCTGTTACGGCCGCTGCAGTAGAAGTAGAGCTTGTCGCCCATGATCACGCAGCCTCCGCCAGCCGACTGCACGTTGCCGTAATTCCATGCCTTCGGATCTTCAGAGACGTCAAGGAAAGGCCTGCGATCGGGCCGATCCCAGTGAAAGCCATCACGGCTGAATCCGAGGGTCACGTAGTTGATTTTTGGCCGAGCACCTTCGGTCTCTTTTGCGTGAATACTGAAGAGGCCGAGCATGAGGCTCTCGTACGGAGTCGCATCGAGATTGTAAAGATCTGGCAGGACTTCAGCGTATTCGAAGTCCTTCACTCGATCCAGCGAGTCGGCGCAAGCCCAGCGCGGCAATTCGCGAAACGAGCCCCAAAGCGGCACGCCGAAATCCGGACTTTCCCCATAAAAACGGCAGCGCCCGACGCCCCTTTCGCCGCCGCGAATGCTGTAGACCCAGACCTTTCGAAACGGGTCGCGATAAAAAGTGCAGCGATCGCTCGACTTGCCCGGTGCGCCGAGAGAGTCGCTCCAATTGATGCCGTCCGGCGAAACTCGCATGTGCAAACCGGCGCGAAAATACATCATCTTAAATCGCCGAGCCGAATCCTTTTCCTCTTGATCGAGCCAGACCGTGCTGGAATCGCGAATCACCGGCTCGATGTCGAGAATGTTTTCGCCAAGGCGTGAGACATTTAGATTTGGCCGCTCCCAGTGGACGCCATCGGTTGAAGTTGCATAACCAAAAAAGATTCCGGTACCCGCCAGATACCACATTTTGAAAGCGCCGTCGGCAGGATCAAACCAGACCCCATCGCTGAACGGAGCGGCGAAAGGGATGTTTTTATTGCGGTGAAATTCAGCCGGGGTTTCGGGCTTGAAAATCGGACAGTCTTCGTGCCAGACCGGCTGATGAAATGTCCGTTCTAAGGTCGATTCCTCGATTAGGAAATCGTCAACGAACAGCTGCCGCCCCAGATTGATCGGAATGATTTCGAGCGGCTGCGAAAGGTAGGGCGGCGTGGTCGGTTGATCGCGGGCGAAGGCCTCTGGGTGCGGAGGCCATTCGTCAGGCAGGACAATTCCGTTGTGAAGAATTTCGTCGGCGTTCGCCAAGCCTGCCACGACCAAAATCGCGTAAAGTGGGTTGAAGATGCGAGCCATGATTCTCCCAGAGCACGGCGCTGGAGGAACCACGGCTTTCAGCCCATTTTCTGGCCAAACCTACGTGTTCGACTTTTTAACCAAACGAACGAACTCGTCTCGATAGCCGTGTTTGTCGGTTCCGCGCCCTGCGTTAGCCCAAGCAAGCACCTTGCTTTTCGTCACCTTCCCCATGTCCTCAGATTCTCTCAAAAGCATCCCAAATCCAGCGACCGAGGTGGCAAATTTGAATTCGCCGGACGCCGCCGCGAAATCACGGTCGAAATTGGCGACCGTGTGGGAGAGAAGCTGGCTCGCGCCGCCTGTCGGCGATTTGTAGCGCAACTTCACGGTCATCAACTCGCCGGAATTTGCAGCGGCGTTCGGTTCTGGTTCTGAGCCCGTTTTCTGATACTTCAGTGGATCAATGTCAGGGCCGGCGAACTTCACTCCAACCGGCACGACTTCGTAAAGCGCAGTGACGCGATGCCCTGCGCCGATTTCTCCCGCGTCTTTCTTATCATCGTTGAAATCGCGATCTGCCAGCCTGCGGTTTTCATAACCAATCAAGCGGTAGGCCTGAACCTCAGCCGGGTTGAATTCGACCTGCAATTTGACGTCTTTCGCAATCGTGATCAGCGCTCCGTCCAGCTGCTCGACCAGAGTTTTACGCGCCTCGTTGATCGTATCGATGTAGGCGTAATTTCCGTTTCCTTTTCCGGACAGCTCCTCAAGCATGGCGTCGTTGTAGTTGCCCATGCCGTAGCCTAACACGCTCAGATAGACGCCTGATTTTGCCTTTTCCTTGATAAGGTCGGCAAGGTCGCTGCGGTTCGAGGTTCCTACATTGAAATCGCCGTCCGTCGCGAGAATCACGCGATTGACGCCGCCCTGGATGAAATGCCGACCGGCCATTTCGTAAGCCTCTTCAATTCCCGCTGCGCCGTTGGTCGAGCCGCCAGCGCCGAGCTTGTCAATCGCCTGAGCGATTCGGGTGCGCTGGCTGCAGCGCGTCGAGGGCAGCGCCACACCCGATTCGCCCGCGTAAACGACGATGCCGATTCGATCGCGCTCATCGAGTTTCTCCAAGAGGAGTTTCATACTTTTTTTGAGCAGCGGAAGTTTGTTAGGACTATCCATCGAGCCAGAGACATCGAGGAGGAAGACCAGATTCACGGGCTCGCGTTCCTCGAGAGCGATTTCTTTACCGCGAAGGCCGATCCGAGCGAGTTTATGTTCTGGTTTCCACGGACAATCGGCGACTTCGCTGGTTACCGAAAACGGATCCTGCCCGGTTGGCTGAGGATAGTCGTATTCGAAATAGTTGACCATTTCCTCGATCCGAACTGCGCCTTTGGGGATCGGGATTTCGTGCTCGATCATCCGCCTGACATTCGCATAAGAAGCTGTGTCGACGTCAGCCGAAAAGGTCGAAAGCGGCGCTTCGGCGACGGTCAGAAACGGGGTGTCTTCGTCGTCATCGTAGCGCTCGGTGTTGAAGGGCTCGGCTGTGCCAGCGACGATCGCGGCATCTTCTCTGGCGATGTAAGTGGAGCCAAATTGAGGGGTTCCGCGATTCCAGCGCTGAGGCGTGTTGTGCGGCACGGAAGCCAAGAACGCGTTGGAAGTGACGGATTTGCGTGAGGCTGGACTTAGCGATCCGTTGTAGGTGGCGCAGCCCGAAAGGACGGCTAGAGCAGCGATTAAAATGAGGATTCTTGTCTTCATGCTGAATTTTTAGCACCGCCTACGGGGTCGAGGCAAGAGTTTTGTGCTGAAAATTTAGCATCTCTCTCGAATCCCCGATAGATCCAGCAGCTGCTGGCGCCATTTGCAAGATCCAGGCCGATAGCCTCGTGAAAACCGATGCAGCCGCCGTTGAACTTGCGCGGCACGGTTTGCGTTCTAAATTCAGCGCTCGTTACCAATGAAAATTGCCCATCTTCTTCCCCTCCTCAGCCTCGCTGGACTTGTCTCCGCACAGGCCGAAGTCAATTTCGAAAAGGAGGTCCTGCCATTGCTCGAAAAGAGCTGCAACGGCTGCCACAAAGCTCCCTACGAAGAAGAAGGTAAAATCAAAAAGCCAAAAGCCGGGCTGAGGTTCGACGCGGCTTGGGCGATTATCGCAGGCGGCGAAAATGGCAAAGTCGTGGAGCCGGGCAAACCGGAAGAAAGCGAGCTTCACGTCCGAGTGACTCTGCCGGAAGATGATGACGATTTCATGCCGCCGAAGGGCGATGTCTGGACGAAAAAGGAGGTCGAGCTCGTCGCGCTCTGGATCAAAGAAGGCGCGAAATTCGGTGATTGGGAAGGCAACCTCGAAGGTAAGCCAGAGGAGACCAAGCCTGAGATTTACGTTTCCGCCACTCAGCTTCACTACGAAAAACTGGCGGATGGGCTCAAGGCAGCCGCAGAAGCAGATCTCAAAAAAGTGACCGACAAAGGCGGGCGCGTCACGCCGCTGGCGATCGGCAATCCGCTCGTGCGAGTCGACTACCTCGTCGAACGCGATAACACGAAAGATGAGAACATCGCCACGATCGCAGCAATCGGCGGAAACATCGCTCAGCTCGACCTTTCACGGACTCAAATCACGGACGCCGGGCTTGCGCCTCTGAGTGAACTGCCTCGCCTGACACGGCTCGATTTGCACAGCACGCAAATCACCGATGCTGGCCTGGCGCATCTCTCGGGGCTCAAAAATCTGATGTATCTCAATCTTTATGATACTCAGGTTTCGGACAAAGCCGTCGACGCTCTTGGAAAGCTCAAGGGGCTGAAAAATGTCTACCTCTGGCAGAGCAAGGTGACCGAAAAGGGTGCCAAGAAACTCCAGCAGCTGCTGCCGGACGCCAAGGTCAACTTCAAGTAAGCCGCACGGCGTCTCCGCGCCGAATCCAGCCACCATCGACAACGCGGGCCGTGATTCCACCGTGCCCGCGAGTCGCTTGGAAACCGCCCGGCCCGAAAAGTTTCTCCATCCGCGAGCACGGATGACACGGGCCAGTGTGCTCGAGGAGGACCTCGCCAATCGCAAATTGCTTGTCCTTCAGTCCAAGAAGGTTGATCCCGGAAATCACCAGATTTCGGCGTAACGCGAGCGGATCCAGTTTCTCCAGACCAAGGAACGACGCGATAGCAGCGATGTGCTCGAATTGAATCAGCGTGACCTGTCTCGTGCTTGATTTTCCAGAAAAATGATCGCCTACCAGGCCTTCGGCTGATGTTGCCTGAACGGTTTCGACTGCGGTTAGAGGCGCGAGCCGCTTCGAGCGAACTCCGATCATTTCGACAGCACCTTCGCGGACCGGTTGATTGAAAAGCTCTTCCATCATGGTTCACCGTTAGCCGAAAACTGCTTGGTTTTCTGCCAGATTCTCGCGCTAAGCCAAAGTGCGGTCACGGTGAGGCCAGCGGTCAGCCCCCACCACATCCCGGCCACTCCGAGTCCTAACGGGAAGGCCAGAATCGAGCCGAGTGGAAGCGAAATCCCCCAGTACGCGAACACGGCAACCATTGCAGGAGTTCGAACATCGTTCATTCCTCTTAAGCTCGCCGTGGCGACGATCTGCATCGCATCGGAGAACTGAAACGCCGCCGAAATGAGCAGGAGTGACGCGGCGAGCGCAGCTGCTTCGAGATCGACGAGGAAGAATCCCGAGATGCTGTGATTCATCCAGATAAACGGCTGAGCACTGAAAATAGTGAAGGCCGCCGCGAGGACTCCGCCGCTCACGACGATGGTTCGGAGTCGGCTGAACTCGTCCGCGCCCCAGGCCTCACCGATGCGAACGGTCAGTGCCATCGAAAGCCCTAACGGAACCATATAAACGGTCGCCGCGCAGGTGATCGCGACCTGATGCGAGGCCATCGAGCTCGAACCGAGCGTCCCGATGATAATCGCCGCCGCAACAAACGCGCCCACTTCCGCCAGCAGCTGCAGGCTGGCCGGAAACCCGATTCTGAGCAGATTCTGCATCGCTTTCCAATCAGGCATCCGGAGAAACCGTCGAGGAACCCAGTCCTTGATTTTCCGATCGGTTCGCACCCAGATGATCAAGCAAACGAAGGTCATCAGCCTCGCGATCAACGTGGCCAGACCGGCTCCCTCCAGCTCCATTCGAGGCGCACCGAGGTTTCCGTAGATCAGAATCCAGTTCAGGAAAATGTTAAGCAGAACGCCGCCAAGAAAAATCCAGAGAGCTGGCCAGGGGCGGTTCATTCCATCGACGTGAGATTTGACCGCCAACGCTGCAATTCCGGGAATCATCGAAATCGCGACGAGCTGAAAATAGGCCGGCATAGACGCGATCACATCGGCGTCCTGCCTCAAGAACGGAAAAAGGACGGGAACGAAAAAAGCCCCCAATGCCGTAAGCAGGCCAATCGCGAGAGCGAGGTAAAGACCGTGCCGCAGCGCTCCTCGTGCTCCAGCCGGATCGTCGGCGCCCCGAGCCTGAGATGTTCGGACGGAAACGGCGATAGCCATTCCAATTCCGAACATAAAAGGAAGGTGAAGGATGTTATTCGAGAGCGCCGCAGCGGCAAGCGGAACAACGCCGACACGACCAATCATGACGGTGTCCGCCAGTGCGATCAGCATCTGGCTTAGCTGACCGGCGATCAACGGCAGTGCGAGGACGAACGTTGCTCGGCTTTCGCGAATGAAGCTGGAAGAAAGTGGCATCAGAAAACTCGGTGGAGGCTGAAATGAGCGCCCCTGGATTCACCGTGGCTGGAAAACAAAAAAGCCCGCGGAGGAATCCAGCGGGCTTTGTCGAATTGATACGTTTGATCGTCGAATCGTTCAGAAGCCCGCGCCGTCAGCTGGAGAGGTCATTCCAGCGACTTGGGTAATTAGGGATTTGGAGCGCAGTTTGAACATCGGCGGCAAGTGATAAACTGAATTTCCCAGCAAGTCAATGAGCGGTCGAAGCCGGCGCGACACTGAGCCAGTTTACGCAGGTGTTGGAATTCGGCTTACCGGAACCGATCTCCAGAGTCAGGCGACCGTCCGCAATTTCAACCTCGACAGTCTGCTCAGCAAACGCACCGCTCGCGGTCGTGATTTCATCGAAAACCGTCATCCCTTCGATCGCTGCTCGCTGCAGCAGCTGCTCATGGCCGGAATCGCCAACGCAGAGCGTCACGCGGTAACGACCATTCTCGACTTCGAGCTCCCAGACGTCGCGTTCTCGCGTGAAAATGAAGCTATCTCGCGGCCCGTCGAGCGCGTTGCGCTTGCGGTGATTCGCGCTGAGATCGCGGCTCCAGCCATAACCGAGTTCCTTGTCGAAAAGCCGACCTTCCTTCGGACTGCTGAAGTTGAAAAATCGCGCGCTGTCGTCTTTTTCTGGAACACCGTCGGTTTCCGGCGTCAGCATCGGTTTGTAGATTTCGAAAACGATCGGCTCGTTAGGCGTGAAGAGGAGCGCATCGTCGCGATCCAGAATTCCATCTTTGTCAGTGTCTTCAGAATCTCTCTCTGTAAAGTCAAGCCTTGGCCAATCCGCATGCCCGAATTCCCACCATTTCTGGCAGAACTCGCCGCGAGTTCCCAAGTCAGCTCCAAACGGATGTCCGAAAGCACGGGCACGAGTCAGAATTTCCAAAGTCCATTCGTGCGTAGCTGGCTCGTCAGGCTTGAAATCGACGTCCAAGCCTTCAATCGGCAGCTCGCCGATCGCCGCAACTCGGTTGATCGCGACGAAATTCGGATGATCCGCTGGCAGATCGCGAAAACCCCAGAGCAGCAACGGAACAGCACCCTCGACCTCGCCGCAGAGCGCATGGCGGACGGCTTCCAGTTTGCTGCGATTGTAAACGATTTCGCGCGGATCAACGCTTTCGCGCAAACTAACCGCAGCCGCCGCGCCCGCAGCTTGGCCGATGTGAATCCGCTGATCGTGCAGTCGAATCGCCGCGCTGACGATGCTGCTGAATCCGACGTTGCCCTGCGCGCCTAACAAACCGTCCATCTCTTCCGGAATCAAGCTTCGCAACGGAAACACGCAGCGATCGCTGAGGAATTTAGTGTGTCGATTCGGCTTGTGATAGTCGATCCACGGCCCGTCAGCGCCTTCATCGGCAAGGAAGGTCCGGCCAGTCCGATGAAAGTCGTAGTGAAACTGCCAGGCGAACAATCCGTCCGGATAATTCACTTCTGAAAACCGCGGCTTCGCACCGTTCTTCGTTTCCGCGTCGCGATTCCGGCCGTCCTGCTCGCGCATCATGTACATCGCCTTCAAGCGCAAACCCTCACGGATGTACGGCTTCGGAGGGAGATCGTCGGACGTGCCGAATTCCTTGCTGAGGTGGAAATTGCGAAAGCTGTTCGCTTTATCCGGCGCTGCTTCGTGCACAAAATTCTGCAAATGATAGAGCACGCATTTCGAGTGCCGCTTGGCGTCATCGAAAACGATCTGCCGCTGCTCGCGAGTCATCTCGACGATGTTCTTCTCGCCCGCGCCCGGCTCGTTCGCTTCAAGCGCCTCGACCACGTGCAGCGGCAACAGCTCGAGCGGATAATCCTGACCATTCATATAATTCAAGAGGATCGAAGTCTTGCCGTCTTTGCTTGAGTAGCCGTCCACGATTCGCCTAACCGAATACACGCTAAGCTGGCGTTTCGACGCCTCAGCAGCTGCTGGCCAGTGAGCGATCGCGCCTAAGCCCGGATTCGGGTTCTTCCACTTCAAATCGCGAAACGCTTCGAGGCTGAAAAACGTCGCGCGCGGAAAATTGCGATCGTCAAACCGCTCCGGCTTAGGAATCGGAGATCCGCCATCAGACTCCGCCACGATCATCGCCCAAGTGATCGGGTTCATCTCGTTCTTCGGAAAAGTCCCCTCCTCCGGCGCGCTCGGCTCGCCGTAACGCGATTTCGGATCCGGCCCGCATTCGTAAGCCGCGCCCGATACCTGGATCACCTCGCCCCAATCGGTAGCGTCGATCATAAGCCGAGCCCTGACATGCACATCCGCCTCGCCGCCGTCGACCGGCGCGAACGACACCGCCCGCAATCGCGAATCGCGGACTTCTGCGCTTACCGGGTAACGATTCCAGATCACCCGGATCTGCCCGGAATCGATGTAGGGCTGGATCATCTCGCGGAAAATCGCCTCCGCTTCCGCCGGCCGAAACGTCGAGGGCCCGTGGAAAGGCTTGCCCGGCATCGGCGATCCGTACGTCTCCGTGTTGAACTTCTCGATCCGATCCATCAACTCCTTGAACAACCCCGAGCGATGAAACGCCCGCTTCATCGGATGCCAGTCCACGCCCCAACCGACCTCGTCCATCCCCTTGTTCTCATCGACACAAGCCAGCGCCTGCTCCGTGAACTGTCCGCCGAACCACTCGCCATCGTGAACGATCACGATCGATTCAACGCCCAGCCGAGCTGCCTGAATCCCCGCCGCCCAGCCGGATTCGGTCGCGCCAGCGATGAGGAGATCGGTTTCGATTTCTTCGCCCCTCGCCGCAGCGGTTTGGAGCGCCAACGCAAACAGAGTGATTCGCAGAAATTTCATTTCGACCGAACCTTGAACAGTGGCAGGCCGGTTTCCAGATCAGTTTCCTGAACCACTTCGGTTTCCCGCTCCCGTTTGCGCGCCGCCGTCTCGTCGGCCCGCTTCAACGCGCGTTCGATCAACGTTTTGATCAGGTCGAACGAAAGCTTCGCCCCGCCGCCAATCAGCGCGCCGACCGCCACGCTCGCCAGATCGAGGTCGAACGACTTGGTCCGGTCCGAACCGGCGGAAGCCGCTGGCGCAGGGACGATCTCGCCCGCCTTCCGGCATTCCTCGTCCGCGTCCCATGCCTCGGCAAGCTCCGCCAGCGAAACGCCCAAATCCGGATCCAACATGATTCTCGCCATGCGCCTTCGTTAGCTTCGGGCTTGTCGACTGTCAAACCACCGGCTAACATCCGAACATGCCGGGCAACTATCCGAAACTCTTCCTCCGCCAGGTCCCCGACACCTCGCCTCCGCAGTTTCAAATCACGAACGGCGAAACCGGTCAGCCAGCGCCTCCCGCAGCCGTCGAGTCCCCTCACACTTTCCCCATCCCTGACGCCGGCGACGCCACCCTCACCTCCGAGATGCGCTGGTATCTCGAAACCTTCCTCAAACACCCCTTCGATCCCTGGACGCAAAAGGCCGAGCGCTTCGAGCGCGCCCTCAAAAGGTGGGGAACCCGCGCCTTCAAAGCCCTCTTCGACAACCTCGATGCCGGCCACTGGATCCCGCACGAAGCCGACGCCGTGCTCGACTTCACCATCACCTGCGATGAGCCCGCTCTGCTCGCCTGGCCGTGGGAAGCGCTCCATTTCCCCAAACTCGGCTTCCTCGGCCACCGCGCCCGGATCCAGCGCCGGCTCAGCAAGGACGTGCCCGATCCGCCTGAACTCCCGGCGTTGCCGAAGGACACAATCCGCATCCTCCTCGTCACCGCCCGGCCGTATGAAAACGACGTCGACTACCGCTCGATCTCGCGCCCGCTCGTCGACCTGATCCGCGACCAGCAGCTGCCGGCCGAGGTCCACGTCCTCCGGCCCCCGACGTTTGACGGGCTGAAGGCGCATCTCCGCGAGCACCCGGACGAATATCACATCCTCCACTTCGATGGCCACGGCGGCTACGGCCTCGGCGCGCCGGAAAATCCCGGGGCGGACGGCGGCGACGCATCGATCTATCTCAAAGGCCACGAAGGCCGGCTTCTCTTCGAGAAACTCGACGGCAAGCCGGACGACATCCGCGCCGAAACCCTCGCGGCCGGGCTCAAGGGCTGCCACATCCCCTACGTCGTGCTCAACGCCTGCCGCTCCGGCGCGATCGACGAACACGCCCATCAGGGTAGCGCCTTTGCCTCGGTCGCGGGTGCCTTGGTTTCAGCCGGGTTTCGCGGCGTCCTCGCGATGTCGCACAACCTCACCGTCACCGGGGCCGATCAGTTTCTGCCCGCCTTTTACGCCGAACTGTTTCAAAGCGGCAACCTGCTCGAAGCGGCGCGCGCCGGGCGGCTCAAGATGTTCGAGCGCCCCCAACGCAGCGCGTGGAACCCGAAGGCCGAGCTCCAGGATTGGCTCCTGCCCGTGGTTTATCAGCAGCGCGACGACTTCGATCTCGGCTTCGTTTCCAACCCGGCTCCGCCGAAGACGGAACGCGCGTTCGAGCTGCCCGAGGAAGCCCGGATCCGCGAAACCTTCACCTTCCGCGGTCGCGATGCCGCGATCCACGCCCTCGAACGCCGGCTCGGCAAAAAGACACCCGCGATCCTGATCCACGGTCTCGGCGGGATCGGCAAAACCACGCTCGCGCGGCATTTTCTGCGTTGGCTCCACGAAACCGGCGGCCTCGACCAGCCGCCCATCTGGATCAACTTCGAAGGCGTCCAACCCGCCAGCGCCGGAGTCTGGGCCCTCAACCAGATCGGCCGCCCGCTGATGGGCGATGGATTCGACGCCAACAAGCCCGAGCATCGCGAAGCCCTCACCCAGCAGCTGCTGGCTCTCGACAAGCCGCTCCTCATCGTCTGGGACAATTTCGAATCGATCTCCCAACTCGCGAATCACGACGGAGAACGGATGTCCACATCCGTTGAGGCCGGTCGACCAGAAACGGAT
>JBLHKS010000025.1:0-52014 GCA_047620505.1 Verrucomicrobiales bacterium | reverse complement strand
TGGGTCTTTTTCAAGAAGCGGATCGTCCAACTCGATCCAGCAGCTGCTAGCCCGCCGGAACTGAGAAAAACCACGATGCTCGACCGAATTCTCTGGGTCGTGCTGCCGGCTTGCGGCTCAATTCTGCTGTTGGCGACGACCAGCCAGATGACCCAGGACATCGCCTCGGTTTCGTTCCTTTGGATGATTCCGCTAGGGCTCTACCTCGTCACTTTCATCATCAGCTTCGACCACTCCCGCTGGTACCATCGCGCAGTTTGGATCCCGCTGTCGATGATCACCGTCGGTGTGATGGTCTACCTCCTCAACCAGGACAGCGCCGACGAGGAGATGCACATCGGTTACCAGATCGGGATCTACGTTGCGGCCATGTTCTGCGCTGTGATGATCTGCCATGGCGAAATGGTCCAGATCAAACCGGATCCCTCGCGCCTAACTGGATTTTACCTCGCAATCTCGCTCGGTGGAGCTGTCGGCGGTTTTTTCGTTAACCTGATCGCGCCCAGGATCTTCGCCGGCTGGGATTTCTCCTGGGTAATCAATAAAGCGACGACTTGGGAATTTGAGGTCGCTGCCGGTTACTGGGAATTGCACGTCGGTCTGCTCCTCGCGGCGATCGCGACGATCATCTGCATCGCCCGGGACATGAAAGCCGCGTATCAGCCGATCGCGATCGGCCTCGCGATGGGCGTAGCTGGGTTGTTCGCTTGGAACCTGCTCGATTTCCAAGATTCCGACGAGCCGCTGAGGATAACGTTCGGGCTGCTGATTCTTTTCCTGCTCTTGACCCTCGTCCTGCTTACTTTGATCAAGAGAATCCGGTCGTTTCGATGGGACGCAATGACAGCCGTTGCCATCGGCGTTCTCCTGAATGTTCTGATCATTCTGCTGAGAAAAAATGCCTGGCACGCGATGATTGTGATCGTCGTCGCTTCGCTTCTGATCGTTGTGATCAGCTTCATCGGAAGATTGGTGCGTAGCGGTGGAAGCTTAAAAGGCCTGGTCGATTCCGGGATGACCGCGTTTGCCGCGTCGATTTCGGTGATGTGTTTTTTCCTCTGGCAACACGTTCAGGAACACGGCGGTGCAACGGAAGTGAGGCGAGGTTTCTTCGGCGTGCTCCGCGTTTTTGAGTGGGACGATTGGGAAGGCGACACCTACCGAACTCTCTACAACGGTCGAATCAGCCACGGCCAGGAATTCATCACCGGGGACCAGGCCGGAGTTCCCAGCACCTATTATGCCTACGAAAGTGGTGCCGGTGCCTACTTCGAGATTCGACCCACGGGTGGCGAATTGGCTGAGCCGCAACAAATCGGCGTTGTCGGTCTTGGCGTCGGCACGATCGCGGCGTTCGCTGGAGAAAATGACAACGTCCGTTTTTACGAAATCAATCCGCAGGTTGAAGAGCTGTCGCGCACCAGCTTTTTCTACCGCAAACAATGCAAAGGAACCGAACAAGTTGTCCTTGGCGATGCGCGAATCACGATGGAGCGCGAGCTCGCCGCCGGCCAGAACCAGCAATTCGATGTCCTTTTCATCGACGCCTTCACCGGCGACTCGATTCCAATTCACTTGCTGACGCTGGAGTCCTTCAAACTCTACTTCGAGCATCTCAAACCCGATGGAGTGCTCGCGGTTCACATCACGAATCGTCATCTCGATCTGAGCGACCCGGTCCGCATTCTCGCGCGTGAACTTGAACGCGAAGCCACCCTCGTTTCCTACGCCCCGGATGACGGCTACGAGTCAGACTGGATTCTGATTACGAAAGACGAAGACTTCCACCTGGAGCTCGATTTGAACAGTTGGGCCTCCGAATGGTGGACCCCGGAGCCGAAGGAAATTCTCTGGACAGACGACTACAGCAATCTCTTCCACGTCATCATCCACGAGGAAAAATGGAACTGGGTCTGGAAGCTGATGGGGGCACCCGCCGAAGTGGAGGAGGACGAAGAATAGGAAAACTGAGCCCATGAACTTGAACTGCCTCGCCAGAATCACCTTCGCCTTGTTTGCTCTCCTCTCCGCCAATCTCGCGGCGAAGCAGCCTAACATTATTCTAATTTTCACCGACGACCAAGGCTACAACGACCTCGGTTGTTTCGGATCGGAGAAGATCAAAACACCGAACCTCGACCGCATGGCCGGGGAAGGTTTGAAGCTAACGAACTTCTACGCTCAGCCGGTTTGCGGCGTCTCTCGCGCGGCGCTCATGACCGGTTCCTACCCGATTCGAATTGGCGAACCCGGCAACGTCAAACACCTGCACACCGAGATGCATTCTGAAGAAATCACCATGGCCGAAGTCCTGCGCGAAGCGGGCTACGCGACGGCGATCATCGGCAAGTGGCACGCTGGCGAGGTGATGCCGAACGATCAAGGCTTCGATTATTTCTACGGCACGCCGAGATTCAACGGCTTCACGGTTTACGTCGAGGACACGAAGGTGCGCAGCCCGATTTTGCGGAACAAGGAAGTTGTCGTCGAGGCGGTTCAGAGCTGGGACAACATCACCCAGGACTACACCCGCGAAGCCCTAACATGGATCGAAACCCATCACGATAAGCCGTTTTTTCTCTACCTTGCCCACAACATGCCCCACGTGCCCGTCGGCGCATCGGCTGAGTTCAAAGGAAAATCCGCCTTCGGCCCTTATGGCGATACGATCGAGGAAATCGATTGGTCTTGCGGCCAGATTTTAGACAAGCTTAAGGCTTTGAACATCGACGACAATACGCTGGTCATCTTCACGAGCGACAACGGTCCGTGGATCGAAACGACTCGCGGAATGAAGCCAGACGGCAAGCCGTTCATCCCGGCGGATCACTCTGGTTTGGCCGATCCGTTGCGTGGCTGGAAGATGAGCACTTGGGAAGGCGGCTGTCGTGTTCCGTTTCTCGCGCGTTGGCCTGGAAAGATCAATGAAGGCCGCGAAAGCCAGCAGCTGCTCACAACTATGGACCTGTTGCCGACCTTCGCGGCGTTAGCCGAAGCCACTGTGCCGGACCGCAAAATTGATGGTCGCGATGCCTCCGAATTTCTACTCGGCAAAACCGAATCCAGCCCGCGCGACGACTATTTTTACTACAGCGGCTGTCTCCTGACCGGCGTCCGCGTTGGAAACTGGAAGCTTGTCCTCCCGCGCTCGAACAACCCGCCTGGCCTCGGTTGGTGGGGCCGGATGATCGAAGAAGTCGACGCGCTGCACCTCTTCGATCTCGACGCCGACCCTGCCGAAACCACCAATCTCGCCGCCGCGAACCCTGAAGTCGTCGCCTCCCTCATGAAACGGATCGAAGCCGCTCGCGCCGACCTTGGCGACATCGATCAGACGGGATCTGGGGCGAGATTTTTTGACGAGGGAGCTCGGAAACTGCAGAACCCGATCAAGAAACGAGCGAAGCCAGCCCAAGCCGCCTACGACGATTTCAAACCGCTCGGCGACTTGCGGTTCACGTTTGAATCCGGCGATCTCGAAGGCTGGAAAATCGTAGAGGGCGAATTAGGCAAGCCGGTTTCGGACGCCGTGTCGCTCCCGCGATGGAAGGAAAAGCCGTTCAACCACGAGGGCAAATTTCACCTCTCGACCGGCGGCACCGGCGACGGGTTCGACGACAAGCAGCAAGGCGTGATCGAGTCGCCGCGCTTCAAACTCGCGGGTCCACAGGCGAGCTTTCTGGTCAGCGGCGGCGGGCTCGACGAAAAGTCGCTCTTCGTCGCCCTGGTCGACGCCGAATCCGGCCAGCAGCTGCTGAGCGCAGGCGGTTCCGGTGGAGCGCAAATGAAGCGCGTCGTCTGGGATGTCGAAGAGTGGACCGGCCAGACCGTCTACCTTCGGATCGTCGATCGAAAGACCACTGGCTGGGGGCACCTGACCTTTGATGATTTCTCCGTCGCCGGACAGCTCGCGGACTGATCAGGGTATAGGACGACGCTTGAGTCCTTGAGGACTGTGCTCGCCCAGCGCCGGAATTGCACGCCACGAGGCGAGCGGACGCGATAGCCGACGGCGAGGATGGCGTCGAGATTGTAGAGCTTGGTGCGGTAGTCCTTGCCGTCGGCGGCAGTTGTCAAGGATTCCTTGACAACTGAATCGTCGCTCAGCTCTCTATCCTCAAAAATGTTTTTGAGATGGAGGGAAATGTTCTGCTTGGTGGCGTTGAACAGTTCCGCCATTTCCAACTGGCTGAGCCACACGGAGTCATTCTCGGCGCGGAGCTGGATCCGGCTCTCGCCGTCTTCGGTCGTGTAAAGAATTAGCATCAAGGGAGCGGGGTCATGGCGAATCCTCGGATGTTTAGCACAATGTCAGGGCGATGGAAACGCCAAGTTCAGGCGAGCGAAGCGGTGAGATGCCCGAGTTCGGCTTCCGAGTCGCTTTGGACACGCAAAGTCGCGGCGACTCCCAGCGGCGGATCACGCATTTTCGCCAGTCTTTGGGCGCGCTCCTGAAATTGCTCCAAAATCGTATCCGTCGAACCAGTTTCATGCTCAGTTGTCGGATGAAACGAATTTCATTTCTCATTCTCGCGCTCGTCACCGCCAGCAGCTGCTGGGCCGAGCCATTCGGCGAACAACGCAGCGAGAGCGGCATCAAGCACTCGTTTTTGATCGCCGGGCCTCAAACTGTGATCGTCGGCGAGGATGGCGAGAAGGTCTGGCAAGGGCCGGGCGGTGCCCGCGACGGATTTGTGCTGGAAAACGGCAACGTGCTGATTTCCCAAGGCAACATGGCGAAAGAACTCAGCCGCGACGGCAAGTTGGTTTGGAGCTACAAGCTTAGCAAAGGCAACAAGGAGCTTGGAACGGCGAAGCGGCTCGAAAATGGGAATACGTTAGTCGTCGAGCGTGGTGTGAAACCGCAGTTGCTCGAAGTTGCGCCAGACGGATCGATCGCCGTGACCGTGCCGCTTCAGCCGGACTCCGACAACGCCCACATGCAGACGCGGATGGCGCGGAAACTGCCAAACGGAAATTACATCGCGCCGCATTTGCTTGGCTTCGTGGTCAAAGAATACAAGCCGGATGGCACGGTGGTGAAGGCATTCAAAACGGACACGCCGGAGCTTGGCGGACGCGAAACGCACACGTGGCCGTTCACGGCGATTCGGCTGGAGAATGGAAACACGTTAGTCAACTTGACCCACGGAAATCAGACAGTGGAGTTCGATGCCGACGGCAAAATCGTCTGGCACGTGACGAACGAAGATGTTGGCGGACGCTTCGCTGATCCGTGCGGCGGGCAGCGGCTCGCGAACGGCAACACGATCATCTGCTCTTACGCCCAGAAAGATCCGAATAAGCCAAAACTATTCGAAATCACCCCGGACAAGAAAGTCGTTTGGGAATTCTTCCATCCAAACGCCCGCGCACACGAAGTTCATGTGCTGACGACGAATGGGAAGGCCGAAGGCGCGCTGAAATGAAGCGGGTGTTCCCGGCATTTCTGCTTTTGTCAGGCTTGGCCGTTGCTGATGATCCGAAGCCCGAGACTTTCGTCTTCAAAGAAGTCGAGGGCATCGAGATCAAGGCCGATGTCTACCTTCCAGCAGCTGCTGACGACGTTACCAAGCGCCCGACGCTGATCTGGTTTCACGGCGGCGCGCTGATGCTGAACAGCCGGGCGGGCGTGCCGCCGCAGCTCATCGAGCTAAGCCGAAAGCAGGGCTACGCGCTCGTGTCGTTCGATTATCGTTTGGCACCCGAGACGCTGCTTCCGGAGATCATCGCCGATGTGAACGACGCTCTGAAGTGGGTTCACGAAAAAGGGCCGGAGCTTTTTCAAGCCGACCCGGAAAACGTGATTGTCGGCGGGGCTTCGGCTGGTGGTTACCTTTCCTTGATGACGGGAATTCAAGAAGAGCGCATTCCGAAGGCGATCGTTAGCTACTGGGGCTTCGGCGACATCCTCGGCGACTGGACGACGCAGCCGAATCCGGGCTTTGGCAAAGGCGAGGCTCCGACCAAAGAGGAGGCCTACGCGGGCATCGGCGACAAACCAATCACCTCGACCGGCAAGGAAGATTTCGCGGCTCGCGGCAAGCTTTTCTACTACATGAAGCGCTTCGGCAAATGGACGGAAATCGTTAGTGGCGTCGATCCGTTGAAGGAGCCGGAGAAGCTCGAAGCCTTCTGCCCAGTGCGGAAAGCGACGGAGACGTTTCCGCCGCTCCTGCTGCTCCACGGGACGAAGGACCCGGATGTGGACTACGGGCAATCGGTCCAGATGCGCGACGTGATCCGCGACCTCGACGGAAGCGTCGAGCTGATCACGGTCGAAGGCGGCGGACACGGCCTCTGGGGCGGAGACAAAGCGGAAATCGAAGCGGCGTTTGCGCGCTCGCTCGAATTCATCCAGGAACAGTTCGAGGCAGAATCATGAGGCTGGTTTTTGCGATTCTGTTGATCGGATTCTCAGCTTGTTGGGCTGAGGAAAACTTGGACAAAGCGATCGCTGAGATCGCGCAAAATGCGATCGACGGCAACGCAATCGGGCTGACGATCGGAGTCGCGAAGGGCGACGAGATTCTGCATCTGCAAGGGTACGGTCTCGCCAACATCGAGCTCGACGTGCCTGCGACGGCGGACAGCGTTTACCGAATCGGCTCAATCACGAAGATGTTCACCGCGGCGGCGATTCTGCTTTTGTTAGAGGACGGCAAGCTCGCGCTCGACGATCCGTTAGCGAAGCATCTGCCCGATTATCCGGAAGAGGTCGCCTCGAAGGTAACGCTTCGCCATTTGCTGAATCACACCTCGGGCATCGTCAGTTTCACCGATCTGCCGGAGCATCGCGCAAGCCGCCGGATCGATTTGAAGCCCGAGCAGCTGCTGGAGCGGTTTCAGGACAAGCCGCTACTTTTCGAGCCCGGCGAACGCTTCAAATACTGCAATTCCGGCTATTTCCTGCTGGGTCTCGTGATTGAAGCGGCGTCCGGACAAACCTATGAAGAATTCCTCCAAGAACGCATGTTCGATCCGCTGAATCTCGGCGCGACGGTTTACGATCGACACGCCAAGATCATTCCGAATCGCGCGAGCGGTTACGCGATCTGGGGCGACCGAGTTATGAACGCGGAGTTCGTCAGCATGACCATGCCCTACGCCGCAGGCGCGTTGGCTTCGACTGCGGAAGACCTGATCGAGTGGAGTCGAGCATTGATGGACGACTCGCTGCTCAAGCCGGAATCGTTCGCTGCGATGACTGCCGCGGGCGAACTCAACAGCGGGAAGAAATCCAACTACGGAATCGGTTGTTTCGTCGGAAATTTCGAAGGCGAGCCTTCTTTCCGGCACGGCGGCGGGATTCCCGGTTTCATCACCGAGCTTCTGGTCTTGCCGGAGTCGGAAACCGTCGTGGTCGTCCTAACGAACTCGATGCGCGCGAAGCCTCACGCGATCGCCAATCAAATCGCCAAGTTAATGCTGGATTGATCGGAGCTGGTGCTGAGTCGTTTCTACTCCGCTTTCCAGCGCAAATTCCGGAACGTTGGAGGCGCGCCTTTCCAGTTTCCTCCGACGAGGCGAGTTTTGCGGTCGCCACGGCCGACCGTACGAAGGTGTTCGGCGGCGAGAATCCGAAGTTCGAGAAGCCCATCCCAATTTTCCAATGGCACCTCGGCAACGTCTTTGAAATCTGACAGCGCGAGCGTGATCGTTTGCCATTCGGCTCCGCCCTCAATCGCAACTTCGGCGGCGTGCTGATCGAGTCCAATGACCAGTTTGTTAGGCTCTTCGGCCTTGACTTCGACTGACAACTTCGCGCCTGCTGGTGCCTTCCAGATCGGATGATAAACCTTGTGAGTACGGACTCCCCAACCGTCTCGATCGTAGCCGTACCATTCTTTGCGCCAGTCGCCTTCGAATGTCTCGATGACACTTGATGGCTGAAGGTCAGGCCGGACGTCGGCGGCTTGAAGTTGCTCTGGCGCGACGATGGTGATCAGCGACGAAAGGTTGAATTTCTCAGCGGTGTAAGGCCCGTAGTAGTAGCCGGCTCCGCTAACCGGTTTGTCCAGATCGTAGATCACGTTTGCATAAACCCAGAGCGGCTCCTCGGTGCTGTAAAGCGGGAGCTGCGCGGTCCACGCCTCGCCATCGCGTTCGCAAGCGGCGTGATGCCAGAACTGATTGATTCGATTGACGCGAGGGTCTTTCCCGACTTTGCCCTGCTGGGTGTAGTAGACTTCGATGCCGAGAATCGGGCGGGACGAATCCGGGCTGACGGCAAAGGTGGGAATCCCATCCGCGTGCTTAAGTTCGAGCTTGGTCAGGGGCGTCGTGGGCCATTCGAACTCACCTTTCAGGTGCTGATCAAACCACAACTGCGCCGCGACTTCGTTCTCCGGGTAGTCGCGATGATTGAGATGAGCCGAACAGGTCACGCGCCATTCGGTTTCGCCGATTTCCCGGGTTGCTTCGACCAGATTATTGATGTGTCCGTGAAAGTCGTTGGCCGGGCTGAGGAAGATCGTTGGACAGTCGAGATGCTTCAGCGCTGGAGAATCTCCGACCGTCGCTCCGTGAAGCGGATTCGTGTTGTAGCGATCGCTGATTCCGCCACAGGACGGAGCCGCCGCCTTCACTCGCGAATCAGCAGCAGCTGTGGCCACGGTTAGTTTGCCGCCCATCGAATGACCGTAAACACCGAGACGTTCGCCATCGACTTCCGGCTGATTTTCGAGGAATGTCAGGGCTCGTCGCGCGCCCAACGTGCAGAGAAACCAAGAGTTGTTCCGTGGCGATTCGACATCGTCGAGCGTCCACGGCTCAGACCCATCCCGTATCGTCGGGAACGCATCTTTGCCGTTCCGACTCGGCGCGTGGTAGGCGTCGAGCGCGCCCCAGTCGGTTGTAATTTTGTAAGCCGGATCATCAGTCGCGTCGTCCCAGAAGAGCTGTACTTCTTTCGGCGAAACCCGATATTCCGGCGCGCTGATCCGGCCTGCCCAAGCAATCGTGATCGTCGCGTATCCGCGTTTTGCGTTTGTTAGAACGGCCTGGTAGTCAGCGTACTGGCCACCCCCGTGGATGTTCAGCAATCCGGGCAGGTTCGACCCACCCTTTGGAAATCCATAAACCGCAGCCATCATCGCCTTTTCGCCCTTGAAAATCCCGATCCGGTAGCGAACGACGCGGAGCACGACGCCGTCCTCTTCCCACTCTTTCAGAATCTCGACGTCCAGCGGATCGGCCTGCGGATCGAAATCCGCCCAGAGCTCTTCCCAAGTCTGAGGAGCCTCGTTGTCCTTCAGCGGTGGCAACGTCTCTGCTTGAATTGGCGTGGCGATCGCGGCAAGAATCGGAATGAAAATGAGGAAAATTTGCTTCATAATTGTGGCAAGGCGACGTTGATCATAAACTGCGAATTCGACAACCCTGAACAGTGATTAACGTAGATTCGACTTCAAACCCCATGAAATGGCTCCTTCCAATCTTCACTGCGAGTTGGCTCGCTTTCAGCGTCCAGATTGTATCGGCCGAACCGACTCCCGAGCAGCTCGAATTTTTCGAGAAGGAGATCCGCCCGATCTTCGTCGAGCACTGCTATAAATGCCACGCGACGGACTCCGAAAAAATCAAAGGCGGTCTCGTTCTCGATTCGAAGTGGGGCTGGGAAACCGGCGGCGACACTGGTCCGGCGGTGGAGTTGGGCAACCTCGATGAAAGCCTGATCATTGATGCTGTGCGGCGCACCGAAGAGATCATCGATCCGATGCCGCCGAAGACGAAGTTGAGCGACGCCCAGGTCGCCGCGCTGGAAAAATGGGTCGAAATGGGAGCGCCGGATCCGCGGCCGAAGGTCGAGAAAACCGGCGGAGCGCTGGTCGAAGCGTTCGACTTGAAAAAGCGTTTCGACGAACATTGGAGCTGGCGGCCTGTCGCGAATCCTGAGCCACCGAGCGTCAAGAATGGCGATTGGGCAAAGTCGCCAATTGATCAATTCGTCCTCGCAAAAATCGAGGCCGCTGGGCTGCAGCCAGCTAAGCCAGCCGACAAGCGGACGTGGCTGAGACGCGTTTATTTTGACCTGATCGGCCTGCCGCCGACGCGCGATCAGATCGCGGCGTTTCTGGCGGATAATTCGCCGAGCGCGAACGAGAAAGTCGTCCAGCAGCTGCTGGCCTCGCCGCACTTTGGTGAGAAGTGGGCTCGGCACTGGATGGACCTCGTTCGCTACTCCGAAACCTGCGGGCACGAGTTCGATTATCCGATTCCGCACGCTCATCAATATCGTGATTACCTCATTCGCGCGTACAACGCGGACGTGCCCTACGATCAGTTCATTCGCGAGCACATCGCGGGTGACTTGCTTGCTGAGCCTCGCCGCCATCAAGGCGAAGATTTCAACGAATCGGTCATCGGCACAGGCTTCTGGTATTTCCACGACGCGACTCACGCTCCGACCGATGTGTTAGGCGATGAGGCCGATCATCTCGACAGCCAGATCGACGTGATGGGCAAGGCGTTTCAAGGCCTGACGATCGCCTGCGCGCGCTGTCACGATCACAAATTCGATGCGATCTCGACAGCCGATTACTACGCATTGACCGGATTCATTCAGGGCAGCTGCCGGACGGAAGTTCCGATCGATCCGGGTCGTCAGATCGAGCTTGCGGCGGCGCATCAAAACGAATTGCGCGTCGACGCAGCGAAGCTTCTCAAGCAGACGAACGGCGATTCGGTTCAGCCCGGTCGATACCTCACGGCGGCTGTTGAATTGATGAAGGCCGAGGCCGGAAAACCGAATGAAGCCGATCCGTGGGCGGGCGAAGTTTTCGATGATTTCGAGGGCGGATACGATCGGTGGAAAGTCGAAGGAAAAGCTTTTGGCGACAAGCCAATTGCGGCGCATTCGGCTCAGAGAATTGGCGGCGTTCGCGGAAAGAAGTTTGCGAATTCCTTCGCCGGCAGTGACGGACCACAAGGCAAGCTAACGTCGGATCTGTTCACGATCGAAGAGCCATTCATCAACTTCCTGATCGGTGGCGGAAAGCAAAAGGAGACGCGCATTGAATTGGTTGTCGATGGTAAGCCGGTCCGCACGATCTCAGGGAAAAACTCAGACAAACTGGAGCCGGCGAGTTGGTCGGTGGCGGACCTCGTTGGGAAGGCGGCCGAACTTCGGATTATCGACGAGCATCGCGGCGGCTGGGGGCACATCGACGTCGATCACATCGTGTTTGCGAAGGCTCCGGCGTCCGACACGGCAAAGCAGCTGCCGTCCGCGGAGGCGATCGCCGCCAAGGCGAAAGCGTCAGACCTCGACGTGGCCAAGCTGACCGCGTGGTGCGCGATTCTGAGCGCAGAAGGCAAGGACGATCGCAAGGTGGATGACTTCTGGCCGATGTGGCTGGCGAACCCTGACATTGTCAAAGGTTTGCGCAGCGCGGTGAAACGTGATCGCGAGGCGCAGGCTACGTTTGAGGAAAAATCTGAGTTGTTCGCGGATTTCAGCGGTGGCGAACTGCCTGAAGGCTGGTCGACGACGGGCTTCGGCTTTCAACTCGGCGGCGAAACGGCGAGTCTGAGTTTTGGCGCGAATCATGAACTGCTGGCGGCGCCGGGCGTGATCGATAGCGGTTTGTTAGGGCCGAATCACGTCGGCACGTTGCGTTCACCGAGTTTCCCGATTCCTGACGCGAGGATTTTGGTTAAAGCACGTTCGAACGACGTGATCATGCGCGTTGTGCCGAGCAACTACCATATGGCGATGTACAGCGCGTTGCTTTTCCGGGGCACCATCCGGAAAGGCAACGAGACAGCGACCGAGGGCGACTGGCGCTGGATTTCGTTCGACGGGAATCTGAACAAATACATCGGTCAGAACGGTTTTCTGGAATTCGTCGATTCGAAAGGCGGCTCGGTCGCGATTGACGAAATCCGGATTCTCAAAGACGGAGGCCCGCCTAACCGTAGGCATCCGCTGATCGAACGCGTCGTTGAATCGGATGACCCGGCTGAAGGGCTGGATCAGGTTTGGAGCGAGGTAGTCTCGAATCTGCGCAAAAGTGCCGCGACGGCCGAGGACGCGGAGATCGTCAACTGGATTGCTAAGCATAATTTGCTCAGAGCTGCCGATCTCAATCCGGCCTTGGCCGCGATTCACGAAGACGGGCTCAAAACCGCCGGCACGATCCGCGTTCCGCAATTCGCGGTCGCGATGACGCAGGGCACGCCGGAGAACGCGCACGTCTACATTCGCGGGAGTCACGGAAATCCGGGCGAGGAAGTCCCCAACCGTTATCTCGAGGCGTTCGGCGCGAAAGAAGGAAGCCGGTTAGACCTCGCCGATCAAATCGCCGATGCCGGGAACCCGCTGACCTCGCGCGTGATCGTCAATCGGCTCTGGCATCACCTTTTCGGCCGTGGAATCGTCCCGACCGTCGACGACTTTGGTCCGCAGGGTCAGCCCGCCAGTCACCCACACCTTCTGGATTGGTTGGCTGCCGACTTCACCGAGAACGGTTGGTCGCTGAAGCACACGATCCGCGAAATCGTGCTCTCACAATCCTACCGTCAAGACAGCGTCGCTCATCCCGATGTCGATCTCGACAAAGTCGCCATCGCCGACCCGGAGAACATTTTCCTCCACCGAATGCCCGTCCGCCGCCTTCAGGCCGAGGCGATTCGCGACGCAGTTCTGGCCGTGTCAGGCCGCCTCGACCCCAAACAATTCGGCCCCGCCATCCCGACGCACCGCACCGCGTTTATGACCGGGCGTGGAGCTCGCGGAAGCGGTCCGCTCGACGGTGACGGACGCCGAAGCGTCTACGGAGCTGTCTACCGGAATTTCCTCAGCCCGTTGATGCTGACGTTCGATGTCCCCGGTCCCTTCGGCCCAAAAGGCCGACGCAGCATTTCAAACGTCCCCGCTCAAGCGTTAGCGATGATGAACGACCCGTTCGTCGTCGAGCAATCTAAGCTCTGGGCAAAAAGCGTGCTCGCCGCGCCTGAGCAAACGCCGGAACAGCGCATCGCCGCGATGATCGAAACTGCGACATCCCGCGAGGCAACCGCCCAGCAGCTGCTGATCTTCAAGGCCTTCCTCGAACAGCAGGCCGCGGACTACGGAAAGCTCGACGAGCGGGCTTGGGCGGACGTGGCGCATGCGATTTTCAACACGAAGGACTTTGTCTATCTGAATTGAGTTTGCGCCAGCCGCTTGACTTGCCGTTGGCGCAGACTTCGGCCAAATTATCAAATCGTGAAGAGCCCGTTTCCCAGTCTTGACCCCTACCTTGAGCCATTCTGGAGCAATGTGCATACGCGGCTGATCGCCTATATCAGTGACGAGATTCAACGGCAGCTGCCAGAGGGGTTGTGGTCGAATGTCGAGGAGTCCGTGAGCATCGACGACTATGAAGATGGCGAACAATATCGGGCGATACCGGACGTGGATATCATCGACGAAAAGCCGTGGGAGCCGACTTGGAATCAGGGCGAAGAGGGAGGAATCGCCGTCGCTGAGCCGTTGGTCGTGGTCGATGATGAGCCGCGGACCGAGCGCCATGTTTTGATCGTCGACACACGTACTGGAAATTCAGTAGTCACCGCGATCGAGGTGATCAGCCCGGCCAACAAAGTCGGCGAACGCGAACGCCGCAAGTACCGACGTAAACAGCGCGGCTATCTGGCAGGAGGAATCAGTTTGGTTGAGATCGATCTAATTCGGTCCGGTGCCCACATCGTCTCTGTTCCAAAGGATCGGGTCCCAGCGACCTGGCGCGATGACCGCCTGATCTCGGTTTGTCGCGGCTACGTCGATCCCCGCAAATGGGAGCTTTACCCCGTTTCGCTGCGGCAGCCGATCAAGCCGTTTCGAATTCCGCTGAGACGCGGTGACGCGGATATCGTTCTAGATCTTCAAGCCGTTCTCGACCGCTGCTACGAAAATGGCGGCTACGAACGACGAATCGATTATTCCAAAAAACCGGTGCCTGAAGTTGGCGAATCGTATCGCGATTGGCTCGACAGTTTGCTGCGAGAAAAGGAGCTGAGGTAGCCGGATAAGCAATTCACCACTCACAACGTGTGACTAACATTCTTCCCAATGCATTGCCAGAATTTCACTAACAAACCTACCAATCGCCGCGACATGCTCCGGCGTTGCGCCAACGGATTCGGAGCGGTCGCGCTCAGCGCTCTGATGGGCGATCGCGCGTTCGGGGCCGACTCAGCAGCTGCTGGGATCGACCCATCCGGCTCCAATCCGCTTGCGCCGAAGGAACCGCATTTTCCGGCGAAAGCGAAGAATGTGATTTTCCTCTACATGGACGGCGGGCCGTCTCAGGTGGACACGTTCGATTACAAGCCGGCGCTGGAAAAATATCACGGTCAGGATCCGCGTCAGGTGATCGGTAAGCTCGCGCCGACGCAGTTCGACAACATCGGCAAGGTCCTGAAAAACCAGTGGGCGTTCAAGCAACACGGCGAGAGCGGGCACTGGGTCAGCGAACTGTTTCCGCATGTCGCGGGCGTTGCGGATGAGCTGGCGATGATCAAATCGATGACGTCAGCGTTCTCGGAGCACACGTCAGCGAACTATTTTTTGCACACCGGAAGCGGGTTGCAGGGTCGGCCGAGCATGGGGGCCTGGACGGGTTACGGGTTGGGGAGCGTGAACCAGAATCTTCCGGGTTTTGTCGTGCTGAACGGCGGTTTGATCCCGCCAGGCGGCTTGGATTGTTTCGGGTCTGGATTTTTGCCGGCGGCGTATCAGGGATCGATTTTCCTGCCTCAAGAACAGCCGATCGCCAACATTCAACCGACTGAGTCGAGCCAGCAGCTGCAGAAGAATAAACTCGATCTGATTCGCAAGTTGGACGACGCGACGTTGGCGCGTTTGAACGGCGATCCGGAGGTCGAGGGCGCGATCCAGAATTACGAAACGGCGTTCCGGATGCAGACGGCGGTGCCGGAGTTGATGGACTTGTCAGGGGAGCCGGAGTCGGTCAAAAAGCTCTATGGATTGGACGCGGATTTCAAGAACACACAGACCTTCGGGCTTCAGTGTTTGCTTGCGCGTCGGTTAGTCGAGCGCGGGGTTCGTTTCATCGAGTTGACCTGCCCGGGTGGGAATGGCGATCGCTGGGATCAGCACGGCGGTCTTGTTGAAGGTCATAACAAGAATTGCAAGACGGTCGACCAACCTATCGCGGCGTTGATCACGGATTTGAAGAAGCTGGGGCTGCTCGATTCGACGCTGGTTGTCTGGAGCGGCGAGTTCGGTCGGACGCCGTTTGCGCAGGGCTCGAACGGTCGCGATCACAATCCGTTCGGCTTCACGATGTGGATGGCCGGCGGCGGGATCAAAGGCGGCTCATCGATCGGCCAGACCGATGATTTCGGCTACAAGGCGGTTGAAGATCGGTTCGAGATTCACGATCTTCACGCGACGATGCTGCACCTGTTAGGGGTCGAGCACACGAAGAGCACGTTCCGTTTCAGCGGCCGCGACATGCGGTTGACGGACGTGCACGGGCACGTGATTCAAGAAATCATTGCTTAGCTTTCGCCTTCTTGAGTTCAAGAATGGCGAACACGGGCCGGTGATCTGAGGCCATTGGTTCGTCGATTACTTTGGCTTCGAGCATTTTGAAGCTGGCCGCGGGGCGATAAAAAATGTAGTCGATCCGCGATTTCGGGTCTTTGGACGGGACGGTCGGCGCAGGTGGATCGTTCGTCGCGTTGGTCCAGCGAGTCAGCAGCTGCTGGACCGGCTCGTCCTCCGGCTTAGCATTGATATCGCCCGCCAGAATCGTCGGCGTCTCGTCGCCGTCCGCCGCGAAAAGCGCGTTGATCGCTTTGGCCTCTGCGACGCGATCTTCGTGCACGTTGTGTTGAAAATGGGTGCTGACGAAACGCAGCGGCTGGCCGTCAGGACCCTCGACCGTCACCGCGATCGCACCACGCGGGTAAGTCACGAGTTCCGGCGTGCTTTCGGTGTAGGGAAGCGGGTGAATCGCGACGTCGAGAATTGGGAGGTTTGTCAGAACCGCGTTGCCGAACAAACCGCCTTCGTAAGCCTGCGTCGGCCCCAGTCGGACGGCCATCCCTGTCAGCTCGGCAAGTTTTTGGGCCTCGTGAACGCGTCCCGAGCGCTTCACACCGACGTCGATTTCCTGAAGCGCGACGAGATCCGGCTTCGTATCCTTGATCACTTTGGCAATGCGCTCGACGTCGTACTCGCCATCCATGCCGAGACACCAATGGATGTTGTAGCAGAGGATTCGGAGCGGTTTTGGCTCTTCGTTAGTGTCCTGGGCGACCGCCGCGATTGGAAGAAGGGCGGCGAGGGCGAGAATAGGGATCCAGAGGGTTTTCATGGCTTAGTTTGGTTAAAATCAGCAGCTCGTCGGCACTTTCATGGCCAACTTCACGGAATGAGGAATCGCGCCTTCGACGAATTCGAGGCACTCGACGGCACCGGTCGGCTTACCCGGAAGCGCCAGCACGAGCGAATTGTCGACCATCGCGCCGAGGCATCGGGAGATCAGTGCGTTCGGCGTGATTTCGAACGATTTCATCCGCATCAGCTCGCCGAAACCTGGGATCTCGACTCGCATGATTCCCTGGATCGCCTCGGGCGTCACGTCGCGGTCAGCCACGCCAGTTCCGCCGGTCGTCAGGATCAATCCGCAACCTTGAGCGGAAAATCCACGGATCGTTTCGCGGATTTGCTCGACATCATCCGGGACCACCGCCTCAGCAGCCACATTCCAGCCGCGCTTCTCGGCTTCGGCCCTCAACGCGGGGCCGCCGTGGTCTTCGTACTCGCCGGAACTGGCCCGGTCGGAAATGGTCACAATGCCAACTTGAATCGTCATGATGGGCTCAGTTTCGGGAGGAGTCGGCGCGCGTCAAATTCCGTCCCGTGAAAGGGCGACCGCAAGCGATTCGTGAATGTTGAAGCAATGAACGACGACCTCTGCACGCCTTCCGAGCACAATCTCTCTCGCCGCCGAATTCTCGGCACAATCGGCGCAGCAGCTGCTGGGGCCGGCGTCAACGGGCTCGGCGGAATTCTGCACCCGGCTGTCGCTGCGGAGATCGAGAAAAACAACCGCCAGGTGCTCTTCGTCTGGACTGACGGCGGGATGGGTCAGGCCGAAAGCTGGGACCCGAAGCCGAACACGCGATTCGGTGGGCCGTTCCGCTCGATCCCGACTGCGATCCCGGGTTACCACGTTTCTGAGCTGATGCCGCGGCTCGCGAAGTTGACGGATCAGATGACGATCGTGCGAAACATGCACACTCAGGACAACAGCCATTCGGGCGGCGTTCCTCGGATGTTGAGAGGCGATCCGGCGAATCGCGGTGTGGTTTATCCCTATGTTGGCTCGGCGATTTCGAAGTTGATGGGCCCGGGCGAAAGCGGGCTGCCGCCTTACGTCTGGATTAAGCCGGGTAGCGGCGGTTTCAAGCCGGAGAACGCCGGTTTTCTCGGGCCGAAATACGGCGCGTTGGCTTTTGGCGATGGAAAGCCGCCTGAAAATTTCGTCAGGCCGGCGACGATCTCAGCTGAGCAGGATGCGGCTCGGAACGAGCTTCGTCAGCGCTTCAGCGATCGCTACGCCGCTCCACGCCGCAAGAACGCGAACGAGGCTCAGAGTTACGTTTACGACATGGCGCGCAAGCTGATGGAGCGGGCGGATTTGTTCGACACGACGAAGCTGCCGGAGAGCGATCTCGACCGCTACGGTCGGACGGAACTCGGTCAGCACATGCTGGTTGCGAGGAACATGTTAGAGGCTGGCGTGCGCTTCGTTCAGGTCACGAGTTATGGCTGGGACACGCACGGCGATCACTTCAATGCCTCGGCCAGTTTGATCCCGAAATTCGACATGGCGCTGGCCTCGATGATCGAGGATCTGGGCGATCGCGGAATGCTCGACAACGTGCTCGTGATCGCGATGAGCGAATTCGGTCGCACGCC
Organism: Verrucomicrobiales bacterium; assembly: GCA_047620505.1. Lineage (GTDB taxonomy): Bacteria > Verrucomicrobiota > Verrucomicrobiia > Verrucomicrobiales > DEV007 > JBLHKS01. The sequence goes on along the minus strand of JBLHKS010000025.1, from coordinate 34,073 downwards.
CCGGATCAACGGTCATCACGGCCGCGATCACTATCCGGAGGCCTGGTCGATGGCGATGGCGGGCGTGGGGATTCAGAAGGGCGCGGTGATCGGCAGCACGGATAAGGACGGCGTTTTCGTCGACGACCCACACGGCTACGACATCGGCAGCGTTTTTCACACGTGGTATCACGCTTTGGGGATCGATTCGCTGAACGAAGAATTCTTCAACAACGATCAGCCGTTGCCGATCGCGCATCCGGAGATGATGCCGATCAAAGAGGCGTTGGTCTGACCTTAGGGCTGTGGACGATGGATCGTGGACTTTGGAGTCCATCTTCCCAGAAATTCTGAGGAATTCCGCTACCATCGGGGGGTTCAGCGGGTTTCAATTCGCCCAGCAAACCAAAATGCCCGCCTTCGCTTACACCGCCCTCGACACCACCGGCAAAACTGTCTCTGGAGCGGTCTCGGTTCGCAACAAGGCCGAGGTGTATCGCGAGCTGGCGAAAAAGTCGCTCAGCCCGGTCAGCGTTCGCGAAGAATCCGACGCGAAATCGAAAAAATCCGTAGCAGCTGCTGAGGCGAAGGCCGCCGGGCCACCGCCGAAGCTCAAGCGGACGACGCTGATTCTTTTCACTTACGAATTGGCCGATTTGCTCGATGCCGGGATGCAGCTCGAACAGGCGTTGCGAATTCTCTACGAACGCCAGGAAGATCCGTTCATCAAGCGCGTCGCCGGCCTGCTCCGCGACGACATCCGCGAGGGAACGCGATTCTCCGTTGCGCTGAAAAAGGCCTCGCCTTCATTCGACGAACTCTACACGAACCTGATCGCGGCGGGAGAGGCCAGCGGCTCGCTCGCCCTGATCCTGCGTCGCCTCGCTGACAACCTGAAAGTGATCCAGGAATTGCAGCAGCGGGTGGTCTCGGCGCTGATTTATCCGGCTTTCCTCTTCGGGCTCGCTGGCGTCCTCGTGATCGTGATCGGCACTGTCGTGCTGCCGCAGCTGACCTCGCTTCTGGAGAACAACAAAGGGGATATGCCGCTGATGACTTCGATGCTGCTCGCCTCAAGCGATTTCCTCAGCAGCTGGTGGTGGCTCGTGGTCATCGCGATGGTCGCGATGTGGCTTTTGTTCAAGCTCGCGATCACCTCACCGAAGGGACGAGCATGGTGGGATCGCTACAAACTCGGGGCACCGCTTTTCGGCCCGGTGATCGCCAATCAGTTTTGCGCGCAGTTCAGCCAATCGCTCGGAAACCTCGTCAACAACGGCGTTCCGCTCCTGAGCGGGCTGCGGCTGATGACTCGCGCCACGCCGAATATTTTCCTCAACGGACTACTCAAGAAGATCCTCGAGATCGTGGCCGAAGGCGGTTCGCTCTCGGGAGCGATGCGCAAAGTCGGTTGGTTTCCAGGCCTGCTCATGGACCTCGTCGCCATCGGCGAGCAAACCGGGCACCTCGGTCAATCGCTGCAAAAAGCGGCCGTCCGCTACGACGGCGAACTCGGCAAACGCATCGACCGATTGACCAAGATCATCCCTCCCATCGTGTTGATTCTGATCGGCATCGTGGTGATGGTGGTGGCCTTCGCGATCATCTCAACTCTGTTCCAATCGATCACCAGCATCCGAAGCCAGGCATAACCCGAACCTTTTCCAATTGTGAAAATCCAACTCAAGAAAAACAAAGGATTTACGTTAGTTGAAATCCTGATCGTCATCACCATCATCGCAGTCCTCGCTGGAGGCGCTTGGATGATGCTGAACCCGGAAGGGATCATCGGCGGAGTGAAAAACGATCGAGTCCAGACCGACATCGATGCGATTGAACTTCAGTTTGGTGTTTACCAGAGCCGGAATCTCCGGGTGCCGACCGAGGAACAGGGCATCGAAGCGCTCGTGAAGAAGCCCACATCGGAGCCGATCCCGCAGAACTGGTCTCAGCTCATGAAGAAGATCCCGATGGATCCCTGGGGCTCGAAATATTTCTACAAAGTGCCGGGTGAACACGGCGGCTCGTATGACCTCTACTCGGCAGGACCAGATGGCGAACCGGGCACCGAAGACGACATCGGAAACTGGGAGCCTTTGGCTGAAGAGTGATGAAAATCGTCCGGCAACCGTCTTTCGGCACCGGCGGTTTTACGCTGGTCGAGATCCTGATCGCCACGACGATTTTGATCCTCGTGGTCGGGTTTTCGGTTCCGGCGATCGACGGTGTGGTTCGGCGAAACGAGGCTCGTAAGCCGATTGCTGAGCTTGCCGGGCAGGCGAGGGCGCTTCGGTTGCGCGCGATCCAGATGCAGCGGCCTTACCAGCTGGCTTTCGACGCTGACGGATGGTGGGCGGCCCCCTATCACAATCCCTACGAAGAGACGGAAGAATTTGAGCAGCTGCTGCAGGAAATCGAGTCGGGTTCGCGCGCCAGGGAGATGTCGGATGCGGCCGAACGCCGGTTTGGCAGCGCGGGCGAGCAGGCGGCAGCAGATCCGGATCAGGAGTTTCTCGTGCGCGTCGAGTGGCCGGAGGATTTCGAGGTCAGCGTTCGATTCTGGGGTCAATCCGAATGGGACCCGCTAGACGGTGCGATTTTTCATCGATGGGTCTTTCAGCCTTCGGGTTTGTGCCGACCGCTGATGGTGAAATTTGAGCGCGACGACGCATTTTTTGAAGCCCGGTTCAACGCGTTGTCGGCCGAGATCGAATCCGAACAATCCTGGGTCGAATGAAAGCAGCCCGACCGCGCAATTCCGGCTACATCCTCTTCGAGGTGCTGATCGCGATCACGATTTTCGCGATCGCGTTTGCTGGCCTGGTTAAGGCATTGGGGCAGACGATCAACGCTTCGAACGACCTCGCGATCCAGCGCCAATTGCGATTCGGGCTCGAGTCGATCCTGACCGAAGCCCGGCACCAGGATCTGGAGAACATGGGGATCGAATACGTCGATGATCGGCTCGGCGTGACCTACCGAACATCCGTTGACCAGCTCCAGCTGGCGAACACGGACGGTCAGGCGCTGACCGGGATGTACGCGCTGAAGGCGACGGTGAGCGACAACGCAAATGCGAATTTGATTCTGCGCAAAGCCGAGGTCTGGATTTACGAAGACGAAAGAAGCGGAGGCGGACGATGAGAGCGGAAAATCCGAAAAACGTGGCGGCTTTCACGCTGATCGAGATCCTCATTGGGGTGACGATTCTAACGACGATCACCAGCTCGATTTTCGTGGTGATGAATTCCTCAGTCCAAGCCGCGATCGAGATCGAGCGAACCCAGCGCAACGACGAAGCGACCTTCCACTTCATCGATCTCTGCCGAGCGACGCTCGAACGACTGCCGAGCGATGCGGGCATCACCTGTGAAATCGTCGACGAAGCGAACATGATTCAGGAGCTCGTCATCGGCGGCGTTCCGGCGGCTTTCAGCTTCGGCGAGAACCCGGTAGCGGATCCGGAGTCGGCTCTGACCGTCAGTCTCCTGCCTTACGAACCGCCTAACGGCGAAATTCCGGAAACGCCGGTTTTCCAGGTCGCGATCAGCCGTGATGATTTTTCGCCCGAGGCTGAAGCTGGCCAAATGGCGATCCGTCAGGGTGCGGACGACGAGTTTTTCCAGCAGGACGAGGAAGGCCGTTACTGGCTGAATCTGTTGCCGGACATCGGGTTCATGCAGTGGCGATTCTGGAATGATGAACAGGAAATCTGGGAAGAATTCTGGGAGGACGATTCGGCGCGTCCGCAGATGATCGAGCTTCAACTCCAGGCCGCTGGCCGCTCCTCGGCGATGCGGGTCGTTTTCGACATTCCGCAGGCTGAAGGCTCAGCAACTCCGGCTGCCAACACATCTCAGTCTCAGCCAGCAGCTGCTGGAGGCGGCGGCAGAGGCACAGTGAGGCCGACCGCGCCGGTTCGACCCACAGATGGCAAGGGCGGGCCAGGCGGCAGACCCGGATTTGGTCCGAAAGGCGGCAAGGGAGGTGGCGGACGCGGCCCTGGTGGTGATGGCAGGGACGGCGGTGCCCGAGGGGGAGGAAACGGCGGCGCGCCAGCGGGTGGAGCCGGAGGAAGTGAAAGATGAGGCCGCGTCAACCCAGTTCAGAGCGAGGCGCTGCGCTGGCGATTGTGCTGGCATCAATCGTGATTGTTTCGCTGTCGATCGCAGGCGTGATCAAGCTCACCAAGCACCAGACCGAAAAGGGAATTTTCGATGCCTCGCTCCACGAAGCGCGGCTGATCGCCGAAAGCGGGATTGCGCTCGGAACGCATCCTGACGTAACCCCAATCGATGAAGTTTTGCACCAGGTCATGGAGCCGAGCGGCTTTCAACTCGACGTGAAAGTCGTCAGCGAGCAGGGCCGGATTCTCGTTAATTTCGCGACGGATGATTTTATCGCCGAGGGTCTGGAAGAGCTTTTCATTCTCTGGGGCGTGAACCCGGATGACGCGGCCATGGCGGCGGACAGCATCGCTGATTGGGTCGATACCGACCGGAACGAGCGCACCAACGGAGCTGAGAACTCGTGGTACGCTCAAGCCGGTTATGACGAGTACCCTCGGAACGCCGATTTCGGTTCGATTGAAGAATTGCTCCTCGTCCGCGGCATGGACGAGGTCGTAAAAGTGAAACCCGATTGGCGAAATTATTTCACGCTCTACGGCGACGGCACGATCGACGTCAACTCGGCTGAAGCGGACGTCATCGCGGCTTTCACCGGAGTTCACGAGGCCGACGCCCAGCGTTTTGTCGACACCCGGAATGGACCAGACGGCGAACTCGGCACGCCGGACGATGAGCTGTTCTCAAACGAAACGGCCTCCGACGCGACGGATTTGCTCAACATTTCGACCGAGCGAGCGCAGGAACTCGGCGCGCGGCTGACTTTGGAAGGTTCCGTAATTCGAGTCGAGTCGACAGCGACCGTTGCGAACCTGCGGTACACGCTTTCCGTCATCGCTGACCGCGAATCGGGCGAGCAGCTGGCTCGAATCGGACAGTGATTTGGAGTGCGGTGGGGAGCTTGCGAGACACCGCTTTCGAGCGCTCATCGACATCGGTTTCAATTTCCCAAAAGCATTGGATCAGGCGGCCGACGACCGTGCGCTCGAAAGCGGGGTCTCGCCGGAGGCTCCCCACCGCACTCCAAAATTGCTCGCCGCTGATGAGATATTTTTCCACGAAGAGCATCGCGGAAGTCAAAATCGATCAGGTCGATCGCATCGATTCCTTCATCGCGAAACGGAACGTGATCGTCTTCGATTTTCGTACCCCAGATGCCGAAATGCTTTCGAGTTTCAAGGTTCCGTGATTCGAGTCGAGTCGACAGCGACCGTCGCGAACCTGCGTTACACGCTTTCCGTCATCGCCGACCGCGAATCGGGAGAGCAGCTGGCCCGAATCGGACAGTGATTTGGAGTGCGGTGGGGAGCTTGCGAGACACCGCTTTCGAGCGGCCATCGACATCGGTTTCAATTTCCCAAAGGCATTGGATCAGGCGGTCGACGGCCGTGCAGTCGAAAGCGGTGTCTCGCCGGAGGCTTCCCACCGCACTCCAAAATTACTCTCCGCCGAGGAGGTATTTTTCCACGAAGAGCATCGCCGTTTGACCCGAGATTTTGAGGCTCTCGGCGCTGATCTGATCCATCCGATCTCTTGAAGTGTGCCAGGCACGAAAGTCAAAATCGATCAGGTCAATCGCATCGATTCCTTCATCTTGAAACGGGACGTGATCGTCCGTGATTTTTGAACCCCAGATGCCGAAATGCTTTCGAGTTCCAAGTTCCTCGGCAGCTGCGAACAATTTTTCGGTCAGGTGCTTTGGAGTATCGCTTGGAACTCGGACCAAGAGGTCCTCGTCACCGATCATATCGAGAATCACGACCGTTTTCGGCCGCTGAGATTCACTTTGCCGCCGGACTCTCTTGCGGGCGTAGTGCTTGCTTCCGTAGAGGCCGTCAGTTGGCGAAAACCTTACCACAGCCTCTTCACCATCGAAGAAAACGAGCTCCAGATGACCTGCGAGTTCCGGATTCGCGGCCGCGATCCGAGCGATCTCGAGCAGGGCTCCCGTGCTGGAGCCGCCGTCGTTGGCTCCGACGAATTTGATGTGATCGATGCGCTTAGTGTCGTAGTGAGAACCGATCAGGATCGCTCGCGGTTGATCCCAGAAAGTGGTGTTGTCGGCATCGCCGAACCGGGCGCGGAGGTTGACAAAATCGACTGTCGCGCCGTTCGGAATTTCAGCTGGAAATCCCTGCCTCAAAGTATGCCAGCCCAAGGCAGCGAGCTGTTCTTCAAGGTAAACGCGGGAACGCTCGATCGCTGGCGAACCTGCCGGGCGTGGGCCGAAGTCGACGAGTTTTTCGACGTGGGCGAAGGCCTTTTCGCCGGAGAAATTCTGATGAACCGCGGTAGCCGAATCGTATTTGTAATCCGGCCCGCTGTCGCCGCCGCCACCTCCGCAGGAAGCCAGCGCAAGAACGATCGCGATCTGAAACGGCTTTGTGGACATCGTTAGTCGATTTTGATTCCAAGCAAATCCAAGAGGCGGCTGAGATCGTCATTTTCGTAATATTCGATCTCGATTTTCCCGCCCTTTCCCTTGGGTCGGAGCGAGACGCTCGTTCCCATTCGAGTCCGAAGCTTATCCTGGATCGCCAAGAGATATCCGGGAAGCTCGCCGGTTGGTCCTGTGCTTGCTTTGCTGGTTTTCCGGCCTGCACCGTTCAACCCAAGCTGCTGATTGACGAGTTTTTCGGTGTCCCGAACCGTGAGCTTTCGCTTAACGACCATGTCGGCCACGAGCGCTTGCTCCTCTTGATTTTTGATGCCGAGAATCGCCTTGGCGTGGCCGTTGGCGATCACGCCCTGCACAACTAACAGCTGCACATTTTTGGCCAGGTCGAGAAGCCGCATCGCGTTGGCGACCGTCGCGCGATTTTTACCAACTCGCTGGGCAATGTCTTCCTGACGAAGCCCGAATTCTTTGGCTAGTTTGCGATAAGCCTCGGCCTCTTCGATCGGGTTGAGATCCTCACGCTGGAGGTTCTCGATCAGCGCCATTTCGAGGACGTCGCGGTCGGACGCCTCCCGAACGATCGCCGGTGCGTCGTCGAGCCCGAGCTTCTGGCAGGCGCGGAAACGGCGCTCGCCAGCGATCAGCTCGTATTTGCCGTCGACCTTGCGGACGATCAGCGGCTGGATCACGCCGTGTTCGCGGATCGACTCCATCAACTCGGCGATCGCCTCCTCAGGGAAGCGTTTTCGCGGCTGAAACGGGCTCGAAACGATATCACCGAGCCCGAGTTTCAAGACCCGTTCTCCAGGCTTGATGTCAGCAGCTGCTGTCGCTGCCGGTGGAGCGGTCGCACCGCTCGGAGCCTTGATCAGCGAGCCTAGCCCTTTACCAAGGGCCATTTTTTTTGGCGAATTTTTTGCCATAAGCCCAAAACGATACTGACACCGCGATTGCGGTGCCAGTCAAAAACGTAAAATTGTTCGAATGTGAGGGTCGAAACTGCGGAACTCAGCCGTTGATGAACTGAATCCGCGCGGCCTGAGCTGCCTGGTCCATCGCTGCGTGTTGCTCGTCGGTGCAGGAGGAATCGATCGGCGCGTCAGGCGCGGCGTCATTCTTGGCCAGGAGGTCCTTCTCGGTCAGCCAGGATTCGACTTCTTCACCACTGACGTCTGCGAGCATCGTGCCGTTGACTTCGACGCACGGTGAAAGCGGCTGACCGCTTTTCTGCTCCATTTCCCAGCGAAAAGCCGGGTTTTGAATGATGTCTTTCTCTTCGTACTTGAGGTCGTACTTCCGGAAAATCGCGCGAACGCCTTCGCTCCAGCCACACTGGGTCTTGAGATAGGCGGTAATGTTGAGGTCTGCCATGATGGGCGGAATTTAGCGAGTTCCGACGGCTGTTCAAGGAGTTCGGTCAGGTAACTTTTGAGCGTCGCTGACGCCGGAAGACTTCGGCACCGATTAATTTTCAATTTCCAGATTATTAAGAAAACTTTAAAATAATACCTTGAACCTGCCTGAACTACGGCAATTATAATTCCTTAAATTATCCTCTGGGACGCCGAGGAAATTTTTAAATTTTTGCCGCCGCTCCACGCGCACTCCCTGCATGCCTCCATCCAAATCCAAACGCCCCGCGCGCAAGGCTGCCGCGAAGAAAGCGCCAAAACCAAAGGCAAAGGCTCGACCCTCCGCCAGAGCCAAGGCAAAAGCCGCAGCGCTGCCGCCTCGCCGCAAGCTCGTCGATAGCCAGAACTGGCATGAGGTCCTCGCGATCATTTGCTCAGGACTCGGGATCATCCATTTTCTCGCGCTGATCTCCTATTCGGTCTACGACTTGCCGAGTTGGGTTCCTGGATTCACCCGGATCGCCGGAGCTGACGTCGCCACGGCCGGAAATTACATCGGGCCATTCGGCGCGGTTCTCGCCGGATTTTCGTATTTTCTCTTCGGTGGAGCCTGCTTTTTGATCCCTGCGATCGTGACCTGGTTCGGAGCAGCTGCTCTGATGGGTTTCGATGTTTTGCGCTGGCGAACTCTCGCGGCTGCGTTCGGGTTTTTGATCGCTGCGTCCGGACTGATCGACCTGCAGACGAAATTTTTCGTGGGCTGGATCGAGACCTACCAACTTCCTAAAAGCGAGGGCGGACTGGCTGGTTATATTTTCAGCCAGCTCATTATAGGCAAAGTCCTGGGCCCGGTCGGCGGGGGTGTGGTTTTCATGATGACCTACCTCGTGAGCTTGATCCTCTTGACTGGATTTCATCCGTTCGAGATTTTCCAGGTTCTCCGCGCGGAAGTCGTCGCCTTTTTCGAGCGGCGGGCCGAAGAACGCGAAATGGCTTACTACGAGCCGGAAATCGCTCGCGGAGCAGCTGCTGCTCCGAGAAGTCGCGCTCCGCGAAAAGAAATGGAGCCGCGAAAGCCCGCTCCAGTTGCTGATCCAGATTTCGAACCGGAAGCAAAGCCGAAGGCCAAGCGTAAATCGGCCAAGGCGAAGAGCCGCGCGATCGAGGACGACGATCCGCCGTTCGAGCCGGATCCCGAGCCCAAGACCATCGTCATCCCAGCTCCCAAGCACCCGGAACCGAAAATTATCGACGCCAACGAGCGCAAGCCGCGGCCAAAAATGTCCACCGGCACGCTTGCGGACACCGTCGGCGGCTCGTTCGGGCCGACCGGCGACACGTTCAAAAACTACCAGTTGCCGTCTCTCGATCTCCTTGCCTACGACGACGAAGAGGAGGAGCCCACGGATAAATTGGCCCTGCTCGAAACTCAACAGACGATCATCGATTCGTTAGGGACGTTTGGCGTGAAAGTCACCGCGGGCGACATCACGCGAGGCCCCTCGATCACGCGCTACGAGGTTTACCCGAGCAAAGGCCTGAGCGTGAAAAAAATCACAACTTACGAGGCAGACCTCGCCCGGGCAACCAAGGCCGAGCGGATCAACATCCTCGCGCCGATCCCAGGCAAGGATACGGTCGGGATTGAAATCGCGAACTCAAACCGAGTGCTGGTGCCGTTGCGCGAACTCTTTGAGGACCCGAACTTCCTCAAGGGCAAAGCCGAAATTCCCCTGGCGCTCGGGAAAGACGTTTATGGTAAGCCGGTCATCGCTGACCTCGCCAGCATGCCTCACCTCCTCGTCGCGGGAGCGACCGGCAGCGGAAAAAGCGTCTGCATCAACTCGATCATCGCCAGCCTGCTGTTCCGTTTCACTCCGGAGGAGCTGCGCTTCATCATGATCGACCCGAAAGTCGTTGAGATGCAGATTTTCAACACGCTTCCGCACCTCGCGGTTCCGGTGGTGACGAATCCCAAAAAAGTGCTCCTCGCTCTGCGCTGGTGCCTCAACGAAATGGAGCGGCGTTACGAAATGTTCGCGAAAGTGAAGTGCCGCAAGCTTGAGGAATTCAACAATCGCGCTAACCGCAAAGCACGTCCGCCCAGAGGCGCGAGGAAAGCAGCGCGGGAGGCTGCGAAGGCGGCAAAATCAGCTACGGGGACGCCCAAAGGCGATCGGCCCGAATTCATCGAAGGCGAGAACGTTTTCATGCCAGTTCCGGGTGCGCCGGAAATGGAACAGAGCTTCGCGCACGCGGTTTCCCTCAAAGATGACCAGATCGCGACCCCAGCAGCTGCTGAGGAGGCAACCGAGCCGGAAAAGGACGAATTTCCCGAGCGCCTGCCCTACGTCGTCGTCATCATCGACGAGCTCGCCGACCTGATGCAGACCTCGCCAGCGGATGTCGAGACCGCGATCGCACGGCTCTGCGGGAAAGCCCGCGCGGCCGGGATTCACCTGATCGTGGCGACGCAATCGCCGCGAGTTGACGTCGTCACCGGCTTGATCAAAGCGAACATTCCGGCTCGAATCGCGTTCCAGGTCGCTTCCTCGATGGACAGCCGAGTGATTCTAGACAAATCCGGAGCGGAGAAGCTCGTTGGCAAGGGAGACATGCTTTACCAGCCGCCGGACTCGCCAGTTCAGGTCCGTTCGCAGGGCGCGTTTTTGACCGAGGAGGAAGTCACCGACATCGTGGATCACTGCGCTGCCCAGGCCGAGCCGGTCTTCGAATCGGATATTCAGGACACCCTTGCTGGAGGCGACGGAGACACCGATGTCAGCGAAGAGGACGAAGAAACATTGGAGAAATGCCTCGACGTGATCATGACCGAGCGAAAAGCGTCTACTTCGTTCTTGCAGAGGCGATTACGGCTGGGCTACACCCGCGCGGCTCGGATGATGGACATTCTCGAAGAACGCGGAGTCGTCGGCCCTGGCGATGGAGCGAAACCGAGAGAGATTCTTGTCGATCTGGGAGAAGAAATCGCTTAAGGTGCTCATTCCCAGAACCGAATGAGCCAGACGATTGGAAAACAGCTCAAAGAGGCCCGCCTGAAACAGGGCCAGTCGACTGAAGACATCGCGCATGAAACGCGGATTCCTGAGTCAACTCTTTGTCATCTCGAAGAAGATGACTACTCGCACTTCGCGAACCCGACCTACGCACGGAGTTTCCTCGGGATCTACAGCGAGTATCTCGAGGTGGACGCGTCCGACGTGATCGAGGCGATGCAAGGACCGAAGACGAACACTCTCGACTCCGGCTACCTCAAGCCGAAGATCACGATGGCGCCGCCGAACACGACGATTCCAATTCACAAGAATCTCGTCGAACAGCGGCGCGGGCATCCGTTGGCCATGCTGCTGCTGATGATTCTGTTGATCTTCCTCATCCCGACTGTCTATTTTTTGGCCAAGAACGCTGGCGCGCATGAGGAGCGGATGCGGATCACCGAGGAAACGGAAGAACCGCCAGCAGCTGCTGATATTCCGCCGGCCGAACCGGACTCAGCAACGCCGGATGAAAATCAAGCGCCTGTGGCGAATCAGAATGACGCGATCAACGAAATCGTCGGCGTCAGACCGCCGGCCAACGACCAGAGCAACGCTCCAGAACCGGACGACGACGCGCTACGCCCGACTGTGATCGAGGAGCCGGAGCCGGCACCCGCACCGGACGAAATCGCCCCTGCGGACGGCGAAACTTCTGGACCGGCGGCAAACAACAATCGCCCGCCTGAAACTTCCCCCACCGCGCTCGGCCCAACCACTCCGGCCAGACCAAACTGACCGGCACCGACGCTCCTCTCCCCAAAAACCTCACCGTAAAAACCCAAAATGGCGCAGGAAATTAAAGCCATCGTCTATGAAACCGATGGCTGGTTCATGGCACTGTGCAACGACTTCCCTGGCGTAACCGGCGAAGGTCGGACGCGCGAAGTCTGCATCGCTGATTTGACAGAAAAAATCCAAGCGATCGTCGATCAATCAACCGAGCCCATGCAACGGGCTGCTGGCGGGTGAACGGCGCTTTCATCCTTGAACTGAACGCGGATCCGGGTTGTAATTGCCCTCCGTTTTTCGAGCGCTCCGGAAACCGGCTTCGTGCCCTGTTACTTTAAATTGAAACTCTCATGAATCGCAAAATTTCCCTTCTGATTCTGGCTGTATTCGGCCTCGCCACATTCGGCAGCGCGCAGTCGCCCACCACCCTCGCTGCCCGCGACGTTTACCACAAATATCAGGAATCAACCGTCGTGATCACCGCGGTCAGCACCATCCATTTCACGACTGATGGAGCTCCGTTGCCGACGCAGGATCGCCGCGCCCAGACTCTCGGCACGATCATTAGCAAAAACGGCCTGATCATGATCTCCAACAGCGCAATTGATCTAGCTGTCGGAATGAAAGGCAATCGCGGCCGCCCCGCCGGTTCCCAGGATTTCGTCACCGTTGTTGAGGCCAGATCGGTCTTCCAGGAAATCCAGATCAACCTCGCCGACGGAAGCGAATATCACGCCTCCAAAATCGACGAAGATGTCGATCTCGACCTCGCATTTCTGATGATCGATAAGCGCCAGATCAACGAGCGCAAGAAGGCCCTCCCTTTCGTTGACCTCTCGAATAAAATTGTCGAAGGCCAGATCAGCATCGCCGATGAAGTGATCGGCTTATCGCGTTCGTCGCCCGTCTACGCCTACATTCCCTCGGTGATTCCCGGTTACGTCACCGCGATTTCCAAGCGCAACGTAACTTACTACCTGACCACCGCCGGCACCGCTCAGGGCATGCCGATCTTCAGCCTAGACGGCAAATTTGTCGGCCTGACCGTTCAGCGGATCATCGAAGGTCAGCGAACGAACCTGCTTGGAACGCTCGGCGCAGGCGCAGTCAAGACTGGAGCGGACATGGCGGCCGGAATGCGCGGAAACTCGGGGCCCTAGCGGTGTTTCGACCAAGTCGAATCTGACGGGAAAACAAGGACCCTTTGAGGCGCGTAGCGTCTGCAACTTGAATAGCCGTGGTCGCAGGCGAGCCTCAGCGAGACCAGGCCACGAAACCCGAACCCAAGAATACATAGGCCGCGTAGCGGTGCCACCATGACGTATCGCCGCTACGCGGCTTGTGGATTTTTCGCACTCCCACCGTGGCCTTGGCTCGCAAGCTCACCTGCGACCACGGCTATTCAAGTTAGAGCGCTACGCGCCTTTCTTGTCCGTCAAGACTTGGCTGACCGTTAGCAGCTGCTGAGTCTCACCCGATCTTCTCCGACCCGAAATGCCGCTGTAGCGCTTCGGGAATCAAGATCGATCCATCCGCCTGCTGATACGTCTCGACCAACGCCACGAAAAGACGCGGCAACGCCGTTCCCGATCCGTTCAGTGTGTGGCAGACCTTGTTCTTCCCGTCTTCGTCCTTGAAACGCAGATTCATCCGGCGCGCCTGGTAGTCGACGAAGTTGCTGCAGCTCGAAACCTCCAGATACGAACCCTGACCAGGTGCCCAGACCTCGATGTCGTAAGTTTTGGTGGAGCTGTCGCTGATATCGCCCGTGCAGAGCTCGATCGTCCGATAATGCAGCCCTAGCAGTTGCAGAACTTTCTCAGCTTCCGACGTCAGGGTCTCCAACGTCTTGAACGAATCGTCCGGGTGAACGATCTGGACCAACTCGACCTTGTCGAACTGATGCATCCGGATCAAACCACGATTCTCACGGCCCGACGCGCCGGCCTCCTTGCGGAAACACGGCGTGTAAGCCGTCGCTTTGATAGGCAGCTCGTCCGCCTTCACAATCATATCGCGCCACATGTTCGTCACCGGCACCTCGGCCGTCGGCGCGAGGAAGAATTTGCCGTCCTCGATCCCGTACATGTCGTCTTCGAACTTCGGCAGCTGCCCGGTCCCAGTCATGCAATCCCGGTTGATGATGAACGGCGGGCTGTACTCCGTGTAGCCGTGCTCAGCCGTGTGGAGATCCAGCAAAAACTGGATCAACGCCCGCTCCAAACGCGCGCCCTGACCTTTAAACAAAGCAAAGCCGCCCGTGCTGATTTTTGCCGCCGTCTCGAAGTCGAGCAAACCGCCTTCCGTGCACAGCGTCAGGTGATCCTTCGGCTCGAAGTCGAACTCCGGCTTCTCGCCCCAGATGCGCACCTCAGGATTCGCCGTCTCGTCCTGGCCGACTGGGCAATCCGCATGCGGCAGGTTCGGAATCTGCAAAAGCAGATCGCGCTGACGATCCTCCGCAGCCGTCGCGCCCTCGCTCAGCGTCTTGATTTTGTCGCCGATCTCGCGGACCTCGGCCTCGACTTTGGAAGTGTCCTCGCCCTTGCCCTTGAGCTGGCCGATTTGCTTGGAAATGCGTTTGCGATCGCCCTGCAGCGCCTGCTTTTCGGTTTCGGCCTTACGCCGTTCTTCATCGCAGGCGAGCACGTCGGCCACCAGCGTATGCGCGTCGCCGCCACGCGTTTTGACGCGCTCGGCAACACCGTCAGGGTCTTCTCTGAGAAGGCGGATATCCAGCATGCGCGCATGGTATCCCCAAGGCGCGATTTGAAAAGCGGAAGTGGGAGGATTACCAAAATTTGACGACCACCTCCCACCTCAGGACGACTCCCCATCCCCGCCGCCACCCTCATCCCCTTCGCGCCGCTTCTTCAGCGCCTGAGCCGCGGTGATCCGCGCATAAAACTGATCCATCGCCTCGCGATACGGCGACTCGCCTTTCTCCGCGTGATAAGCAGCCACCGTCAGGATCGTTGTATTCAACGAACTCAACTCATCCTTACACTCCCGCATCAACGGCAGAGGTTCGACGTCCGCATCGTCAGCAGTTGGCGACGCGGGTTCGGATTGAGCCTCTTTGCGCACAAACTCGTCCACCTTCTCGTTCGCCGCTTCCAACGCATCGAGCGACGGACCCAGACCCATCTTCGCCACCGCAGTCGCGATTGCATTATCACGATAATCCGCCAATTCCCGTCGCACCACGGCCGTCTGCTCGCTGTATCCGAGCCGGTTGACCGCCATTCCATATTTCTCGACCAACGGCAGCAGCTGCTCGGCGGCCTGTTGCTTTTCCGCATCCAGATCAAACGTCGCTGAGCCCTTGATGCCGCCGATGATGCTGCTGCGGATCAAGTCACGGCGATCGTCCCAATCATTCCGTTCCTTGGTGAATTTCTGCTTCCGATCCGCCGCCAGCCGCGTCGTGAAATGCTCGTTCCAGGTCTCCAGATCCGTCGTCGCCGCCGCGATCGTCGGATTGACCGTGTCCAGCCCCAACTCGCGAATCGTTTTCGCGTTCTGGTTATTGGTTTCTTCGTAGGATTCGTTCGAGGCGCTCTGCCACGAAAACGACCGGATGATTTTGTTTTGATTATCGCTCATAAATAGCCCGTTTGCTTATTCGCTAGCGATTGTGATCAAAATGCCGAGGCAAGGCAAGCCAAAAAGATTCAGCCCAAGCGGGTAGACGAGAGCTGGATCGGGCCTTGATTCGGGCGCTGCATCTCTGCGAGAGCTAAATCAAGGCTTGATTTGGCCCTCGCAGCGCTGTTTTGGCTAAATCAGGCGCTGATTTGGCGAATCCGGGTTGCGGGGATGAAATCAAACTTTGACGCGGTTGCTGCATCTGGGGTCGACCATAATCAAGCCATGATGTGGCTGTCGCGGTCGTCCGGGCGCTTATGCGGTTGAATCCGCCCACATTTCATCAGAGTCGTAAGATGCCGAACGCGGGTTCGAGCAGAGCTGAAAAACGAATGCTTCAGTTCGAGAAACCCAACTCGGTGTCGAAAATTGAACTTTGATTTCATGAACCAGTTTTCTGAACTCAACAAGCCTCCAAGAGGCGGGTCGCTGCCGTGTACCGTCGAGCCCATCCGCCGGGTTCAGCGAATCGAAGGTTTTCTTGAACTCCGGTGGTCAGCTTGCGGGATAAATGGAATTTGGTTGGCGAGGATCATGTCGAATTTCCTGCCGCTGGGCTGCCGGAATCGAGCATGTGCTGGAACTGGGGCTCTTTTTTGGGGAATTGCTACTGACCATCTTCGCCGCCTGCTGTATAGGGACGTCCCGCGTGATCTTCACCCAAATTTGCCATCAAAACATGCCTACTCTTTCGAGGATCACCACGCTGGCTTTGCTCATCGGCAGCGTCACGGTATTCGCGCAGAATTCCAGCGCACCACTCACGCTCAATGTGCTATCTGAACGGATCAAAGTCCTCCAAGCCGATACAGCCGAAGACAGCAGTGGGGACCGGGCACGCGGCCGCGATCACCATTTGGTGCTGGTCGATCCTGAGCCGCAGGGTCTGTTCGACAAATTCGGCGACAGCGCCCTCGGTTTTTAACTCCGCGCCCATGTTGGATCGGTCGATGATTTGATACCCAAGAAGAACGACTTGCATTTCGAGATCGACCGCCACTTCCGTGAGGCCGGAATCGATCAACCAAAAACAAACAAAGACATCTAATGGTCTATATCCTAAAAAACTCTTGGGCATTGCTGTTAGGTATTTTTCTTTTGATGCTCGGCAACGGGTTGCAAGGCACATTGCTTGGCGTTCGCGGCGCAATCGAGGGGTTTCCCGCAACCACGATGGCTTGGGTGATGTCGGCCTATTACCTGGGTTTTCTGGTTGGGTCCAAGTTCGCGCCAAGGATGATTGCGCGTGTTGGCCATGTGCGGGTATTCGCGGCACTTGCCTCCACTGTCTCAGCCGCGTTTATTATTTACGCGGTTGCGCCAGACCCTTATGTCTGGGCCGCGATGCGCTTTGTTGTCGGGTTTGGGTTTTCGGGCGTTTATGTGGTTGCGGAAAGTTGGCTAAACAATTCAGCCACCAACGAAACCCGTGGCCAAGCACTCTCGGCTTACATGATTGCACAAATGACCGGGATTGTGGCCGCTCAATTTGTAATGAACCTTGCCGACCCGTCTGGCTTTGTGCTTTTCGCTACGATGTCGATCGTAGTATCAATTTCGTTCGCCCCAATTCTTCTGTCGGTCAGCCCTGCTCCAGTGTTTCAAACATCAAAGCCCATGGGCGTAAAGCAGCTTTTTAATGCGTCGCCACTCGGGTTTGTTGGCTCCTTTATCCTTGGTGGTGCTTTTTCGATTATGTTTGGGATGTCCGCAGTATATGGCTCCGCGATGGGGTTTACGGTAGCGCAAATCACAATCTTTGTTGGCGCCATCTATTTGGGCAGCGTTATCCTGCAATTTCCCATCGGGTGGCTTTCCGACCACATGGATCGGCGCGTTTTAATTGTTTTCATCACGGCGATTGCATCTGGGTTGATGCTGATTGGCATTCTGCTGTCAGATTCCTTTTACGTCATACTTTTGCTGGGTTCCATGATCGGCGGCAGCACTGGGCCGCTATATTCACTTCTTATCGCCCATACCAACGATTATCTTGAGCCCGAAGACATGGCAGGCGCTGCCGGAGCCTTAATTTTTGTCGGCGGGGTTGGTGCCATCGGAATGCCTGTTTTTGTTGGCTATGCGATGACAGCCCTTGGCCCGAACAGCTTTTTCTATACGCTGATCGGATTGATGGCGTCGATTGCCATTTACGGCACCTTCCGCATGACCCGCCGCGTTGGGATTAGCGTTGAAGACTCAATGTCATATACGACCGTCATGTCCCAATCCACGCAAATTGTCGGTGAGATTGCACAGGAAATGGCGATTGAGCGCGAAGCAGAATCTGAGGAATAAAGGTCTTACTAGCGAATCGATACACATCCGTGACGCTGACGATCGAGCACGACATCGCCAGGACGATCCAAGTCCCGACGGTGAACGTGAGCGGCGGCCAAGCGGTCTTTACGCAGTCGATCTCAGGGGGCACCGAACCTCCGCCGGGGTCGCGTTTTATTCCCTGCGTGGCTACGCAAGGTACAAAGTACGTGATTATTTGTACTGAAGCGGGCCAGGATTCGACCTATCTCGAAAGAACCGATCGAACGGATTCACGCCGAGACCGGCGGTTGGTGTTTTTTCGTACAGGCGGTGGCGGCGAACGCAGTCCGGTTCTGCAATGACCGTCAGGCGAAGCGCGTCGACGGGAAGATCCTCGAAGATGCGCTGGCGAAGACGCTGGTGTCGGCCGAGGCGGTGTTTTCGCAGATTCTGCGGGAGCGATCGCCGAAGTTTCCGGATGCCTGGGAGTATTTGAAGGGTTTCCGCCGAAACGAGCAGCTGCCGGCGCCGGATGACGACGAATTGCGCAAAGTGCTGAAGCGTCACCTCATCGTGAACGAGATCAACGGCGACGAGAAACTGGAGATGAAGATTCCGCTGATGCGGCGGTGGTTGATCGAGCGGGCGTAGTGGTCAACCAAACCTGAACTTTCGCGTGGCGACCAATCGACCACGAAGTTGGGACGCCGGTGCCAGCAGCTGCTGATCGGGACCGACTTTAAGAAAATCGCTCATTGGAGCGTTGCACAATTCCTGAGACTTTGCTTTGATGCGGCGGGGCACTTGCAGCCCAGCTCAAAATCCCTTTCCAAAAGCCCATCCATGTCAGACACGGTTGCCCCTCTCCCCCACGTTAACGACTACCTGAAGTTCGGAATCGATTACGATTGTTCGGACATTCACTTGGCTTCGACTTGTCAGCCGTACTGGCGGCGGTTCGGTAGTCTTCAGCCGATCTGGGAAAACGCGGAGCCGCTTTCGGCTGAGAATTGCGAAGCTCTTGCGCGCGGTTTCCTCGCAGAACGCGAGATGAAGCGCCTCGAAGAACGCGGTGACGTCGACTTTGCTTACGCGGCTCCGATGGAGATCGACGGCGAGCAGGTCATGGGCCGATTTCGCGCTTCTGTCGTGAAGCAGCGGGTCGGGTGGGACATGACGTTCCGGATCATCAGCACGAAGTTGAAGTCGATGGACGAACTGGGGCTGCCGAAGACGATCAAGCCGCTTCTCCAGTACGCGAACGGCCTGGTGCTGGTGACGGGGGCGATTTCGAGCGGAAAGTCGACGACGCTGGCGGCGTTGGTGAACGAGATCAATCGCGATCGGGAAGATCACATCATCACCCTGGAAGACCCGATCGAGTTCATCATCAATTCGGAGAGCTGCCACGTGAATCAGCGCGAGGTGCACCTCCACACGGCGTCGTTTGCGAAGGCGTTGCGGGCTTCGCTTCGTGAGGATCCGGATATCATTATGGTCGGGGAGATGCGCGACCTGGAGACGATTCAGTTGGCGATCACCGCGGCGGAAACGGGCCACTTGGTGCTCGGGACGCTCCACACGGGCAGCGCGGCGCGGACGCTGGACCGGGTTCTGGACGTGTTTCCAACTGATCAGCGGGATCAGATTCGCCAGATGGTGAGCGAGTCGTTGCGCGGGGTGATCAGCCAGCAGCTGATTCCCAAAGCGAACGGTGATGGCCGGGCGCTGGCGCTCGAGTTGCTCGTGAACAATCCGGCGGTTGCCGGCTGTATCCGCGATGGAAAAACGTTCATGCTTCCAGGCATCATGCAGACGGGTAAGAGCGTTGGGATGGTTCTGATGGACGATGCGCTGCGCGAACTCGGAGACGCTGGCGAGATCACTCAGGAGGAGTGTATTCGCCGGGCCGCGGACCAGAAAGTGATGCGAGAGCATTTCGGCCTCGACGGTGATGTTGGAATCGCGGGAGGATCCGCGTTCGATACCGAAACCACGACGGAAACCGCATAATCCCACTTCAAGAACTCAATTTCCCCAGTTATGGCAGTCATCGATCAATATTTCCAGGTTCTCGTCGAAGGTGGCGGTTCCGACCTTCACCTTTCTGAAGGCCAACCGCCTAAAGTCCGGATTCACGGCTCAGTTCGCCCCATCGCGGATCAGCCGCTGACGCACGACGTGATCAAGCACATGCTTAGCGAGATCTGCGATCCGGAGCCGTTCGCTCGGTTCCTCGAAACCGGCGATCTCGACTTCGCTTACGAGATGGATGAGGAATCTCGTTTCCGGTGCAATTTCTTGAAGCAGCAGAACGGTCTCGCGGCTGTTTTCCGTTTGATCCCGACGAAAATCGCTTCGCTGGAGCAGCTGAACGTCCCGACTGTGATTCAGCGATTCGGTGAAATGCAGAGCGGGCTCGTGCTCGTCACCGGGCCGACCGGCTCGGGCAAATCGACGACGCTGGCGGCGTTGCTCGACTACATCAATTCCAACTTTGCTCGGCACATCATCACGGTTGAGGAGCCGATCGAATTTGTGCACAAAAATAAGAAGAGCATCATCACTCAGCGCGAAGTCGGCATTCAAACGCCGTCATTTGCGGACGGCCTCCGCGCTTCTTTGCGCGAGGACGCGGACATCGTTCTCGTTGGTGAGATGCGCGACCTGGAGACGATTTCGTTAGCGCTGACGGCGGCGGAAACGGGATTGCTCGTCTTCGGCACGTTGCACACGAACAACGCGCGCAAGACGGTCGACCGGATTATTGACGCCTTCCCTGCCAACCAGCAATCGCAGGTTCGGACGATGCTTTCGGCCTCGCTCCGCGGCGTGGTCGCGCAGCTGCTGATGAAGCGCCACGACATTTCCGGTCGGTGCGCGGTAAACGAGATTCTGATTTCGACAGCGGCGGTCGGCGCGGTCATCCGTGAAGGCGCGACGCAGAAGCTCTACGACATCATCACCGGTGGCAAAAGCATGGGGATGCAGTTCATGGACGACGCGATTATGGAGAAGTTGATGGCCGACATGGTGAGCCCGCTCGAGGCTTACATGAAGGCGATCGACAAGAGCCGTTTCGCTGGATTTCTGCCGCCTGAGCAGGCGAGCCTGGCTAACTCAGGCGGAAAAGAAGCGGCGTGAGCGAGGGCGCCACCGCGATTCTCAGGATGTGTTGCCCGGACAGATCCGGGATCATCGCAGACGTCTCGAATTTCATTTTCCGCAATCGTGGCAACATCGTCCATCTCGATCAGCACGTTGACGTCGAGGCGGATGTGTTTTTCGCTCGGATCGAGTGGCAGCTGGACGGATTTTTGATTCCGCGGGACGGCGTCGCGAGCGCGGTGGGGGATTTGGTCAGGCCGTTCGAGTGCAGCCAGTTTGATCTGGATTTTACGGATGTCAGGCCGCGTCTGGCGCTTTTCGTGACGAAGGAAAGCCACTGCATGTACGACTTGTTGGTCAGGCATCGCAGCGGCGAGTTGGACGTCGAGATTCCTTTGATCATCAGCAATCACGAGGCGCTGAAAACGGATGCCGAGAATTTTGGAGTCGAGTTTCATCACCTGCCGATCACGAAAGCGACGAAGGCGAAGCAGGAGGGCGCGATCCAGCAGCTGCTGGCGAATCATGCGATCGACACGGTGGTTCTCGCCCGCTACATGCAGATTTTGAGCGACGATTTTCTCGATGAATTCGGCAAGCCGGTCATCAACATTCATCACTCGTTCCTACCGGCGTTTGTCGGTGCTAAGCCGTATCACCAGGCCTACGAACGCGGCGTGAAAATCATCGGTGCGACGAGTCACTACGTAACGGCGGAGCTCGACCAAGGGCCGATCATCGCCCAGGACGTGATTCAGATTTCGCACAAGGATTCGGTCCAGGATTTCATTCGGCGCGGTCGCGATCTGGAGAAAATCGTCCTCGCCCGCGCCGTCTGGCAACACGTCAGGCGGCGGATTTTGAGCTACGACAATCGGACGGTCGTTTTTTAACCTCCGAGCGCCGACTCGATTTTACCCTCGACCGTCTCCACCGATTCGATCGGATCGACCGCCAGCAGCTGCTCGCGCCAGTTCTCGGCCAAGCCCTCATTTTCCGGCAAACCAAGCCAGGATCGGCAGCCGCCAAAACCTTTGCGATTCGCCAGAACCCACGGTGCCGGCAAGCGACTCAAGCGAACCAGGGCCAGGCTCAGCCCATCGTTTTCGCCGTAGCCGAAACGCTCCTCGATCACCTCGTCTTTCCAAACGTGCAGATCGCTCAAAGCCCGCGCCTGGTCCAGATCGCTGATTTCCCAAGTCTTTACGATCTCCGCGAACAGCGAAACAGCGACCTCGTCCCGCTCTTTCGTCGGCTGCTCGGTCGCCGCATCCCAGCTAAGCCGGAGCCGTTCGGACTGCTCGTGAAAATATCCCGGGAACAGGAAAAACTCCCGATGCAGCCACTGAAAGCCGTGTTTTCCCTCAGAAATCCCGCCCTTACGCAGGATGATCGACTGCTCGCCGCGCTCCATCGCGTCGCACACGAGTTTCCATTCTTTGAATCCGAAAACGCTCATTTTTTTTGATCTCTAAGTTACGCTCGCAAGAAAATCGAACCCGTCATCCGTTTGGCTTGAGCAAGGAGCGAGTTTGAGGCACTGTCACGGCAATGTTCAGGTCGATTTTTTCCCTCATTCTTCTGCTCGGCCTTGCGGGCGCGGCCTACCTGATCACACACAAGGTCAAGAACCGCGGTGTCAGAGAGGAGGTCGGCAAGATACTTCAGGATATGCCTGACGGTTTTAGTCTGAAGTGGGATGACGTCAAGTACAGCCTCTATACCAAGGAAACCTCCCTCCATGGCGTCGAGCTTAAGGTCAAAGACAGTCTCTATTCTGTCCGGATGGATCGAGTGGTCCTGATCGATCTCGATAATAATTTTCCTCAGGTAGTCCACTTCAAAGGGGAAGGCCTGCGGCTGAATTTTCTCGGCGGCTACCCGATGATTGCTGAGCAGTTGGAAGCGCTTGGCATTGACGACGTGCCCTTCGATATTGAGATGAGTTTTCGCTACAAAAGCCGGGAACTGCTTATCAGGAATCTTGAGTTGAGCGCTCCGGACATCGGCAAACTAAAACTCGCTCTTCAGATCACGAATTTCGATATTTACCGAGTCAATTTTGCCGAAGAGGTCGTCGCGACTGACATCCTCCAGCTCAGTCTCGACTCGGCAGACCTGGAGTTCGAGAACGGCGGAATTGCCGATCGCTACATCACTCAGCAAGCGCGAGCAGCCGGTTTGGAGCCGGAGGCCTGGATCGACGATCGCGCGAATGCTTTTGCAACGACGTTTGGTGGGGCGGACGTCGGTTACAACGTCGCGTTGGGCGATGCACTTCGGCGGTTTCTCAGCAAGCCGGACAGAATCGAAATCGGGGCGCATCCATCCAAGCCGGTTTCCTACGTGAAAACGATTTACGCTCGCCCGGAAGAGATGCTGGAGTTGCTCGGGATCACGGCTTCGGATTGAGGACCGGCGCAATCGCGCTCGCTGTAACAGGCCTTCGTTAAGTCTCATGTAATGAAAAACCCGAGCGCGATGAAACGATGGATCTCAATCAGCCTGCTGACCCTTTTCTGCAAAGTCGGGCCGCTGATCGCTGCCGATCCGACCAGGGATAACGTCCAGCTCGCCGTCGAAAAGGGCCTCTTTTACGTCGAGCAATCGGCGATGAACTGGTGGAAAACCAAGAATTGCGTTTCCTGCCATCACGCTCCTCAGCTGCTGTTTTCGCACAACATCGCCAAGCGGCAGGGCTTCTCGATCGATCAAGCAGATCTCGATTTCTGGACCGATCGCTGGGTTCTCGTTGGGGGCCTCGTCAATAATCGTAAGGACGGCCGCAAGGACGGCGGCGGGATGCTCGGCGCGCCGCTGACGCTGCTTTTTCGCGATCACGAAGCGGATTCGAACTCGGCGCGGACGGACAATCTCGTTAAGCTGATGCAGATCGCTGGAAACGAATGGCAATACGGCGATGGCGGCTGGGATACGAAAGTTGGACGCGATTACATCCCTTGGATCGCGCTTGGGCTCGAGTCGTTTCTCGATTCAGACCACTTCGAGCTGAGCAAAGAGGCCAAAAAAGAATTCACCGAACGCGCCGCGCGGACCGAAGCCTGGATCCGCAAATCCGACCCGATCACGCCTGAGGAAACCGAAGATATCCCCGCTTGGCTGATCTACGAGCACGCTCGCGGAAACCAAAAACGCGTCGACGAGTTGCTGGCCGAACTGCGCGATCGGCAGCGTGAAGACGGCCTCTGGGGAATCACGACGGAAGCCGAACAAGGGCATCTGTTAGTCACCGGAACGGTCCTGTTCGGGCTGACCAGCATCGGACTCGATACCTCCGATCCGTTAGTCGCGGAGACCCAGCAGCTGCTGCTGAGCAAACAGGCTGAGGACGGGCGTTAGGTCGAGGGTGGACGGATTTTCGACGACGGAGCGGAGGTCGAAAACGAGGTCTTCAATTCCTGGGCGACTGCGATCATCTGCGCCGCCTTGAGCCAGACGATCGAGCTTCCACCAGGCACCGAACCGTTGTTCAAGCCGGATTCAAAAGCCGTCGCCGAACTGGAAACGCTCACCGCCAGCGCTGCCGAAGAATACGAGGCGAAATCCCAGGAGGTTGACCCCAAAAAAGTCGCCGAAGTCGAGAAGGATCGAGCCGCGCGCGCTCGCGTCGATTCGTGATCCGTGCTATGCGTTGGGGCGAAATTTTTCAGCATGCCTGCGACACTCGAAATCGATCCCGACACCCTTCCCGACGAACGCGGCCACTTCGGCACGTACGGCGGACAATTTATCCCTGAAACGCTCGTTTTTGCGTTCGATGAATTGGCCAACGAGTATAAAAAAGCCAAGGCCGATCCCGCCTTCGAGGCTGAACTCGACGGCCTGCTCAAAGATTACTGCGGCCGGCCGACTCCGCTGTATTTTGCCGATCGCCTGACGAAGGAACTCGGCGGCGCGAAGATTTACCTCAAGCGCGAAGACCTGCTCCACACCGGGGCCCACAAAATCAACAACGCGCTCGGCCAGATTCTGTTAGCCAAGCGACTCGGCAAAACGCGGATCATCGCGGAAACCGGCGCTGGTCAGCACGGCGTGGCCACGGCGACGGTCGCTGCGAAATTCGGCTTCAGCTGCGTGATTTACATGGGCGAAGTCGACATGGCGCGTCAGGCGCTCAACGTCGCTCGGATGCGTTTTCTCGGAGCGGAAGTCAGGGCAGTCACGGCCGGTCAGCGGACGCTCAAGGAAGCAGTGAACGAAGCTTTGCGCGATTGGGTCGGCAGCTCGCGAGACACGCATTACATTCTCGGCTCCGCGCTCGGACCACATCCGTTTCCGATGATGGTGCGCGATTTTCACCGCGTGATCGGCCTCGAGGCGCGCCAGCAGCTGCTGGAAAAAGAAGACCGCCTACCCGACCTCCTCATCGCCTGTGTTGGCGGCGGCAGCAACGCGATCGGCCTGTTCCACCCGTTTCTGAGCGACGAGTCCGTTAAAATGATCGGCGTCGAAGCCGGCGGCCACGGAATCAAAAAGGGCGAGCACGCTGCGCGTTTCCAAGGCGGTAAGCTGGGCGTTTTGCAGGGCACAAAAACCTGGCTGCTCGCTGACGACGATGGCCAGATCGAGCTGACTCACTCCGTTAGCGCTGGCCTCGACTACGCCGCCGTTGGGCCCGAGCACGCGTTCTACCAGGCGGTTGGCAGAACCGAATACACGTTTGCGACTGACGACGAAGCCCTTCAGGCTTTCCAGGATCTCAGCCGGATCGAGGGCATCATCCCGGCGCTCGAATCCAGCCACGCGATCGCTCACGTGACGAAAGTCGCGCCGACGATGGGCAAAGACGAAATCATCATCTGCAACCTGTCAGGCCGCGGCGACAAAGACGTTGCCCAGGCGGCGCGATTTGTGTTCGGCGAAGAGCTGGGAACGATTTAGACCACTCTAACGCCACTCCTCGGGCTTTTGGAATGAACCGCGCTGATCCGTCATCTCGTCGGGAAATTGGCAGGCCTTAAGATCACCCAGTCGTATCTGCTTAAGAAAGGAAGCAAGGCCTTTAAGCTTTTGGCTTTGCTTCGGGTGTGGATTGATGACTCCAACCGGAATTCCAAGTTCTTTTGTTACTACACGGACTGGTTCTGCAAGATCGGAATCGTTCGAGCACACCGCTGCTCGTTCGAATTGTTGCCTGAATCCATCAACAATGAGCTGAGATGCGAGATTCACATCTGAACCCTTTTCCTCGGTTTTTATTACTTCAACAACCCCAGATCCGTCCGCCAATGGCATTCGGACGGTATGACGCAAAAAGTGCCCGAATGAAATGTGCATTTCAGGGATGGTTGCCAATGCTCGAAGATATATTTGCTGATTCGCTGAGCACTTTGGATTCCGCAGAGTCGGTTTAACTCGCGCGGTAAAATAGTGAATTGCCTTGATGTCGTGCTTCGGCAACAAGCGCTCGAAGAGTGACTTCAGATTCAACCACTTCTGACCACTTCGTTTGCAGGCCCCATAAAAGAGGTTAAAACCGTCAACGTAGATGCTGGTTCTTGGCCGGTTCATCTGGAAAAAGCGAAGGCCGTCCGAAGACGGCCTTGCGGCCCAGCGCACGCGCTGGGGGTGATTAGCCGATAGAATACACCAGCATTTCGAAATTCAAATTTTGAATGCTGAATTCTTTAAATATGGATCGCGTGGCCAAACGCCTCGCTCGTTGCCTCGTGCACGGCCTCACTAAACGTCGGGTGAGCGTGGATCGTCGCTTCGATATCCTCGTAAGTCGCCTCTAACGTGATCGCCAGGCCAAGCTCCGCGATCATTTCCGTCGCCTCGCTACCGATGATGTGCGCGCCGATGATTTCGCCGTGCGGCTCGCCGAAAATCAGTTTCACGAAGCCTTCCGACTCGCCGACTGAAAGTGCTTTGCCACTCGCCTGGAACGGAAATTTCCCGACCTTGTATTTCAGGCCCTTCTCCTTCGCGGCTTGCTCGGTCAGACCGACGCTGGCGACCTGAGGCTGGCAGTAGGTGCAGCCAGGGAACACGTCGACGTGCTTCGGCTCATGATTCGAATCGAAGATGCCTTCGACGGCTTGGATCGCCTCGAAACTCGCCGTGTGCGCGAGCCAGGGTGGCCCCGTGATGTCGCCGCATGCGAACACTTTGGGAATACTCGTCTGGTAGCGGTCATCGACTTTGATGTAGCCGCGTTCGGTCAGCCGGATCTCTCGTCCGCTCGGCAAAACCGGCTTCACGCCGATCGCGACGAGGCAGACATCCGCCGTTAGCGTTTCGGTCTTTTTGCCCTCGACGGTGATCTCGACTCCGCTGTCAGTTGCCTTGGTTCCTGTGACTTTGGTGTTTGTCAGGATGTTGACTCCCTGCTTTTTGAACGACCGCTCGAGCGCCTTGCTCACAGCTTCGTCTTCAACAGGCAAAACGTTCGGCATCATCTCGACCACCGTGACTTTCGTCCCGAACGCGTTGAAAAAATACGCGAACTCGATTCCGATCGCGCCTGCGCCGATGATGATGATTTCCTTCGGCTGCTTTGGAATCACCATTGCTTCTTTCGAGCCGATCACCGTCGTCCCGTTGAAATCGAAACCCGGCATCGGGCGGCTGACGCAGCCTGTGGCGACCAAAATGTTCTCGCCTTCGATCGTCTCCGTTTTGCCGTCCGCATCGATGACCTCGACTTTGCCATTTCCAGCTAAACTGCCTTTGCCTCGAATGTAGTCGACCTTGTTCTTCTTAAAGAGATGCTCAATCCCGCCGGCGAGCTTGCTCGACACGCCGCGGCTTCGGCTGATCACCTTTTCCCAGTCATAATCGAGACCATCGAACTTCAGCCCGAACTCATCCGCCTTGTGCAGCAGCTGCTGATAGATTTCGGCGTTCTTAAGAAGCGATTTCGTCGGAATGCAGCCCCAATTCAGGCAAGTTCCGCCCGCTCGGTCCATTTCGACACACGCGACTTTTTTTCCAAGCTGCGCAGCTTTGATTGCGCCGACGTATCCCGCCGGCCCGCCGCCAATTACGATGAGGTCAAATTTGCTCATGAGATCGCGCGTCCGTTAATTGAGAATCGCGGGATCGCAAGTCCTCACCCCCGCTTTTCAGCGTCATCCGATCGCCACGTCCTCCTCGCGGCTGTTGACACTCGCCAAACTTACCTTAAATATCAAGGTACGTGAAAGCTTCCTCCCAACTTGTTTTCGCTGCCGTGCTGTGCCTTGTGCCCATCGGTTGCGACTCGCTTAAACCAATCGAACCGGTTGAGGAAGCTCAGATCCAGGTCGCAAAGCACGGCGGCAAACCGCCAGGCGAACGAAACTATCGAATTGGTGCGGGCGATACCATCGGGATTGAAGTTTATCGCCGGAGCGATCTGCAGGCGGTGCTGAAACTTCCTAAGATTTCTGTCGCGGCTGACGGCACCGCAGTTTTGCCGATGACCGGTCCAGTCGACCTCACAGGCCTCACCGTCGCCGAAGCTTCGAACAAGATTCGCAGCGCTTTCGCCGGCCACATGATCGAGCCCGAGGTGTCCGTCACCGTTGTCGATGCTCGCGGGAGGAGATTCTTCGTTATGGGCGAAGTCAAGGTGCCCGGCGTGTTCACCGCACCAAACAATGTCGATGTGATCGAGGCTGTCCTCATGGCCGGCGGCTTCACCAAAGATGCGGACAAAGAAGAAATCGTGATCCTTCGGCGGGATCCGAATCGACGCGTCAAATCCGATGTTGAGGACTTGCTGGAGAACGCCGAATTCGTCTACAATCTCAAACTTCAGCCGCTTGACATCGTCTACGTTCCGCCGAACGGAATTGCTAAGACCGAGCGGTTCACGCAGCACGTCGCCAAGGTGATGCAGCCGTTTCTTGAGGTCGCCAGCGTCGTGATTCTCAGTAGCGCGATCAATAATTAGGCAAGGCGAATGCGGGTTCTTCACGTGCGCAACTGCCGAGGGATCGAAACCCTGACAGGGCCAGAAACCTACCTCTGCGATCTCGCGAAATACACGAGCGCTGAGATGAAATTGGCGATTTCAATGGACCCGAATCGGCCATGCGAGATTTTCGCCGAATCGCTTCGCCGAGTCGACGCTGATTTCGATCTCCTGCCGGTGAAATCGCCGTTCGATCGCTCGGATTACAAGGCGATCCGCGCCGAACTCGAAACCGGCGACTACGACATTCTTTTCACTCACGACTACCGCTCGGACGCGATCGGCTGGGCGTTGCGGAAGAAATTCGACATCCCCTGGATCGCCTTTGCGCATGGCTGGGTGAACTGGGATTCGGTGTTTTCCAAAGACCGGCTTTACGCTTGGATCGAGGTCGCGACCGTCCGTCGCGCCGACCGAATCTTCGTTGCTTCGAGCCACATGCATCAGCAGCTGCTGGAGCGGAAATTTCCGGCGGATCGGATTTCGCGGGCGAATTACGGGATCGACACCGAGCGCTTCCAGCCTCTCCCAGCCGAGCCGATTCGTGAGGAATTCGGCATCGCGCTCGACGCGCCCCTGGTTGGGATCGTCGGCAGACTCCACCCTTGGAAAGGGCACACCTTTTTGCTCAAAGCGATCGCTGATTTGGTCGGCGAATTTCCGAATTTGCGGCTCATGATCGTCGGCGACGCTGCGTTCGAAGCCCACGGCGACTTCCGTCAGGAGCTCGTCGATGAAGTCGCCGAGCTCGGCCTGAACGACCACGTGATTTTCACCGGCAGCCGCTCGGACATTCCCGAAATCATGAGCGCGCTCGACATCTTCGCGATTCCTTCACTGGTCGAGCCGTTCGGGATCGTTTCGATCGAAGCCCAGGCCTGTGGCACGCCGGTTGTCGGCGCGAAAGTCGGCGGAATTCCGGAAACCATGGCCGAAGGCGAGACCGGTCTGCTTGTCCCGCCAAAAGACGCGGACGCTCTGCGCGATTCGATCGGCGTTCTCCTTCGAGACCCTGACAAGCGCAGAAAAATGGGCGAAGGCGCGCACGACTTCGTGGAGAAAAACTACTCCGCCCCCGCCATGGCGAAGAAAACCGATGAACTTTATGCGGACGTTCTTGCAGCGCATTCTCAGCTGGATTGAGAAGACCCCGTTCCTCCGGCTCTTCGTAATTTTCGCCGTTCTGCGCGTTGTCGCGACGATCGGGATCGTCACGGTTTTCGAGCTCGATCCTGACGAAGATTACTACGACAACATCGCTCGCGAACTCCTCGCTGGCGACGGCTACCAGATCGAAGACGCTCGCGGTCCCGATCTCCTCCGCACCCCGGTTTACACGTATTTTCTAACCGGCCTCTTCTGGATTAGCGGCGAAGAACCGAACAGCGGCGACCCGAAACTCGACAACGGCCGAATTAACAAACTCGTCTTCGCCGCCCAGATCGCGCTCGATCTCCTCACCGCCTGGCTCATCTTTTTGACGGCCCGCCGCCTGCTTGGAAACCTCGCCGCGCGCCTCGGCATGCTCTTCGTCCTCGCCTACCCCGTCACCGCGATTTACACCGGCCGTTACCTCGCCGAGACCCTCTTTTTCCTCCTCGTAATCGCCTTCGCGCTCTTCCTCGGCCGCGCACTCGCCGATGGCCGCTGGCGCGACTACGCGTTAGCTGGGCTCATGTTAGGACTCGGCGCCCTCGCCAAACCCGTCCTCCTCTATTTCGTGCCGATGCTCCCGATCCTAGCGTTGGCGCCCGTAGTGGTGGCTTCCAGCCGCCAAAATCTCGAAGCAATCAGACAAGAGCGGCCAAAAACCACCCCTACCCGGCCACGTCTCCGCCGCTTCGCCGCGTTAGCAGCTGCTGGCGCCATCGGCATCCTCGTCTGCGTTCCCTGGATGGTCCGAAACTCCAAAGTCACCGGCGAATTCGTCACCATGGGCACCTCCGGCGGGTTCAGCATCTGGCTCGGCAACAACCTCGAATTCGACGGCCGCGACAAAGACGAACTCGATCAAGCCGGGCAAGAACTCTTCGATCAACGTCTCCGCGAAATCATCGGCAGCGGCAACCCACACACCACCGAAGGCAGCAAGATCCTCGGCGACGTCGCCAAAAAATCGATGCTCGAAAACCCGGGCGCGAGCACCTGGCTGCTCTTCCGCAAGTGCTGGCGTTTCTGGTTCGACATCTACGGCCCGGAAAACAAAAAGTTCGGCCTCGCCGTCATCCCGATCCAGATCGTGGGGTTCGTGTTAGGCGTCGCCGGCCTCATCCTCGCCATCCGTCGCCGGATCTTCATCTGGGATTGGCTCTTCATCGTTCTCATGATGAACGGCCTCCACGCACTCGTCACCTCGACGATGCGCTACTCCGCCTCCGTCATGCCCTTGGTTCTGTGCCTCGCTGCGTGGTTTCTCGTGCAGATCGCTAGAGCCAAACCGGGCCTTGGCAAGCGGGCGGCGCGCGGGTAAAATCAAAATATGCCAACCAAGTCCGAACCGGATCTCATATCGCGAATTACCCTCGATCCCGATATCTGCCATGGGAAACCCTGCATCCGCGGTCTGCGTTATCCAGTCGAATCGCTCCTCGAATATCTGGCAGCTGGCGACACAGTTGACGATCTCCTGGAAGAGTTTCCCGATCTTGAGAAAGAAGATGTTCTGGCCTGCCTCGAATTCTCGCGCAAGACCCTGACTGCTCGAAGCGCTCATCTCGCGCTGGCTTAGCTGGAATGAAATTCATAGTCGACGCCCATCTTCCGCACAAGCACCGCCCCTTCGTCGCCGGTTTTCTCGATGCCTGTCCCGCCGAGCCCGCCGAGCCCGCCGAGCCCGCCGAGCCCGCCGAGCCCGCCTAACACGTCTAACACGTCTGCGCCGTGGCGATTTCTGTTTGAATCCGGTCTCTGGTGTTGAAGATTCGCACGCCGCGCCGGCGCGGTTGGCGGTTACGCGCTGCTCAAGCGGATTCAGTTTAGGTGACAACATGAAACTCTTCGAAATAACGATCGCACTGGCCACCTGCCTCGCTGCTTGGTTGGCCCTGCCTTGGATCAAAGACCGGATCTGGTCGGAAGACTCCATGCTTGGAAAGAAGGCGGGAGAGGTCAGGGAAATTGGAGGGATCAAGTTCGTTTGGTGTCCGCCGACAGATGATCTCGGGTTCTTCATGGGCAGTCCGACAGACGAAGAGGAGCGAGACGACGACGAAGAGCAGCATCGGGTCATCCTGTCACAGGGGTATTGGATTGCGAAAACTGAAACGACGCAGAAGCAATGAAAGGGGGTGATGGGTGCCGAAGAAAACCCAAGCTATTTTCGCGGGGATGACCTGCCGGTTGAGATGGTCAGCTGGAAGGACACCCAGGAATTCTGCAGGAAGCTCGGAGCGGCTCTCGATTTACCTGAAGGTTGGGAAGTGAAATTGCCAACCGAAGCGCAGTGGGAATACGCCTGTCGGGCCGGAACGAGCACGCCGTTTTCGTTCGGAGAAAGTTTGAACGGAAATCAGGCCAACTGCGATGGAAAATATCCCTACGGAACGGAGACCACGGGTGAGTCTCTGGGAAAGACGAGGCCAGTTGGCGCCTATGGACCGAATGTATGGGGCTTGCTGGACATGCATGGAAATGTCTCGGAGTGGTGCCAGGACTGGTATGGGGAGCACTACTATAGTGATGCTCAGCGCAATCCCACCGGGCCTGCAGTCGGCTCCAGCCGTGTCCTCCGCGGCGGCAGCTGGCACGGCCACGCCCTGTACTGCCGCTCCGCTTTCCGCTACTGGTACGCCCCGTCCCTCCGGAGCAGCAACCTTGGACTGCGGGTGGTCGTGAGTTCCACGCTGTGAGGCGCGAAGCGCCGAGAGCAAGAAAAAGAGAGCGGAGGCGGAGCAGGGAGGCGCTAGACCCCACGGAGTGGGGAGGCGTATGCCTGCGCCGCCGGAGCGGAAAGAGGCCGCAAAGCGGTCTATATTTTTGGCAATAATTGCAAAATTCACGCCGGGAAGATCAACCTCAACTTCCGGCAGGAAGAAGACTCCGAAACCACCCACGAACTCCTCTACAACTCGATCGAGAAAAGCGACGCCGTCATCGCGCTCATCGGCGAGCAATCCGGCTCCACGCCGCCAGCAGCAGCTGCCGAGAAATACCGTCACCTCCTCCCGGATGGTGCCGATTCCAATCCCTCCTGCCGATGCGCGAAGGCGACGGCGAATCGAGCGACCAAATAACCAGCCCCTCACTCTCCCGCTTCGGTAAGAATCAGCGCCTTCAAATCTTCCCGAATGAAAAAACGAGCCTCCGTTTGGAGCCGCTCCATTTCTTCCCGAACCGAGTCGACTCGGCCTGCGTTTTTCGCATGGAGCAGTTCTCCAAGAATGCCGACGACTTTCAGGCCTCGCTCCCGCGCCAGCTCCCGGCCCGCACGATCGTCGAGCAAAATTTTGTCCGCTTGCTTCAGTTCCGCCAGAGCGATGGCCTCGCATTCGCCCGGATCGGCGCGACTCAGATATCCGGACAGATCGAACGATTCTGGAAGCGGCTCTTCCATCAGCCAACCTTCATCGAAAGCGCCTGTCAGCAGCTGCTGGGCGAGCGGATGACGGAGAGCATCCAATTCCTGCCGAACCATGGAGGGAATCACGATCTCGCCATATCGTTCCCGCAGGAGATCCAAGCGGCCAGTGATCGCAAGATTGCTCAGGGGCGAGGTGTTACTCACCACGAGCATCGGCAATGTCCTCCATCGCTTCGGTCAGGCCGTAATCCCGGGGAATACCGCGTTCGGCGAGTTCGCAGGCAAACGCTTCGCGGTCGAGCCGGGCCATAGCGGCGGCGTGGCCGAAAGTCAGCCAATTTTTGGCGTAGTAACGGGCGGCGAGTTCGATGCTCATGTGACGCTCCCGTTCGCCGGGTCCGAGCGGGAGTTGGCTCAGAACTTCGTCTTCGACTTCCAGAGTGATGCTCACCCTTCGATGGTAGCCCTTCCTGCTGCCGTAGGCAACGGGGTTCCGGCAAGTCCATCTGTGCTGGCGGGCGCTATCGAGTGATTCGATGTTTCCAATGATGGAGCACAAGGCATGCCCACATCAGACGTGAGTGGTTGGCTCTCGAGGCGAGATGTTCGGCATAGAAGCCGTTCAATACGTCAGTGCTCATGCCGAGCGATTCCCAGAAGTCGCGATCGGCGAGGATGGACTTCATTCGCTCGCGCAGCGGCCCGGTGAGCCAGGCGGCGACGGGGATGGCGAAGCCTTGTTTTTTGCGATCGAGGATGGACGGCGGGACGATGCCTTCGCTGACTTTGCGAAGCAGGTATTTCGTGGTGCGGCCTTTGATCTTGAGCTTGGGCGGGACCTGGAAGGCGAGGTCGACGAGGTCGTGATCGAGAAACGGCGGGCGGACTTCGAGGCCGTTGGCCATGGAGGCACGGTCGACTTTGGTGAGGACCGAGCCGGGCATGTAGGTCGTGAAATCGGTCAGCATCCA
>JBLHKS010000024.1:0-52775 GCA_047620505.1 Verrucomicrobiales bacterium | reverse complement strand
CGCTTTGTAATGGAACGACTCAACAATCGGCCTCGAAAAATACTCGGATTTCGAACCCCGTCCGACGAGTTGAATCTACATCTTAACTAACACGTTGATCGAAGCTCTGCTCGAACTATATTAAAACCTTGCACTTCAAAATTGAATTCAGGGTCCATAATCTGAGGTTTTACACAGATTCGACTAATCGCGTCAACCTAAAATCATCAGCGCTACAAGCGCTGACCGAAGACTGCTCGGCCTTTCACGCCATTTTGCGTGAAGCACCAATATCAGGTTTGTCGTTTCGTGTTCGCTTCGAGGATCTCGCGGACCAGCGCAGGCCCGCGATACACCAGGCCGGTGTAGACCTGAACCAACGCAGCTCCCGCGTCGATCCGCTCCTTCGCATCGTCTCCGCTCATGATCCCGCCGACCGAAATAACCGGGATCTTCGAATCCAACTCGCGCCGCCAAAGCTTGAGCTGATCCAGCGCCCGACCGGCAAGCGGCAAACCGCTGAGACCGCCCTTTTCGTGATGAAGCGGGTTCGACTCAACGCCGGTTCGCGCAAGCGTTGTGTTCGTCGCGATCACAGCATCGACGCCGATTCGATTGCACATTTCCGCTAAGCCGCAGAGGTGATCCTCGGTCAAATCCGGCGAAAATTTCACGGCGAACGGGCGGCTTTCGACTTCCGTTTCAGCCAGCAGCTGCTGGCGCTCCTCGAGCAGCCGCAAAACGAGCGATTCGGAGGACTCGATGCTCTGAAGATCGCGAAGGCCTTTCGTGTTCGGTGAGGAAATGTTGACCGCGATGTAGTCGCTGACGTCGAAAACCCCGCGAAACGCCTTCACGTAATCATCGATCGCATCTTCGTTAGGCGTCGCCGCGTTTTTGCCGATGCTCGCGCCAACGATCCCGCTGAAAGTCCGGCGCTTCTTCAGATTCCGGACGAAATCCTCGAGACCCGGATTGTTGAAGCCCATCCGATTGATCAGCGCGTCCTCTTCGACTAACCGAAAGAGCCGCGGTTTCGGGTTTCCAGCCTGCGGCTTCGGCGTGACGGTTCCAGCTTCGATGTGGCCGAAACCGATCGCGCCAAACGCATCCACGGTGCCTCCAGATTTGTCCATCCCAGCGGCGAGGCCCACGGCGTTCGGGAAGGTCAAACCCATCACTTTAACCGGCTTGTGCAGCTCCTTTTCGATCGGAAACATGCGCGAAAGCAGCCGCAGCCGATGCGCGTTTCGCATCCCGGTCAGGGTCAGCTTGTGCGCGGCTTCGGCCCCTAACTTGAACAGAATTTTCTTGGCGATCGGGTAGATCCGGTCGGACATCCAGACTTCTGGGGCGGATTCGAAAATTCGAAACCCAAAAGTTGGGAAAATTGATCCCGAACCCGAATTTTTGGCTATGGTCAGGGTTTATGAAGCGCACGTTCGCCGCCCTGGCTCTGGTTTTATTTGGCATGTCGTTGGCCCACGCCGCTGACGAGCCGGTTCGACTTCAGCGAGCCACAGATATCGTCGAAAAGTGGTCGCCGGGTCAGCATCTTTATATTCGCGGCAATCTGAATGTTTCCGCTTCGCAGCTTGCGGAGTTAGAACGCTGGCTCGATGCAAACGGCAAAAACTGGATCGTGCTGCTCGTCGAGCACGCCCGTTTGGAAAAGGCGCAGTCGGCTGGTCGAAGCTACTCGGGTGTTGAGGCTGTCGAGACCGCAGCTAACGTAAAAATTAGGAACGAAACGGAGTTCGGAAATCTCAAGGACGCTCGAACTGGCGAAACCAACGGAGCGGTCTTCATCCTGTTTTTGCAGGAGCGTGAGTTTTCGTACGGAGGCGGCGCGGTGCACGAAGTTCGCGGGCTGAGCGGCGACGATTGGGCAGGCGATCTGGATCGACCGGCGTATCGCGCGATGTCGCGTGGCGGGCGAATCGTTGAAGCGGTCAAGGGAACGGTCACCGAGGTCGATCGCCGGTTGACGCGCCAGTTTGAACTGGACCAGCAACGGCGTCAGGCGGAAATCGCGGCCGCTAAGCAGCTTGAGGCGGATGCACAGCGACTCTACGGCGAGGCGTCGTCGGCGTTGGATCGGTTAGAGGCGAAAGTGGCTGATTTTCCGGTGAAGGACGGCGATCTGGGGTCGCCAGATTTTGCTGGGCTTCGTCAGCAGCTGCTGAATTCGCAAACTCGGCTCAAGAACGGCGACGCGAAGGCTGCCGTTCGCGATGCGGCGGTCGTCCGAGATTTTTGCCGGGCTCACACGACCGCGCTTCAGCTTTACGGCGAGTTTGCGGAGCGCTCCCGGAGAATCGAGGCTGAGCTTGAAGGTTTGGATCGAGCTGAGTCTCCCTGGGCAACCGAGCGCATCGACTTGGCTTACGATCAGCTGGCGAAGGCGACTGCCGAGCATGCTCGCGGAAATTCGGCTTACGAAGCGCATCTGCGCAGCTCTGCTGAAGCGATTGCGACTGCGAAAACCGCGATTCGGCAAGCAAAGGAGGCTGCGCGTGCGGCGATCGTGCATCGAGACCGCCTGCGCATGGAACAGGAGCGGCGCGCGCGAGTTCTGAAATGGGCCTTTTTCTGGATTGGGATTCTGGTTCTGTTAGCGTTGATCGTGATCGCGATTCTGATGAATCGTGCAAGGCGCGATTTGAAGAAGCGGGCGATCGAGCTTTATCGTAATTGGAAGCTCGGCGCCGAAGAGCAGACGAACGGATTGTTCGAACTTCTTGATCGCTCATCGATCGTGGTTGGCTCGGCTGCGAAGCTGGAGGAGCGCGGCTACACAGGCGAAACGCTAAAGATAAGCCGAGAAGTGATCGAGGACGTCGACGAACTTTTTATCATGTCGTCGTGCGTCGAACGCGTTCTCACTCAGGTCTACGAACTGGTTTTTCCCGGGTTCGGCTTCGCGCGACTGGCAAATCTGTTTCTACAGAGTCGCTATCGCGAAGCAATCCACTTGTTAGAGCGAGAGCCGATTCGTTTTCGGCCTGAGGATGGGATCGAGCCGATCATCCGCGAAGAACTTGGCGAAAAAGAACGCCCGCTGGGCAGCGTCGACGTTCACAAGCCGTTCGAGCTTTCGTTTCTGGATTTGATCGCGGCCTGCAATCAGCACGCGGATCGGGCTAAGGCCGGGCTCGATACGGTCGAGTTTTCGTGGGCAGGCATCGCTAACCAACTGGAGGAGTTGAGCGAGAATTTCGCAAAAGCGCTGAGTCACGAGCCGGCGTTGCAGAAACTGGCCGAGCAAGATGGGTTCCTTCGCCTGACGCCGGTCTTCGCCGCGCTTTTGCCGGCTGTCAGGGCGCTGCTCGATGAAGCGCAGACCCAAGCCGTGGGCGATCCGGTCGGCGCGATGCGAGGCCCGATGATGATCGCCCGTCGGCAGCTCGACGACGCTTCGGGATTGGCGACGGTGGTTCTCGATGCTCGCGAAGAGCGTTTCGATGGGATGCGCGCGGCGACGGCGGAACTTCGGCAGCTGTCGCGGAAAACCGATTGGGTGCTTGGCGCGATCGGAGAAATTTCAGATCAAGCGGATGCGGTCGCGCTTGCGGCGGTTGAGCGCGATATCGAGGCGGACATCGCGGAAATCGAGACGGAACTTCGACAGCTCGATCACCGGATTTCCGATGCCGTGCGTTTGGCGAAACGGGCACGCGAAACTTCGGCCGAGCTGATTAAAAGCTCCGTGAAAGCCGTGGCTGGCGCGCGGCGATCCTTCGGTTCCGGCTTGAAACTGAAGCCCACGATGATTCTGCGCGAGCTTGGCTTGGATCCAGACGAATGGATTGGCGAAGCGAAACGACAGCACGCGGCGGCCGAGGTTGCGCTCGATCGTGGCGGGGTTCTGGCGGCGGACGCGGCTTTGGGCGCTGTGGATGAGCTGACGACGAATGTAAGCTCGTTGATCGAGGCCAGTCGCAGTTCTTACGACAATCACGCGAAGTTTTCGGATGAGCGCGGGGTTGAGGATGAAGAAGTAGTTGGCCTGGCGGGCGAGCGGTCTGAACTTTTGGATTCTCTGCAATCTCGTTATCTCGGCAGCGCGCTGTGGTTCGATCGAGAAGACGAAACCAGCACGATCGCCGACAACGTCGATCACGCCAGGAACGATCTTCGCGAGGCGCGGGATCTGGTTGAAGCCGCGCATGACGAACGAAAATCAGCCGGACTTCTGGCGGCTGCGGCGAATCTCGAAATGGCGGCGGATCTGCAACTTCGCGCTCGGCAGCTGCTGGAGGAAATCGTCGACCACGCGGCCCGACTTCAGAAGGTCGGCGATGAAAATCGGCGCGCGCTGATCGGGCTCGGAGATCGTGTGAAATCGATGCGGAGTTCCGTCGAAGATCGCCGGACGCTTCATCCGACGATCGCGAGCTTTAACGATGCGGAAAGTGGCTTGAAATCGATTGGCGAATCGAACAAAGCCGAGGTGCTCGATCCGTTTGTGATCGCCGATCAGCTGGCGGACATGACGAAGATTCTCGACTCGTTGATGGATCGGGTTAAGGCGGATTGGAGGCTCCACGACGAATTTGTGCGCAGTCTGGAGTCGGCGAAATCTCAGCTTGCATGGGCAAACGATCAGAGGCGGCTGACGGCGACGGACAACATTCCGGACAGCCGAGAAATCGTCTCGCTGAACGACGAAGTTGGGCTTCTCGATCGCGATCTGAAAAAGCTGGTCGCTGAAGGAAATCAGGCGCATCAGGATTGGCAGGCGTTGGACTCGGAAGCCGATCGAATCGCAGCAGCTGCTGGGCGAGCGGCGACGGCGTTGCGTGGCGAATTGGAGAAGGCGCAGGCGACGATTCGAGCGATTTCGCTGGCGACCGCGCTCTCGCGTGAGGCAGCTGCGTGGACTGGCTCGTACGGGGTGAGAATCTCCGGTAGGCCGGGTTTGCAACCGTTGGATCAGGCGCGCGAATTGTTGCTGGGAGGAAGATATCTTCAAGCGAGGCGATTCGCGGAGAGCGCAGGTGGGTTGGCTCAACAGGCGATCGCCGCTGCCGTGGCTGAGGTGGCGAGACGCCGAAGAGCCGAGGAGGCGCGTCTCGCGGAGCAACGTCGCAAAGCGGCCGCGCGAAGGAGGAAGCGGATGTCGACGTTTTCGTCTTCCAGCACAAGTTTCGGGGGCAGTCGATCGGGCGGTTTCGGCTCAAGCAGTTCGAGCATGGGCCGGAGCAGTCACGGAGGTGGTTCGGGAATGGGCCGTTCGGGGTGGTAGGCCAGGAGACAATTTGAAGGCATGAAATTCGTGCGCTTGCCAAGCGGTTCGAGCGCCGCTAAGTGCCAAGGCATGAAACCTCTATTTTCGATACTGACGGTCTGCGCGTTAGTCGGCTTTTCGGCCGTCGCTGCGGATGAAGAACTCAAGCCGCTCTTCAACGGCAAAGATTTGACCGGATTCAAAACCGAAGGCAACTGGGTCGTCGAGGAAGACGGCGTTATTGCGATCAAGCCTCGCGAAGGCGAAAAAGGTTGGAAGCGATACGGCTCTTACCTTTGGGCAGAGACGCAGTACGGTGATTTCGTGGCCGAGGTCGAATACAAACATCCGAAAGGTGGAAACAGCGGTGTATTTTTTCG
The DNA here is from genome assembly GCA_047620505.1 of Verrucomicrobiales bacterium. Taxonomy (GTDB): domain Bacteria; phylum Verrucomicrobiota; class Verrucomicrobiia; order Verrucomicrobiales; family DEV007; genus JBLHKS01. The sequence goes on along the minus strand of JBLHKS010000024.1, from coordinate 47,186 downwards.
CTGCAGCAATCTCGCGGATCCGGTTACGGACGGCTTGGAAGTTCAGATTCTCGATTCGCACGGAAAAGCTGAGCCTCTTGGGCATCACGATTGTGGCGGCGTGATCCGAACCGCTGGCCCGTCGAAAAACATGGCGAAACCAGCTGGCGAGTGGAATCACATGAAGATCACTGCGAAAGGAACGAAACTTCAGGTCGAGTTGAACGGTGAACAGATCATCGACATCGATCTGGCTGAAACGGAATCGAAAGACAAGCCGCTGAAAGGCTACTTCGGCCTTCAGGACCACGGTCAGCTGATGTGGTTTCGGAATATCAAAATCAAAGCCCTCTAACAAATATTTATTCTTAAAAATGAGTGCGGAAGCCAAACTAATAGAACTCGGACTTGAACTGCCTCCAGCCCCACCGCCGGGAGGAGTCTACAAGCCGATCGTAATCGTCAATAACTTGGCTTATCTCTCCGGGCACGGCCCTTATCTCGGCGAAGAGGGCTATATGAAAGGCAGAGTTGGAGATGATGTCGATCTTGAAGGCGCTCAAGCAGCTGCTCGGCAAACGGGGCTCGCGCTGCTGACGACAATCCGAAATGGGCTGGGCAGCCTCGACAAAGTGAAGCGCGTGATCAAAACTCTCGCGTTAGTCAACAGCACGAACGATTTCGACAAACAGCCAGCTGCGATCAACGGTTTCAGCGAGTTGTTTCGCGATGTTTTCGGCGAAGACGGCGTTGGCGCTCGAAGCGCGATGGCGGCGAATATTTTACCCGGGAATATCCCGGTTGAGATCGAGGTTATCCTCGAGATCCACCCGTAAAACTGTGAACTGGTATCAAATCGAAAACGTCGCCGACGTTCCTTCGCCGTCGCTCCTGATCTATCCGGATCGAGTCGAGGCTAACATCCGACACATGGTCGAAATCGTAGGCGGGGATCCGTCGAGATTGCGGCCCCACGTCAAGACCCACAAGATGGCTGAAGTCGTTAGGCTGCAGCTGGACGCCGGCATTTCCAAATTCAAATGCGCGACGATCGCCGAAGTCGAGATGACAGCAGCTGCTGGCGCGAAAGATGTTCTCCTCGCCTATCAACCGGTGGGGCCGAACATCGAGAGAATGCGCTTGCTGGCGGAGAAATTTCCGGACACGGCGTTCTCGGCGGTTGTCGACGATGCGGCGAATTTGAAGCGGATGTCGGAGGCCAATTTCGGCTTACGACTGTTCGTTGATGTGGACTGCGGAATGCATCGAAGCGGAATCGCGGTCGAAGACAGTTTCGAGTTGTGTCAGGCGATTGAAGCCGCGCCGGGAGTCGAGTTTCTCGGCCTCCACGTTTACGACGGTCACAACCACGCTTCGAATCCTGCTGAGCGAGAAGGCCAGTTCGACACCGCGCTTGAACCAGTCCAGCAGCTGCTGGCACGACTGGATGCCGAAGGTCCTCAGCCGAAGGAAGTCGTCGGCGGCGGATCACCCACTTTTGCTCTGCACGCCAGCAAGGCTCCTTGGAGTTGCAGTCCTGGAACCACGCTGCTCTGGGACGCTGGCTACGGCACGAAATTCGGCGACCTCGGCTTTTTACAAGCGGCAGTTCTTCTGTCCAGAGTGATCAGCAAACCCGGCCCTGATCACGTTTGCACCGACCTCGGTCACAAGGCCGTTTCTGGCGAAAATCCGATTGAGAACCGAGTCCGCTTTTTCGACTTTCCGGAAGGTGCAAAGCCGGTGATGCAGAGCGAGGAACATCTAGTTTTTCAGATGGCCAATCGCGATAGCTTGGCGGTCGGTCAGGAACTTTACGGCTTGCCCTGGCACATTTGCCCGACGGTCGCACTTCACGAAGAAGCGATCATCGTGCGCGATGGCCGAGCGACGGATGAGCGCTGGCAAATCGAATCACGGAAACGAAAAATCACGATATGAAGCCCCTCCTTTTCGACGTCCATCTGGACCTCAGCCTCAATGCGATGGAGTACGATCGCGATCTGAGGGAGCCCGTTCACGAGTTGCGCAAGCGCGAGGAGGGACTAACTGATTTGAAGGCCCGAGCGATGGGCACGGTCGCTTTTCCGGAGATGCGGAAGGGAAACATGGGGCTCTGCGTGGCGACTCAGCTCGCCGGGACGATGAAGCCTGGTCACCCGGTTTGCACTTGGAATTCGCCGCATCAGGCCTGGGCGGAAACGCAGGGACAGCTTGCGTGGTACCGGGCGATGGAGGAGGACGGGCAGCTACGACAGATTCGAAATGTCGAGCAACTTGAGGCTCATCTCAAAGCTTGGGAAGCCGATCCTGACAATGAACCAATCGGCTACGTTCTCAGCTTGGAGGGCGCGGATTCGATGATCACGCTGGGCCATCTCGAACGCGCTTACGAATATGGTTTGCGCGCGCTGGGGCCTGCTCACTACGGCAAAGGCCGTTACGCGCTCGGCCACGATCAGGACGGGCCGATGAACGACATGGGCAAGGAGCTCGTTCGCGAAATGGATCGGCTCGGGATGATTCTCGACGTCACTCATCTTTGCGATAAGAATTTCTGGGACGCGCTGGAGATTTTCGAAGGACCCGTCTGGGCGAGCCACTCGAATTGCCGGGCGCTGGTCGACGATGTTCGTCAGTTCGGCGACGATCAGCTCAAGGCGTTGATCGATCGCGGCGCCGTGATCGGCGCGGCTTACGATGCTTGGATGATGGTTCCAGGCTGGATCAAAGGAAAAACAACGCCTCAGGAAGCCGGCGTGAAAATCGAGCACGCCTGCGATCACATCGATCACATTTGCCAGCTCGCTGGGAACGCGAAACACTGCGGAATCGGCTCCGATCTGGATGGCGGTTTCGGAACGGAGCAGAGCCCGGCGGATCTGGACACGATCGCGGATTTGCAGACGATGACCGGTTCGCTGAGTAAACGCGGTTACTCCGAAGAGGACATCAGCGGGATCATGAGCGGCAATTTTCTTCGCGTCCTGCGCGAAAACTGGGGCGGCTGATCACACGAGTTTGTCTGCCTGATAGCGGCGGATGATTTCGTTGCAGCCGTCTTCAAGCAAGTCGAGAACCAGCTCGAAACCGGCCGGGCCGCCGTAGTACGGATCGGGAACTTCTTCCTGGTCATGCTCGGTGCAAAATTCGCAGAAGAGCCGAATCGGGCAGGGGGCTTCGACATTCGATGCAAGCTTTTCGACGTCAGCCAGGTTTTCGCGATCGGCGACGAGGATCAAATCGAATTCAGCTAGGTCGTTCTTCGTGATCTGCCGAGCTTTGCCCGTCATCTCGATTCCGCGATCCCGCGCGGCGGCGGTCATTCGGGAATCAGGCGGATTTCCGGTGTGAAAATTGATCGTTCCGGCGGAGTCGACTTCGATCTCCTTTTCCAGCCCGGACGTCAGCAGCTGCTGGCGCATCACGTTTTCTCCCGCAGGCGAGCGGCAGATATTTCCCATGCAAACGAAGAGAATTTTCACCCGACGAAACGACCATTGAATCGTCGGGGCGCAAGCTGGATTTAGTCGCCCTGAAAGCCCGCCCGAGCAGAGGCGCTGGCCGATGCGTTTGCGTTGGCGGAAGAAATCGAGTTTGAAGTCGAATTCGAGGCGTTGTTCAGGTTGATGTTTGCCCCGGGAATCCCGCTGTGATTGACGTCGATTCCCTCACGCGAAATGCGCTGCCAAGCTTCTCCATGTGAGCGCGTTCCGACGCCGATCATGACGGTTCCGACGGCCTGTGCGGCTGAGCTCGCTGCGTTGACGAGCTTGACGGTGTTGTCGACTCCGCTGTCGCGATGCACCTGGATTTCCTCGGTTTCGAGGACGCCGTTCTGGTCCTGAGAGTAGACAACGAGGCTTCCTGCGTTCCAGCTACCGATGACGACGCCGCTGACGGGCGAGTTCAATTGGTCAGGGGCGATGTCGGCAATTGTGATGGTTTTGAAGCAGCCGGTCAAAGTGAACGGGAGGAGCAAAACGGCGAAGAGGAGGAAGGATGGCTTCTTCATGAGTGTTTTTGTGGGTAGGATTCGAATGATGTCTCTCGATTTTGGTAATTGTAGCGAGAATGCAACTCAAGATGAAGATTATGGAAAATGCAAGCGCATTCTAAAATTATATAGAAATTCGGGCGTCAAGAACCTGCCGGGGCACGCATTTTCCGCGATTTCGGTCGATCGAGACCATCCCGCGCGTTGACAGCGTCAGATCCGAACGGGCCAGCTAGCCGATTGCTGATTCCTGCTGGTTTTAGCGAGAAATCCGCTTACTCTTTCAAGGCACGCATTTTCGCTCCGCCTTGATGAAGGACGAGCGCGTTCACGGCTCCTTCGTCATCTCGCTCGAACTGGATATCTGCTCTGACCGCGCGGCAGAAAACGCGATCATCGGTTTCCGCTGAGGGAAAATATTGAAACTCGCTTTGGTTTCCTAACTTGGCCATCAAGCTGCCCTCGTCGTCGATTCGAAAGACGAATTTGCCAGCTGCGCCAAGTTTGTAAGATCCGGCGAACTCCAGCAGCTGCTGCCGGGTCAATTCGGCGGTTTCCGGCTCTTCAAAAACCTCGCCAGTGACTTTCAATCCGCGCTGTTCCAGCCTCACGCTAACCACAGACCCTGCGTCATCTCGACTGAAAATGAATTTGGCTTTCTGCTTCGGAAACTCCCAGATATCTTCGCCGGTCGGCGTGACCGGGTTCCATGGTTGGTTAGCGAGCCTGCCCAAAAGTCTGCCCTCTTCGACTCGGAATCGCATGACCCCGAGCATTTTTAGGTCAAACGCCCCGGCGTAATCGGTGAGCTTCGCTGGATCGATTTCGATTTCTCTCGATCGGAAGCTGGATTGCGATTCCATCTCTTCCCAAAGCCAAAGTGAACCCGCGATTTCGATGATTGTGTCCGGCTCCAGCCCAGCTGGCGGAGTGCTGCTGTTCGACAGCGCAACGATGGTCAAATTCTGATCCGGGAATCTGACGATTGAGCTGTAGAATCCGGGAATGCCGCCGTTGTGCCAGATGAAATTCAGCCCGCGCCGCTTCTCAATCACCCACCCATAACCGTAAACCATTCCCTGAGCGGCGAGCGGCGATTCGCTCTCAATTCCGGCTGGAGTGTGCGCCATTTTGAGCGTCTCCGGCTTCAAAACACGGCCGCCATAAACGGCTTCGTTCCAGCGGTAGAGATCGCCGATCGTCGAGTAAAATTCGCCTGCGCCCGCCGCATGAGACATGTGCCAGTCTCGTTCTGGAAGTTCCCACGGCCCTTTGCCTTCGCTTTGAACGTAGCCGCGAGCTTCGGGCTCCAAATCGAGTTCAGGTCGGTGCGCGCCCGTCGTCCGGATTTTCTCAGGATCGAAAACACGTTCGGCCAGCAGCTGCTGGTACGGCTTGCCGGCCACGGAGCTGGCAATTTCGCCTAGAAGCAGGTAGCCGGAATTATTGTAGTGCCAGTCTTTCCCGGGATCAAAGCCATGCGGCTGATCCCGAAAGGTTGCGATGACCTCGTCGACGGTGGTTGGATCCCAAGGTTCGAAGTTGGGAAGGGCCGTGAAGCTGGCCATGCCGGAAGAATGAGTCAGGAGATGATGAAGCGTGATTTCGTCACCGCGCGGCCAGTCGGGATAATATTTGCTTAGCTTATCTTTAACCGATAATCGGCCTTCATCTGCGAGGAGCAAAATGGCTGTCGCGACGAACTGTTTCGTGATTGAGCCGATCCGGAAAACCGTTTCGGCGGTGATCTGTTCCTTCGAATCCAAGTCCGCCAAGCCGACTCCGCCAGCAAAGACGATTTGCCCATCTTTCGCGACCAGGACGGATGCACCGGGAGCGTTTGGCTGAGCATGGCCGGCAAGAAATTTTGCGAGCGTCTCGGCAGGGTGGGGGAATTTCGTTTTCGGATCGGCTCCCTTTTCGGCGAGGAGGTTAGCAGCTTCATCGCGGCCGTTGATTTTCGCAATCTGCCAGGCGGTCAGTCCCGAACGAGGGTCGACTGCGTCGATTTTTTCACTCTGCGCCTCGATCTTGTTGAGGTCTCCGATGCCCGCGGCCTGAAACAAGTCGTCGGCCATCGAAGTGCCGATTGATAGGAGCAATGTTAGAAGAAAAAGGAGGCGGAATCGGTCCTGCATGGTCGAGATCGTACTCGGCTTGTCCTTAGAATGGAAGAAAAACTGCTGGTCAGTCCGTCGTGACTTGCCCGAATAGCTCGTGCTCACGACCACCCGAATTTCCGGTGCGATCTGCGTTGCTCCAGCTCTTTCGGCTGGTTACCAGAATGATTTCCGCGGAAAACTCGTCAGCGGGGTTCTGGCGTAGCGAAATACTCTGCCCAGGAGCTGCTCGTTTCCCAAACACGAACCTTTACGATTCGGATGTCGGGGCGCAGCGGGTAGCGCGGATTCGGCTTCTCGCGATACTCGTCAAGCTTCGCGAGAAAGGCATCGTAGAACGTTTTCGCGAGCAGCTCAGTCGTCGGATCCTGATTCTCGAATCCAATCACTCGCTCGCCATACGCTTCCCTCAGCGTGGCGAATATCGGGTCCGCCGTGTTGACGCACATCGCGTGGTCAAAGGTCTGAAGGTAGTCATCAATCACGCTTTTGACGATCTTGAAGTCACAGACCATTTCGTTTCCATCAAGCTCATCGGCCTCGAGCACGAACTCGACTTTCCGCGTGTGTCCGTGTGGAAATTGGCACTTGTCAGGGTGCTTCGAGAGCATGTGGCCGTTCTCGATTTCGATAGTTTTGCAAACGCGGTAAGGCATGATTTCTGGTCGTGTCAGGTGCCTCGGGTGTCTCCAAATAGGTCGATCTGGAGCCGAGGGCAGAAGCGGTAGCCGTGCTCTTTGCAAACCTCAACCAACCAATCGCTGCGCTTGGATAATTGCTCGGTCGTCGTTCCCTCGGGCATCAAAAGGACCTTCGAAGCCGGGATCTGGCGCGCGAGATCGGCCAGCAGCTGCTGAACTTCTTCGACGTCGGCCTGAGTCGAGACGACGAATTTCAGCTGGAAATCATAGGAATCAATCCACTCACGCAGAATCGAAATCGGCAGGCGCCGCGCGTTGTGGCGATCGATCCAGGCGTCGTCGATTGACCCGGGAGCAGGCGTGGAGTTAACGAGTTTCGGGCTGATCGAAGCGAGATCACAGGCGACCCCGTCAGGCGCTACGGTTCCCGCAGTTTCGATCGTGATGTGAAGATCGTGAGCGCGCATCGCATCCGCCAACTCGCCGATTTCATTCGCAATCATCGGCTCGCCGCCGGTGAGGACGACGTGTCCAGCAGAGTGGCGAAGAACTTCGGCAACGACTTCGCCAACGTCTTTTTTCTTGCCTTCAGGGCTCCACGAAGCGTAGGGCGTGTCGCACCAGGCACAACGAAGGTTGCACCCTGACGTGCGCACAAAAACTGACGGGACTCCAGTCAATTGGCCCTCTCCTTGAACGGAGTAGAAGATCTCGGATACCAGCATGGCGGCTTTTCTTCGCACATCGCCGTTCGACTCGCAATGTTTGAAAGGTTCTAGTGAAAGGCCGCGTAGGCTTCCCCAAGATGAAAGAATTTTTAGGCAAAATGAAGAAAGGACTGGCGAGGATCCTTAGCGCCGTCTTTGGCCCGGTTTCCTTGAACTGGTCAGCTCCGCCCTGGATCAAACCTAGTTGGGCCTGGCTGAAAAAGTTCTGGAAGCCCGTCGTTGGCACAGTCGTTTTGGCTTCCTTGATTGGAGGAATCTGGTGCTGGATTGCCAATCGGCCAGAGCCGGAACCCCTGGTGCCGCCGAATTACATCACCGTTGAGGTCGGGACGCCGGGGCTTGCTCGGAGCATTGAAGGAGAGCTCACGCCGCAGCCGCTTCGACTGGAATTCAGCCAGACTGCTGCGCCGTTACAGGAATCCGAAGAGGATCCGGTGGTCGGAATCGAGCTCGATCCCGAAGTTGAAGGCTTGTGGAAGTGGTGGACCGATCGAATTCTGACCTTCACGCCGGCGAGCGAATGGCTACCGAACGTGAAGTACGAGGTCGAAATGACGCCTGAGCAGCTGCTGGTCGAATCGGTCGTCTTGAAGAACACAGAAGTTGATTTTACGACGCCGAAATTCACCGCTGAACTCGTTTCTACCCGATATTATCAAAATCCCAAGGATCCAGACATCAAACAGGTCGTCGCGGCCCTGAAATTCAGTCATGGAGTCGATCCGGACGCGCTGAAGCGGCAATCCAGTTTCCAGGTTCTTGGCGACACGCCGCTTTTCGCTGCCGGGGTGGATCCGATCGAAAAAATCATCTTCGAAGATCACAACCGGACGGCTTATGTCCGCTCGTTGCCAATCGCGCCGCCTGCGAAGGAAGATTTTGTCAAAGTGGAGATCGCTGGTGAAGTCGGTCCTGCGCGTGGTGAAGCAGAGATTGGCGAGTCCCTCACTGGAAATGTTCGGGTGCCGGATGTTTACAGCTATTTCCAGATAACAGGAGTGAACGTCGGCAGTCGCCGAACCGAAAACGGCGAGCCCGAGCCTTATTTGGCGATTGCGACTGAGGGCCTGACAACATCAGAAAACTTGAACCCGAATTTAAAGGTTCGATTGCTACCGGCTCGTCGCCCGAACCAGCCCAAATGGCAACTCGCGGAGCTCACGCCCGGCGTGTTGCGAGATTCGCCTGTGGTTGAGCTGGATCCTGACAAGCGGCCTGAGGCCGAGGTGGAACGCGAGCACTTTAATAGTTTCAGCTATAGTTTCGGCCGTTACAATCAGGGTCGGCAGTTGCTGATTGAGATCGCAGCCGAAACTCCCGCGATTGGAGGCTACCGGCTTCGAAGCGACTTCAGGGTTCTACGCGACATCCCGGCTGCTCCAAAGGAATTGCATTTGCTTGGCAGATGGGGAGGGATTCTTGCCTTGGGTGGTGATCACAAGATCACGGTGAAATCGCGGAATCTTCCCGGGCTGCGCTATCGGGTCGGTCGGGTTCCCGCTGGCCAGCTCAATCATCTCGTGAGCCAGACGCGTGGCGATTTTGGCTCGCCGAATTTTAACTACAATTTTAACGAGACGAATTTCGCTCATTTCGCCGAAGAGGTTCAGCCCGTTTTCTTGCGAAATTCCTACGAGGCCAACTATTCGACTTTTGATCTGACTCCGCATCTCAATACCGAAGACCCTTTCGATTCAGACGCTTCGCGTGGTCTGTTTTTTCTTCGAGTTTCCGGCTGGGATGCGAAGAAAAATCAACGCATCTCGGCGGGAGGGCGCGAAGGCGAACAGTCTTTTGTGCTTGTGACTGATTTAGGGATGGTCGTGAAGCAGAATTACAATCGAACTCGCGATGTATTCGTACAGTCGATTTCGACCGGCGAGCCGGTTGTTGGAGCGGAGGTTTCCGTCTTAGGCAAGAATGGAATCCCTGTTCTGGTCGTGACAACGAATGCAGAGGGCCGGGCTCGGCTCAAATCGATCGACCAAGGCTTTGCCGACGAAAAGCAACCAGTCGCTCTGGTCGTGCGGAAGGGGACGGACCTGAGTTTTATGCCGCTCAATCACAATGAGCATCATGTCAGCCTCTCGCGTTTCGATGTTGGCGGTCTTCGCGCCCCAACAGCAAAGGATCTGGATGGGTTTGCGTTTACGGAGAGAGGAATTTATCGGCCCGGCGACCCTATTCATATAGGAGTGATCGTGAAGTCGAGGGATTGGACCGGTCAACTCGACGGGCTGCCGATTCAAGTAACGGTTCAGGATGCGCGCAATCGCACGATCAAGAAGGAGACCCTGCGACTGCCTGCTTCAGGTTTTGCGGATGCGCGTTGCCCGACAGAATACGCGTCTGCGACGGGCGTTTATAAGGTTTTGATTCATCTCGTTACAGATCCCAAAAAACCGATCTTGCTGGCTTCGACAACGGCGCGAGTAGAGGAATTCCAGCCGGATACGATGAAGGTTCAAGCTAGTTTGACCCCCGGGTCTGGCGCTGGATGGATCAAGCCGCAGACGCTGAAAGCTGAAGTCGCCGCCCAGAATCTTTACGGGACTCCGGCCACAGGCAGGCTCGTTACAGGAAAAATCTACGCTCGGCCAGGTGCTTTTGCGTTCGATGGATTCGACGGCTATACCTTTTTCGATCGAAACGCCCCAGAGGCTCGCTATCATGATTGGGAGGCAGGCGATGAAGAGTCCGATGACGGCGGAAATGCGAGTTTTGAGATCTCTCTGGATGCAATCACCGACGCGACTTACAGCGTTCGGTTTCACGGAGAGGTTTTTGAGGCTGATAGCGGCCGCGGTGTCAAGGCGTTCAGCGAACCGGTTCTCGTGTCCCCTTTGGACTTCGCCGTGGGCTACCGCGCCGAAGGTGGATTGAGCTATATTCCAGCGAGAGCCAAGAAGTCGGTTCACCTGGTGGCGGTCAATCCGAAGCTTGAGCGGATTCAGGCTGCAAATGTCCGTTTTGAGGTCAAAGAAACATTCTATGTTTCGGCCCTGACCCAGCGAGGAAATGGGAATTACGCTTATGAGTCTGTTCAGCGAGAACGGGTCGTCGAGAAAGGAGATCTCACGATAAAAACTGATTCCGGTTACGATTTCAAGTTGCCGACCGAAGGTCCGGGCGAGTTTACGGTGACTTTGACGGATGAAGAGGATCGTGTTCTCACCATTTTCGGCTATTCGGTAGTTGGAAAAGGAAATCGCAGCCGGTCGATGGATGAGAATGCCGAACTCTTCGTTCAACTCGCGAAGCGCGAGGTCAAAGCGGGTGAAGAATTGGAATTGAGCATCACCGCTCCGTTCACGGGTTCAGGTCTGATCACGATCGAGCGTGAAAAAGTTTACGCGCATCAGTATTTTACGACCAATACCAATAGCTCGACGCAGAAGATCCGCGTTCCGGCGGGCATGGAAGGAACCGCTTATGTCAATATTACGTTTCTGAGAGCGTTGGATTCACCCGAGATTTTCGTGAGCCCGTTGAGTTACGCCGTCGAGCCATTTCGGATTGTCGACGAACGCCGCAATATTAAAGTTCAAGTCGAAACACCTGAACTCGCTCGGCCCGGCAAGCCGATGACGATCAAGTATCAGGCAGATCGAGCATGCAAAATTGTGCTTTACGGTGTCGATGAAGGAATTCTTCAGGTTACCGGATACGATCTTCCGAAGCCGCTGCCGCATTTTGAGCGGAAGCGCGCGCTTCTCGTTCAAACGTTTCAAATTCTGGATCTTTTGATGCCGGAACATCGGTTGATTCAAGATCAGCTATCAGCATTCGGCGGCGGCGCTGATTTCCACCTGAATCCGTTCAAACGAGTGACTGAGGCGCCCGTCGTTTTCTGGTCAGGCGTGATCGATGCCGGGCCAGGCGAAGGCGAATACACGTATAACGTTCCGGACTACTTTTCCGGAAGTCTGCGGGTGATGGCGGTGGCCGTTGCGCGTGACGGGATGGGGCAAGCAGAGAAAAGCACGGTCGTTCAGAGTCCAGTTCTGATCCAACCCGGAGTGCCGACTTTCGCTGCACCGGGAGATATTTTTGATGTTTCGGTGACGCTTGGAAATAACCTTGAGCCCGAGGCTGGGAACGAAGCCGAAATCACCCTGGAAATCGAAGCGAGCGAGCATCTTGAGGTCATTCATGCGCCAGAAGGTGCGATCACCGTGGCCCGAGGGCGCGAAGAGACGTTGACGTTTCCGGTCAAGGCGACTGGCGTGCTCGGAAACGCGACTCTGAAATTGCGAGCAGCTGCTGGCGGCGAGACGGCGGTGCGATCTGCGACTTTGAGCGTTCGGCCAGCTGCTCCATACCTCACTTTGATCGAGAGCGGCTACACCGAAGAGCCCAAGGTTGATATTTCGGTCAAGCGAGAGCTCTACGCCGAATATCATCAAGCTGAAGCGACGGTTTCTGTTCTTCCGCTCAGCCTTGCGCGAGGTTTGAACGAGTATCTTTCGAAATTCCCGCACGGCTGCACGGAACAGATCACGAGTGGCGCGTTTGCTCGATTGCTTCTGGCGCGAGAGGCGGATTTCGGCCTGACACCGCAGAGGGTCCAGCAACAGATCGATCATACGGTCCGTATTCTTCGGTCGAGAATGAACCCTCACGGAGGTTTCGGCTATTGGTATAGTGGGCCGACGAGAGATATCGACTTTTTATCGATTTACGTGGCTCATTTCCTTACAGAAGCGAAAGACGCAGGGTTTACGATTCCTGAAGAGGTTCTGAAGCTGAATCTGGATTATTTGCGGAAGATGGCTGGCGTAACCAAGCCGGAAGGGCGCGATTATCGTGATCAAGCGTATGCGATTTATATTCTTACGCGGAACGAAGAAGTCTCGACGAACTACATTCTGAATCTTCGGGATTTTCTCGCCGAGAACGTCAAGGACAATGCGTGGAAGTCGGATCTCACGGCCGTTTTTCTTGCTGCGTCCTATCAAATTCTCAAACAGGAAGAGGAAGCGCTGAAGCTGTTGCACGGATTCGATGAAGCGAAGCGTGAGGCCAAAGAAGACGACGATTTTCACTCCCCGCTCTCACAGGACGCTCAATATCTGGCGATTCTATCTCGGTATTTTCCTAAGGAGGCGAAACAAATCGGCGGTCGCCAGCTGATGCGTCTTGTTGAGCCGATTGTCGCCAATCGTTTCAGTACGTTGAGCGCTGCCTACAGCGTTATGGCGCTGAAGAGCTATTCGGAGATGGCGGATCAGTTTCCGATCAAACTGGTCATTTCTCAGGTTACAGGCCAGAACGAGCCAGTGCCTTTGCCGACATCGGGCGGTAAGCTGATAAGTGCTGATTTTGAGCGCGAAGTCGATCTGATCCGAATTTCCGCGGAGAAAGAAGATGAAGACGAAGGTCCGCGTGGTGTGTTCTATCAAGTTGTTGAAGGCGGTTTCGACACCGAACAACCGAAGGAGTTGATGCGTGAAGGAATGGAGGTCCACCGGCAGCTACTGGGGCCGGATGGCGAGCCGACCACGGAGATCGACCTCGACGAAACGATCACTGTGAGGCTGCGGTTGCGGAGTTTGGATCGCGGTAAAGCGATTACGAACGTGGCGTTGGTCGATCTCTTGCCCGGTGGTTTTGAGGTGGTCCGCGAAACGATTCCGGCAGGTCGCTCGAAATTCCCGGGGATTGAGTTTAACGAAGTTCGTGAAGATCGAGTTGTGCTTTTCGGGACGGCGGCGGCTGAAATGCAGATCTTCGAATATCAAATTCGGCCAACGCGTCGCGGCGAGTTTGTCGTTCCGCCGGTGATGGCAGATTCGATGTATGATCGGTCTGTGCGCTCACGCGGATTGGCCAGCCGGATTACGGTAAAATGATTCGAAGATTGTTTAGAATTAAGCGGCTGACTCGGCTTTGCCTCTGGGCTTGGCTGATCTGGCTGGCTTTGCCTAATACAGAGCTTTATCCTCCGGGTTTGGAGTTTTCGCAGCGAGTTATCGATCGGGATGGCAACGATTTGCGGATTACCCTGACAGGCGACGAAAAATTCCGGATCTTCACGCAGCTGGATGCGATTTCGCCTCGGCTCGTCGAGGCTACGCTTCTTCACGAAGATCAATATTTTCGTCGTCATCCAGGGGTAAATCCGTTTTCGGTAGCGCGGGCTGCTCTGGGTTTTGGGAACCGCGGCGGGGCGTCGACGATCTCGATGCAGCTTGCTCGAATGCGTTTTGGTATAGAATCGCGTTCGATCACTGGAAAGCTCGTTCAGATGTTCCGGGCGGTGCAGCTCGAACGGCATTACACGAAAGATGAGATTCTTGAGGCTTATCTAAATCTGGCACCGTACGGCGGTAATATTGAGGGAATCGGCGCGGCGAGCGCTCTTTATTTGCAGAAGTCTCCGGACGATCTGACGCGGCGGGAAGCGGTCGCGTTGAGCGTGATTCCGCAAAGCCCGGCGAAGCGAACTCCGCCGCGAGACGGCTCGATCAATCCACATCTCGCGGCAGCGCAGGCCCGGTTGTTCCAGCGGTTGCGCGAGGGAGCTCCGGATCCGTTGGACGCCCAGTTTTCGATTCGTCGGCTCGACAATTTGCCATTCGAAGCTCCGCACCTTGCCCAGCAGCTGCTGGATCGGTTTCCGGACGATATTTTGATTCACAGCACGCTCGATAGTCAGCGACAGTCAGTTCTGGAGAGTTCCGCCTCGAATTACGTTCGTCGTAAGCAGGATCTTGGAATCGAAAACGCCGCTGCGCTGCTGATCGATCATCGCACGATGGAGGTTTTGGCCTACCTCGGGTCGGCGGACTTTAAAGACGTGGAAATCGATGGCCAAGTCGATGGAGTTCAGATGCGGAGGTCACCCGGTTCGACCCTGAAGCCGTTCATTTACGGAATGGCGATCGACCAGGGTTTGATCCATCCTAACACGTTGATCAACGACTCGCGGAAACGGTTTAGCGATTACACTCCGGAGAATTTTGATCGCGGATTCCTCGGTCCGATCGCGGCGGGCGAGGCGCTGCGCCGAAGCCGAAACGTTCCCGCGGTTCAGCTGACGGCGATGCTGGAGGAGCCGGATTTGCACGAATTTCTCACGGACGCCGGCCTCCATTTGCCGCACGATGCGGACTACTACGGGTTAACTCTCGCCCTCGGCGGCTCTGAGGCCAGCCTTGTCGATCTGACTCGGCTTTACGCGATGCTGGCGAATCACGGAAGGATGCAGCCGCTCGTTTTCACCGATGCTGAGAGGGGAAACTCAGACCACGAAACTCGAGATGCAAACGCGCAGCAGCTGCTGAGTCGGGAGGCGGCTTTTATGACGCTTTCGATGATTGAAAACATCCCAGCGCCCGGTCTGGCGCGGCAGATGGGAAATAGTAATGAGCGGCCAGTTTATTGGAAGACCGGAACGTCGCACGGATTCCGCGATGCCTGGGCGGCGGCGGTTTTTGATCGCTACGTCCTTGCGGTTTGGATCGGGAATTTCAGCGGGGAAGGGAACGCCTCGTTTGTTGCTCGGGACGCGACGGCGCCGCTGTTGTTTGACATGATCGCGAGTTTGCGCGGGCTTGATCCGGACGCGCCGGCTTACATTGCGCTTCCGGCTCCTGGTGCGAATGTCAGGCGAGTTCAGCTGTGCTCGGTGTCCGGTCAGATGCCGCGCGAGTGCTGTAAAAAACATCGGAGTGGCTGGTTCGTTCCTGGAGTCTCGCCGATTCAGCGTTGCGGCGTTCATCAGGAGATTCCAATCGATGTTGCGTCTGGTTTGCGGCTTAGCCCGGCTGATCTCGATGGAGTCCGCGAGATTCGACGAGAGGTTTACGAATTCTGGCCGACCGATTTGTTGAAGCAGTTTGAGAAAGCTGGCCTTTCTCGTCGACGCCCACCGCCGTTTCATCCCGACAGCGTTGCCGCCGAGAACGAAGCCTCTCTCGCGATCGTTTCGCCGGTCGAGGACGAAGTCTACACGCTGCAGGGCGCGAACACGCGTGTTCCGCTACGGGTGAACGCGGCCGCAGACGCGCAGGAGATTTTCTGGTTCGCCGGGCGAGAATTCCTCGGCGCAACGCCGCCCGAAACTCCGCTCTTTTGGGAAGACGCCATCTCTGGAACGCATCGAATCAGCGCGGTTGACGATCGAGGTCGCCGTGGCGAGCGGACGGTCCAGGTTCGCCGTTTTTAACCGAAGTTAGGATCAAGCGCGCAACTTGAGAAGCGGCTCGATTGCCGTCAGGGCCCCTTGCTCAAGAGCGACATAACGAAGGTTCGCGATCGCCGGTTCGATGTGCTCGAGAAATGCGGGTTTCGCTTTCGCTAAGCCGAGAAACCCGTAAGCACCGAGCGCTTGCATGAGCCGTTGGCAGGCGCAGGCCAGCAGCTGCTGGGAGAATTCCGGATTGTCGCTCCGTGATTCGGCGAACGAAATCAATTCCTCGCGCTGTTCGGTCGCCATCGAAACGTAGGGATCGAAAATCAGCGAAGCGAGATCGTATTCGGCTAACCCGAATCGCAAGCCCTGATAATCGATGAAGGCTGGCGCTCCCGCTCGGATCATCACGTTCTGCGATTGGAAATCCCGATGAACGAGGCAACGCGGCTTAGCGGCAAGGTTTTGCGCGAGTTCAGTCAGCTCAGCTGAGAGTCGAATCCGCTCGATTTCCTCCTCCGAAGCGGCGCTGAAATTCTTCGCGAAGTGATCGAGAAAATAGCCCTGCTCCCAGCGATAAAGCTCTTCATCAAACGGCAGTTCGACGATGGGCGGGTTTTCCAACGTGCTCTCCCGCAAGGCGTGGATTTTATCGACCTCAACCAGCGTAGTTTCGTAGAGGGGGCGCTTGGTCGACCCCCAATCGGTATCCCGAAAAGACCACAAATCGGTCTCCCCAAGATCCTCGATCCAGAGCCGATTCAAGTCCAGATCTCTGGCGAGAATCCTCGGCGCTGCGACTCCGTTGTCGCGAAGAAAATCGCTCTGCGCGGCGAATCGAGCGTTTTCTGGCCGCTCGTTGCTGAACTGGCTGAAGATCAGCGACTCCTCGCCGTCGGCGCTCCGAACCCGAAAATAGAAGCGACCTGAGCCGCCTTTTAAGAGCGGTTCGATCGCCGCATCGTCGATTGGAAAACCCGGCAGCTGCTGGCGGGTCGCGTCGAGGATCGAAGTGGAATCGGGGGCGGGAGGGGCGCTCATTTTCGGGCGCAACCCTTCCCATGGCCGAGTGGCGCTTGCAAGTCAGGGCTTCAGCTTCAACGGAATCACGATTTTTGGCGGCGCGTTGCCTTCGCCATCGGAGGCGTCTTTTTCGCGTGAATCTCCGGCGAACCCGCCCAGATTCGGGCATGATCCAACGCCTTCTGCTTCTTCTCTCGCTCGTCTTCGCCTCAGCAGCTGCTGGGCAGGACGCCAAGCCGCCGAACATTGTTTTTATCATGTCGGACGAGCTTGCCTACTACGAGCTCTCGCACATGGGCAATCCGTATATCAAAACGCCTAACGTTGATCGAATGGCGACGAATGGTTTGCGCTTCACACAGGCGTTAGCGGGATCGCCGGTCTGCGCGCCGCTGCGCTGCAATCTGATGACGGGCAAGCACGCCGGGCACGCCTCGGTCCGCGCGAACGACGGCGGAACTCCGCTGCGCGAAGGGGAAGCGACGATCGCTTCGGCGTTGAAGGAACTCGGCTACGCGACGGGCGGCTTCGGCAAGTGGGGCGCGGGCGGGCGCGATTCGACCGGTGTTCCGGAGAAGCACGGATTCGACATTTTCTATGGATACTACGATCAGGTGCACGCCCATTCGTTCTACCCGCCTTACCTCATCAGGAACAGCGAAGAGGTCGTGCTCGAAGGTAATATCGGCGGGCGCATCGGCCAGACCTACTCGCACTACCCAATCATCGATGAAGGGCTGAAATTCATCCGGCAAAACGCAGACAAACCGTTCTTCGCCTACTTTCCGATCACGCCGCCACACGGCATGTACGACATCCCGGCTGACGACCCGGCTTGGGAAGCCTACGAAGGCGAAGAGTGGATCGCTGACGAATCAATTAGTCAGGATGTGAAGAATTACGCGGCGATGGTGACGATGATCGATAACAATCTCGGGACGATTCTTGAGCTACTCAAGGAGCTCGATCTCGAGGACAACACGATCGTTTTTTTCACGGGCGACAACGGTGGTCAGGATCGATTTCCGTCAAAAATGCATCCGCGCGGGTTCTTCGGGCCTAACGTCGATCCCAAAACGGGCACCGAGTTTCGCGGCGGCAAAGGTAATCTCTACGAAGGCGGTTTGCGGATTCCGTTTCTGGTTCAATGGCCCGGGAAAATCGAGGGCGGCCGCGTGAGCGACTTCATTTTTTTCCAGCCTGACATGTTTAAAACGATCGCCGAGCTGACGGGCGCGCCGACGCCGGATGATCTGGATGGGATCTCGATTCTTCCCGAGATTCTCGGCAAAAAGCAGAAGCCTCACGATATGCTTTATTGGGAATACGGTAGCCAGACCGCGGTCCGCAAAGACATGTGGAAAGCGATTCGGCCCAAGCCCGACGCGCCGTGGGAACTCTACGATCTCAGCAAAGACGTCAGCGAAACCATCACCCTCGCCAAGAATCATCCGGACTTGCTTGCCGAGATGATCGCCTATGCCGAGGAGGCGCACACGCCGGTTAAATTCGGAACGTATTCCGACCCCGCCCGCGCCCGACACCAGCGTGATCGCTGGGCCAAGTGGGGCACGACCAAAGACGCGCCGCAGCCAAGCGGGAAGGTCAACAAGATCAAGCACGCCGACCTTATCCCGTTTGACGAACTGAGCCTGATCCGTTTTTCCAGCGAGAACCGCTCGAACGATCGTCAGGCGATCTACGCGATCGACGGCAAGCCGAACACGGTCTGGCATTCGCGTTGGGACTCCGGAATTGCGACGCCTCCGCACGAGTTGGTGATCGATCTCGGCGAAAAGCGGGACGTGAGCGGCTTCGTCTACCTCGGCAGGCAGGACTCGGGTTGGAACGGGGCGTTTGCGAAGACGGAGTTTTTCGTGAGCGATTCGGCGGACGAGTTTCCTAAGAAGCCAGCGACGAAGGCGACGTTCAAGAAGGTGAAGGAGCAGCAGGTGGTCGATCTGAAGGAGGCTGTGAGCGGGCGTTACGTGCTGATTCGGGCGTTGTCCGAAGTCGGCGGAAATGCGTACGGCTCCGCGGCGGATGTTGGCGTGTTGGCGAAGTGATTCCTGCCTCTCCCCAAAACCGTCATCCCGAGCTTGCCGAGGGACCTCTTCCCCAACCTTTGGCGTCGGCAGCTGCCGGTCGTCCGACAACATTCAATCACGACGGCAACCGAGAGAAAATGAGCCAAATGCCAGCTGGAGGTCCCTCGGCAAGCTCGGGATGACAGTTGTTTTTTGAGGAAGGGAGGGCGATCCGAACGGTTTCGCACGCTGCAACATTTTGCTTGGCCAAATTGCTTGAGCACGCTCATGCTGCCGACCGCAAATGAGCCGGAAGATTTTTCTCAGTTACGCACGCAAGAATCGCGATTGGGTCGAGCGATCGCTCTTGCCGATCCTGCGCGGCGCGGCGGCGTCGGATGTCAAGGGCGAGGCGCCGAAAGTCGGGATCCTCATCGATGTCGAGCGCTTCCAATTCGGCGAAGGCGTCGTCGGGCAGATGAACGAGATGCAGGACGAGGCCGATCTGACGATGATGATCCTGACGCCGGATTATCTGGCGAGCGATTACTGCATGCACGAGCTGCGGCGGGCGAAAAAGAAGCCAAGGAACGCGCACGGGTTGTTGCCGATCAAACGGATCGAGTGCGAGATCCCAACCGAGTTGAAGGGGAAGGATCCGATTCTTTGGTGCGATCAAACTGAGGAGGAAGCGGACAAATCCTGGGAGCAGCTGCTGGGTCAATTCGGGATCGCGGGAGCCGATGGATTGGGGACCGAGGCTTCGAAATGGCTCAACGCCGCGCGGGATGTGGAGACGATTTTCGGGCGGCAATGTCTCTCGGTGAATCTCGTGAGCGATCTTCCGGGCGAGAAGCTCACCCGGTTCTATGAATTCGCGGTCAAGCCGCTGCTGGACTTCAAGCTGCCGGTAGTTGATCTCAACCATACCGGGTGTTTCCATTTGAGTGGCCTTTATCGAAACATTCTGAAGGCGGTCGTTGGCAGTGAGCCGGGCCGCCTCCCTATAGACGAGCTTTCATATATTTTTGGGGAACAACTGGAGCGATTGCAGGCTCAGCCCCTTTTGATTAGGAATTTCGAGAATGTAAAGAAAAGGGATGCGGTATATGGCGACGATCTCTGGGACGCATTGCGATGGGCGACGGAGAACCGGAAAGTGATTCTGCTGGCGGAATCTAACAGGCCCGCGCCGATCCTTCTGCCCGGGCGATCGGTTTCGATGATTGAATTCAAGGAGGTGAGGCTGTGATGCGGGCGATTTGGCAGCGCCTTCTAAAGGAGAGGCGATTTTTTGGTCATCGAAGCCGTTCGCCGGAGCAACGAGGGACAAAGATGGTCGTCGGAGTCACTTCCGGGAACTCAGGGCGGCCAAAGGTGTTCGTCGGAGGCACCCCTGAAAAAATGGGGTGGCCAAAAACGTTCGTCGGAGGCACCCCTGAAAATATGGGGTGGCCAAAAGTGTTCGTCGGAGGCACCCATGAAAATATAGGGCGACCAAAAACGTTCGTCGGAGGCACCCCTGAAAATATGGGGTGGCCAAAAACGTTCGTCGGAGGCACCCCTGAAAATATGGGGTGGCCAAAAACGTTCGTCGGAGGCGTCTCCGAAAAAATGGGGTGGCCAAAAATG
Organism: Verrucomicrobiales bacterium; assembly: GCA_047620505.1. Taxonomy (GTDB): domain Bacteria; phylum Verrucomicrobiota; class Verrucomicrobiia; order Verrucomicrobiales; family DEV007; genus JBLHKS01. Next base: position 26,905 of record JBLHKS010000024.1, on the reverse strand, counting down.
TTCGTCGGAGCCACTTCTCAAAACGAACTAAGGCAAACCGGCTTGCGGTTTGCGGCTCTGACTTAACTTGATCTACCTTTTCGATGCCCCCAAATCCACCAGAGATGTACTTGGATGAGATCGGCTTCGGTTGGCGGAGCCACAAGGCCGTTTGGAAATGGATTGGAGCCGGTTTTTGCCACCGGAAAGGACTCATCGGGCTTCTGCGCGAGGAGGGTCAGGAGCGCTTTCGGTTTCTACGGCGGCTTCGGATACTTCTTACGGCCTACGCTCACTTCCTGCCCTGGCTGCTCCTGACGGTGAATCTCAGCGCCGCTATCGGGTATCAATTCGAGTTGGAAAGGGGCATGCCGGATTCTCCCGCTGAATTCTTCGGAAGAGCCAACCTGCGGATCGCGTTCGGTCTCGCGTACGGCCTCGCGTTCGGCCTTGCGGTCGGCAGCGAGGCCGGCCTCGTGGTCGGCCTCGCGTTCGGCCTCGCCTTCGGCCTCGCCTTCGGCCTCGCCTTCGGCCTGGGGGTCGGCCTCGCGTTCGGCCTCGGGGGCAGCCTCGGGGGCAGCCTCGCGTTCGGCCTCGCGTTCAGCCTCGGGGTCGGCCTCACGTTCGGCCTCGTGGTCGGCCTCGTGGTCGGCCTCGTGGTCGGCCTCGTGGTCGGCCTCGTGGTCGGCCTCGTGGTCGGCCTCGTGGTCGGCCTCGCTTACGGCCTCGCTTACGGCCTCGCTTACGGCCTCGCGGGCGGCCTCGCGTTTTTCGCAAGTTTTACGGCCTTCACGTTTCGATGGCCCCATTTCCTTCTCCATGCGTTGGCCTTGATTCCATTTTTGCCCCATCGATTTTTGTCGATGCATCCGGCGCTCTGGGATGGCGCTTCGGGATATTTTCGCTTCCGTGGTTTGGATCGAATCCTAGTCCGTCTCGCTGGGGACAAGCCGAACGTGATGGAAACTGAAATCGATCGCCTTATCGTCGAAAACCCTCGCCAACGCCCCGAAGCCCAGATCGCCCGTCTCGTTCTTCGTTGCCGAGATCTTGCGAAGCTCGACTCCCTCGGTCCCGCCGAGCAGCTGCTGGAAGATTGGCCAGTCGGCGAAAAGCCGCAGATCCTGATCGACGCCACCGACACACGATCCAGAATCCTCGCCTTGGCCGACCAGGCTAGCCGGCACGACCGCACGGTCCATTCCTGGTTCCAAGCCGACGAATTGGCCAAGCTCGAGTCCGCGATCGAAGAATTCAAAGCTCGCGCCGCCAGCTACGAGGACCCTCTTGCGACCGAGTTGATTAAAACGGCAGACGCCTGGCTCAAACTCACCGCTCAGCAACGCGCCAAGGCCCAGGAAGCGGGTGATCGCCAACCGGTTCCGCAGATTTTCCGCGCAGGCGAGCAGATTGGCAGCCAAGAAGCCTTCCTCCCACGATCAGGCACGCTCGGCGAACTGGAGCGGGAGCTGGCGCAGGGGCATGGGCGGCCGGCGCTCTTGATTTATGGCCGCCGCCGGCTCGGCAAATCGACCCTGATCCGCAACCTCCGCGGCTTCGTCCCGGAACACATGCGCGCCGCGGTCGTCAGCTGCCTTAAACCGGGCGCAAATCGCGATGAATCCGCCTTCGCCAAGGCCCTCGCCTCAGCAGCTGCTGAAGCCTGGCCGGATCTGGAGTTTCCGGACGACGACGCCGCCAAGTTCGAGACCTTCGCCGATTTCTCGCGGACTTGGCTCGATCCGGTCAACGAACAGCTCCAGCAACGCGACCGGATGCTGATGTTCGCGATCGATGAGTTCGAGAAGCTCGACGAGCGGATCGGCGAAGGGAAATTCAGCGGCGAGTTTCTGTCGACGATTCGTGATTCGATCCAGCGGCACGCGAATCTGGCGTGGGCGTTCGTCGGGGCGCATGATTTATCGGAGTTGCCGAACGCGGAATGGAATTCGCATTTCGTCGGCCTGCGGACGATGGACCTGGAGCCGTTTACGCCGAAGGAAACCCAGCAGCTGCTGACCGAGCCGTTGAAATACGCCGACGAGGCGAATCCGTCGAAGCAGCGGGTTCAGGATTTTTACGCGAGCGGGTTCTGGGGCGAGGGCGCGATCGAGCAGATTCACGAGGAGACCGGTGGCTGGCCGTTTCTGGTGCAAGCGGCGGCTTCGAACGTGGTGAAGATCTGCAACGAGCGCGAGGTGTCGGAAACGACGCCGGAGATCGTGGAGGCGGGGCTCGTGGACACGGTCAAATCGGCGCGGGTGACGTTGTCGGAGTTGATGCTGGAGACTTCGCGCGAACATCCGACTGCGTGGGCGTTTTTGAAGGAGTTCCGGACGGTGGATGTGTTACCGGAGCCGGAGGAGGACGGGTTGCGGCGGACGCTGAAGCGGCACCTACTGGTGGAGCCGGCGGGCGCGGGAAAAGTGCGGCTGCGGTTCCCGATTATGCGGCGTTGGGTTCGGGATCAGTGAGGGCTGAGAACGGGGCCAGAATCTGCTTGCGGAACTCAGAATTCACCCTACCATTTGCGCCCTTCGCTGGAAGCTCACTGCAATGAAAGAAGAAATTCATCCGGAATACAAAGATACCACGATCGTTTGCACCTGTGGTTCGACCTATAAGACTCGTAGCACGGTCGAAAGCATGAAGATCGGCATTTGTGCCGGTTGCCATCCGTTTTTCACGGGTGAACAGCGCTTTATCGACACCGCTGGTCGGGTTGAGAAATTTACCAAGCGTTACGGCGAGAAGGTGGGTCGGCGCAAGAAGCCGAAGGCGACCGACGCCTAGCTTTTAAGTTTTTGATTTTGAGAACGGCGTTTGCGCTCTTTGAGGCGCGACGCCGTTTTTGTGTTCTAGTTGTCAGATTTTTCCGAAACGTTTGTGGATTATTCCGAGCTCATCTCCAAGAAACGCGCGCGGATGGAGGAACTGGATTCCGTCATCTCGGTTCCCGGGTTTTTTGATGACGCGAAGGCGGCTGCGAAGGTGATGCAGGAGCACAAGCGGACCCAGCAGCTGCTGGGGCGCTGGAAGGATTTGGATGATTCTCGCCGTCAGCTCGAGGACAATCGGGAGCTGGTTCGGGGCGATGATGAGGAGATGGCGGCGATGGCCGAGGAGGAGATTCCGGACCTTGAAAAGAAGGTCGAGGATCTTGGTATGGAGATTCAGTATGCGCTGCTGCCTCGCGATACGAATGAGGACAAGGACGCGCTGGTGGAAATCCGCGCAGGGACAGGCGGCGATGAGGCTTCGCTTTTTGCGGGGGATTTGATGCGGATGTATCAGCGGTTTTCTGAGGAGCAAGGTTGGAAGATCGAGACGCTGGAGACGAGCCCGTCAGAGGTCGGCGGATTCAAGGAAGTGGTCTTCAAAGTCAGCGGGACGGAGGTTTTTCGCGTGCTGAAGTACGAGAGCGGGGTTCATCGCGTTCAGCGTGTTCCGACGACCGAGACTCAGGGGCGGATTCACACGTCAACCGCGACGGTGGCGGTGATGCCGGAGGCTGAGGAGATCGACGTCGAGCTCAAGTCGGACGAGCTCCACATTCAGGCGACGCGCTCAGGCGGTCCGGGTGGTCAGCACGTCAACACGACGGATTCGGCGGTTCAGATTACGCACTTGCCGACTGGGATTATGGTGAAGTGTCAGGACGGCCGCAGCCAGACGAAGAATAAGGAAAAGGCGCTCGCGATTTTGCGTTCGAAGCTGCTTGAGGCGCGTCAGCAGGAGGAGGCGACGAAGTATTCTGAGCATCGCCGGAGTCTGATCGGCAGCGGCGGTCGCGAGGAGAAGATCAGGACTTACAATTTTCCCCAGAATCGCGTTACCGATCACCGAGTCGGTTTGACGTCTCACAATCTGGAAGGCGTCATCGCTGGCAAACTCGACGAATTCGTCGCGGAATTGCAGAAGGCGGATATGGAAGAGCGGCTGAAGGAAGCCGGGATGCAGTAGGGATTTCAAGTTTCCCAGAAGCCTTAGACCTGCCGTCTGTTGCCTGCCAAGGGCCCTCAACCTCGCTTTTTTTTCCTCAGTCGGTGTTTTTTCCCAGGCCGGATGCTGAAAGTTGAGCGATGTGCTAAACTCAGCCATGAATAAATTGATTCGCCGTTCTCTTTTTGCCTCCCTCCTGGGGCTTCCGCTTTATTTAACCAGCTGCACCGTCCTTGCCGTCGGCGCAATCGTCGGCACAGCTTATTACATTCAGGGCGACTACGTCCAGCATGTCTCCGGAAGTGTCCGCCAAGCGGTGAGCGCGACAAATGCAGTGGCAGCCGACCTCAATATTCAGCCCACAGCCCGAGTTGGCGACGAATTCAAAGCCGTGTTCAATGGGATTGGGCCGGACGGCAAAAAGGTGACGATCAAAATTCTGCCCGAACGGGAAGGGGTCACGAAAATCAAAATCCGAGTCGGCATCGGTGATAAGGAAAGTTCGCGTCACATTTTAAATGCGATCGCCAGCAAGATGAGAGCTGCTTGAGCTTTCAGTCGCCGCCGTTTGCCTTTCTTCCTTCCTTCCCATCAAATCCGCGCAACAAACGCGGAAAGGGGATGGGAACTGGCAATCCTTCACTGGCTTTGCGGATGATTTCTTCGGCCTTCTGAGTCAATCCTCCGGTCAAATCGGTAATCGGCTTCGCAACGTCGGCCACTCCGCCGAGCCGCCATTTCGGCTCGCTCATCGTTCCTTCGCCCTTGAAAACGATCAGCCGCGACACGGGCTTGACCAGAGCAGCTGCTCCGCCACGGAGATTGATTGTGGCCTCAAGATCGATCTCAGTGGATTCGAGGTCCACCTGGCCTGTTCCTTCCAGCTGAAAGGTGTTGGTCAGGGCATGAAACTGGTCGATTCGAAAGATTCCGTCGGCGACCGAGAATTTCCCGACAGCTTCTCTGGCCACGCTGAAGTCGTCATGCAATCTCGGGAGCGTTTCCCTGACTGGATTTGAAAGGGGACCGAAGGCTGGAATCGAGAAAACGCCCCCGTTCATGATCGTCGCCTCGCCTCTGCCGACGATCGAAGGCAGGCCCGCGCGGCTGTCGCCCTCAAACGAAGTCCAGCCGGTCAGTTGGCCCTCTGTGCTTTTGTAGCCGCTCCAGGTCTCGGCGAATTGACGGAAATCCAGCTGATCCGCTTTCAGCTCGATTCGGTAGATGAAATCTTTGTTCGATTCCGGATTGAGGCTTCGATCAATTCCAACAGCGGCCTTAATTTCTCCACCAAGCACACCGGCCTGAAAATCGGTTAGAGTCAGTGAGCGACCCGCGATGTGAACCGATCCTGACGGCTTTTCGAGAGCGAGGTCTTCTCCAAACAATCGATAGGACGCCGCCGCATCGGTCGCGAATTGAAACTTGTAATCGTGCTTGGGGATCTGACCAACCAACTGTGAAGGCGGCCGGAGATCGATCTGTCCGTTCAAGGCGACGTAAGGCGCTTCCTTGAAATCGTAGATCACTAGATTCTTAGCACCTTTGGGCGCAAACCAGCCGACCGCGTGGACAGGAAAGATCTGGCCTTCCACCGCCTCCAGCGTGGCCAAGCGGCTCTCGTGGTCGAGAAGAATGTGTTTTGCGCCGATCACTCCGCCTTCACGGGTGATGATGAGATCCCGGAAATGATGCTGCTTTCCCTCAAACTCCAGCGTCGCTCGGAGTTGATCGATTGGATATCCGTTGAGCGCGCAATTGCTCAGTTCGATCGATCCTTCCGTATTCCAAAGCGCTCGGTTTGCGGCGGGGCCGAAGCCTTCGGCCTTAACGAATACGGACGAGTCTTCGTGAAATTCCCAGCGGTTCAGAAACTGCCTCGTGCCTTCGAGTTTGAGAAACGGTTTGAACTCCGTTGGATTCATGGTGAGCTCGGCGCGGTAGTTTACTTCGGGGCCTCGACGAAGGATGTTTGCCGTCAACAAGCCGCTCTGATGCTCCAACCGTGCGTCACGCAGGTAAAGATCAGGGCCGTTGATACTGAAATCGAAGGACAGCGCGTCGAAAATAACGCCGCGGCTGGTCAAGCGGTCGGAGCGCAAATTTCCGATTGCATTCAACGGCAGGTTCTCTGTCGAGAAGGGTTTATCGAGGTGCCAGACGCCGTTTACTTCGATTTTTGGCGGCCGATAAAAGACAACTTCATTCAAGGCTGAATCTTCGATCATCGCGCCCAGCAGGCCGTGCAAATCAGCGCTCGAGTTCAGCGAAAATTCCAATTCTCGAGCACCGGGCTTCAATTCTGCACTCACGCGCAACTGGCCATGCTCATCTTCGATCGTCAGGTTGCGAAGCTGAAATCCGTCCGCGCCCATTTTGAAATCGGCATCGATCGACTCGCAAGAGAAGCTCCGCCACGTCAAAGGCCCGCTCAAAAATCTCCCGCGCGCTTGAAGTTCATCCGGCTTGCGCGTATCGCCGTTAACCTCGAGCTCAAGCCGCGGTTCCTGGCCTGGTTTAGTCGTGAAGCTGGCGAGTTCTTCTAGGAAATCAGCGATCGCTTGTCCACGCTTTCGAATTTCCTTGAGGCGAATTTTCTGCTGCTCGGCAAACTCCGGCCCCTTTTCGCGATCGTCTTTTTCCTCTTTTTTCGTTTCAAGCGGACGATAAACCGATCCTTTCAGCACGATGTGGATGGTCTCCAGGTCCGCTTCGGCCCTAACGATTTCGATTCGGCCTTCCGGCATCAGAATCCGCGCGCTCAAATTGTTCAGCCGCAGCTGCTTGCCCTGGAGCCGACGTTGCGGATCGAGCGGGATCGTGACTTTCGCGTTGCGGATGTCGAGCGAGCGAAGCGCGTTTCGGTGGTCGAACAATCTGGTAATATCGATATCAAGCGTCGCCCGGCTGATCGTCAAAAGCGGAATTTCGCGCCTCGCATCTTCATAAACCACGAGGTCTTTCGCGACCAGCCCACGCAAAGGGTCGAGATTGAGACGGTGCAATTCGAGGAACACGCCTCTCGATGCAAATTCGGATTCGATCCAGTCGCGCCATTCTTTCGGAAGCCCTTTGTCTTGAGCATAGTAAGCCAACCACCCGAAAGAGATGCTGAGAACGAGGAAAAGTCCGATGAAAATCTTGCTGCGCCGACGCATGAGAAAATTGGGGAACCCAGCAGCTGCTGAGGTCAACAAAGTCCGTTCTGATCGGTCGATTGCAACTTTGACTTGCGGCGAGGTCGGATGCGGACTCTTTTGGAAGTTTCGGATTTCTAAAATAGCGATAACGTCAGGGTAGAAAAATGCTTCAATTCAGCGTGCTCGGCAGCGGCAGTGGAGGGAACAGCGCAGTGGCGCGGACAGAGCAGAGTTGCGTCCTGATCGATGCCGGTTTGAGCGCGAAACAGCTGGTTTTGCGGCTGGAAAAAATCGGCGTCGACCCAGATGAAATCGACGGAATTCTCCTAACCCACGAACATGGCGATCACACCCGCGGAATGGACGTTTTTCTGCGCCAACGTGAGATTCCGGTTTACTGCAATGTTCGGACGCGTGAAGTTTTGGCTCGTGGCGATCTGCGCTCAAAAATCGAGTGGAAACTCTTCGACAGTGGCGATGCGTTTGAGATCGGGGACTTGGGGATTCAGAGTTTTTACGTGCCGCACGACGCGGTCGAGCCAATGGGTTACGTCGTCAGGAACGGCCAGGGCGCGCTCGGCGTGCTTAGCGATGTCGGGCACGTCACGAACCTCGCGCGAGATCATCTTCAAGGGATCGATACGCTCTACGTCGAGGCGAATTACGATGAGGTCATGCTTCAAAATGACGTGAAGCGGCCCTGGTCGACCAAGCAGCGGATTTCGTCGCGGCATGGGCATCTTTCGAATACGCAAGCAGCGGAACTCGTGGTCGCGGTCGCGCATTCGAATCTCCATCGGATTGTCCTCGGGCACCTGAGCGGAGACTGCAATTCGCCCGAAGTCGCGGAGCGCACCGTTCGCCAGCAGCTGCTGGCCGCAGGCGTGGATCACGTCGACGTTTGCTGTGCGATGCAGAATGAAGTTCTTCCTCTCGCTCCGGTGGTTTCTGCCAGGCGGCCGGCATGGAAACCGGTCGGTGCGGACAAAAAACGAGCCGAGGTGATTCCAGAAAAAACTCATCAGCTCTCCCTCTTTGATTTTTGAGCTTTTGAAGTATCGTCGGCGTCCGTTCCGCGCCGGATTTTCATGACATTGCCACTCCATCCCTCTCAAAAGGATTTTCAAAGCTTAGTAAAGCGAGGAAATGTCGTGCCGGTTTACGCTGAGCTAACTGCCGACTACGAGACGCCGATTGCCGCGTTCGAAAAAGTCAGCAAGGCCAGTCCGAACGCTTTCCTTTTCGAGTCAGCCGAGAGTTCCGATCAAATCGGCCGCTTCTCTTTCATGGGGATCGATCCGAAGTTTGTGTTTACCGCGCGAGGCCGCGAAATTGAGATTTTCGAAGGCGGAAAAACAAAGACCCAGACTGCGGGTGCTGATTCTGAACCGTTAGCCGTGCTGGAGACGCTCATGGGCGAGTACCAGCCTGTCGAGGTTGATGGTTTGCCGGTATTTTCAGGCGGGGCGGTTGGCTATCTTTCCTACGACATGGTCCGGTTCTTCGAGCCAACGGTTTCCGCACCGCCGAAGGACGAGCTCGGCTTACCTGACATGGTTTTTTTACTGGCGGATACGCTGATTATTTTCGATCACCGTTTTCGCCGTCTTCAAGTCGTCGCCAACGCGTTCATCGACGAGCACAAGAGTGCAAAAGCGGCTTACGAATCTGCTCGAAGGCGAATTAAGAAGTTGGTCGAATTGCTAAGCGCGCCGCTCGAATCCATTCCGCTCGCGACGTTCCGCAAAGAGTCGGGTGAGCCCGAATTCGACGCCAACACGACTCAGGCTGAGTACGAAAAGATGGTCGAAGACGCGAAAGAGTTCATCCATGCGGGCGACATCTTTCAGGTCGTGCCGTCACAGCGTTTCGAGGTCGATTTCGACGGCTCGCCGCTCGATCTTTACCGAGCCTTGCGGCACATCAATCCGTCGCCCTACATGTTTTGCATGAACTTCGAGCACGGGTTTTCGATCGTCGGGAGTTCGCCCGAGGTACACGTCCGTTCGATCGACGGGAAGATCGAGATTCGCCCGATCGCCGGGACGCGCTGGCGCGGAAAAACCGAAGAAGAAGACCAGGCCCTTGCTGACGATCTCCTCGCTGATCCGAAAGAACGAGCCGAGCACATCATGCTGGTTGACCTTGCTCGTAACGACGTCGGTCGCGTGGCCGAGTACGAAAGCGTGAAGGTAACCGATTTCATGATTATCGAGCGCTACAGCCACGTCATGCACATCGTGTCTAACGTTGAAGGAACGCTGAATCCCGACTTTTCCGCCTACGACGTGATGCGGGCGACTTTTCCAGCGGGAACGGTTTCCGGATCACCCAAAGTTCGGGCGATGCAGATCATCAACGACTTTGAAAAGAGCAAGCGTTGTGCTTATGCCGGCGCAGTAGGCTATTTCGGGTTCGACGGCAATCACGATTCCTGCATCGCGCTGCGAACTGCGGTTATGAAGGACGGTAAAGTCTACATTCAGGCCGGAGCAGGCGTCGTGGCTGACTCGGTTCCGGAAAACGAATATGTTGAGACCCTGAACAAGGCGAAGGGCTTGATGCGCGCCGTCGAACACGCGCGTTCCCTGTCTCAGCAACGCGAAGAACTGAAAGAATCCTGACTCGTGCTCCTCGTCATCGATAACTACGATTCGTTTACCTACAATCTCGTCCAGTATTTTGGCGAGTTGGGTGCCGACATGCAGATTTTCCGAAATGATAAGATTTCGATCGATGAAATCCGCGATTTGAATCCAGATCAGATCTGCGTTTCGCCAGGTCCCTGCACGCCAAACGAAGCCGGGATCAGCTGCGACGTCATTCGCGAATTCGGCGCGGAAATTCCGCTGCTCGGAGTTTGCCTCGGCCACCAGAGCATCGGCCACGTTTTTGGCGGCGATGTGATTCGTGCTGATCGCCTGATGCACGGCAAAACTTCGCCGATTCATCACCACGGCGATGGCTTGTTCAAGGGCCTGCCCAACCCGTTCACCGCGACGCGTTACCACTCGCTGATCGTCAAGCGGGACACCCTTCCTGATTGCCTCGAAATCACTGCCGAGACCGAGGAAAACGAAATTATGGGCCTGCGTCATCGCGAATTGCCGATCTACGGCGTGCAGTTTCATCCGGAGTCGATCTTGACGACCGAAGGCAAGCAGCTGCTGGCGAATTTCCTGAAAATCGAGGCCTGATCGGACTGGCGCGCGGCGATGTCAGGGACTAGAAATGGCCGCATGAAATCGATTTTCGCGACTCTCGCCAGCTTTCTGTTCCTGGTTCAGTTTTCCCAGCTTCAAGCGGCTGACCAACCAAACTTTGTTGTCATTTTTTGTGACGACCTCGGCTACGGTGACCTTTCCTGCTTCGGCCATCCGACGATCAAAACGCCGAATCTTGACCAGATGGCGAGCGAAGGTCAGAAGTGGACGAACTTCTACGTAGCCGCCTGCGTCTGCACGCCGAGCCGCGCGGGGCTGATGACCGGCCGTTACCCGATTCGCAACGGAATGTGCTCGGACAAGCGCCGCGTGCTCTTCCCGGACTCGGCGAAAGGCCTGCCGCAGAGCGAAATCACGATCGCTCGCGCGCTGAAAGAACTCGGCTATCAAACGGCTGCGGTTGGAAAGTGGCACCTCGGCCATCTGCCAGATTTTCTGCCGACAAGCCACGGTTTCGACAGCTATTTTGGGATCCCGTATTCGAACGACATGAGCCGGATTCGGCGAGACGTTAGCCAGATCGAACTTGCCGAGCTTGAGGATTTCGAGGCTTACGATGTTCCGTTGATTCGGGACAAAGAGGAAATCGAGCGCCCGGTGGATCAAAGGACGATCACGAAGCGCTATTCGGAAGAATCGGTGAAGTTCATCAAGTCAGCAGTTGCTGGCGAAAAACCCTTCTTCCTTTACCTCGCTCACAGCCTTCCGCACATTCCGCTTTTCCGAAGCAAGGAGTTCGCCGGGACGAGCACAGCTGGATTTTATGGCGATGTGATCGAGGAAATCGACTGGACTGTCGGTCAGGTTCGATCGGCGCTCGAAACGGCGGGAGTCGCCGAAAACACGCTCGTTGTTTTTACGAGTGACAATGGCCCGTGGCTCACTTTTGATACCCACGGCGGCTCAGCGGGCTTACTTCGCGAGGGCAAAGGAAGCACGTGGGAAGGCGGGATGCGCGAGCCGACCGTGATGTGGTGGCCGAGCAAGCTGAAGCCCGGAATCGTTCATGACATGGGGAGCACGCTCGATCTTTTTCCGACTTTCGTGGCGCTGGCCGGTGGGAAAATTCCTGACGACCGAACCTACGATGGCGGCGACATTTCACCCGCTCTTTTCGGAACAGGACCGAGCGGTCGCGACGAAATGTTCTACTATCATGGCGAGCAACTTTTCGCAGTTCGCAAGGGGCAGTTCAAAGCGCATTTCGAGACGAAAATCTCATACACCGGCCAGAAAATCGCGGAGAAGCACGATCCGCCTTTGCTTTATCAACTCGGCGAAGATCCTCGGGAAAAATTCGACGTTGCGACGGACAACGCAGAAGTAATCGCGGAAATCCGCAAGCTGGCTGAAGAGCACCGGGCTTCGATCGAGCCGGTCGAAAACAACCTCGAAGCACGGATTCAAAAACCGAAATGAGGCTGAAACTGGTTTTTGCTTTGATTCTCGACCACTGAGCACCTTCGGCTCTACCAGGAATTTCTGGATCAGAGGGATTGATCGATCAGGCGATAGGCAGGCCCCAATCTTTCGCTCGCCGCAGGCTTGGAGGCACGGCTTGGACGCATTCCGGCAGTTCCTGCTGTGTGTTTCCTAACATTGAACCCAGCTGGCCGCGCTCCTGCCGAAACAGCGCGTTGATCGACGAAAATGTCGCGAGGTTAGGATCTTGATAGAGAACTTCACGGAACATCGCGTCTCCCGAATGAAACATCGGCAGTGTTCGCTCGATGATTTGCTTGGCGACTCTGCGGCTGATGGCGAGCGCGTGGGCGCAGAATGGAAACGTTTCGGTAACGAGATTCTCAGAAAACCGAACGTTCGCGGCGCAGAGATCGAAACAGCGCCCGAGATTGACGAGGTCCCAATCGGCAGGCAGCTGCTGGTCGAAAATTGCGGCAAAATCGCGGTGATGGGCATCGAGGTCAGCTTGCGGGGCGATGTCGTCTTCGAAAAGAAACATCGATGGGGCATCGGTATCGAGGAATTTTTTGCACAGCCGAATCCGAGTCAGATGCAGGGCGATTTTTCCGCGAACTGAGTTGAAATCGTCAGGCCGATCGGCGAGAAATTCGGCATTGATAGTCTCCCCGATGTTGGGAACGCTAACGAGTTCGTCTGGAAATAGATTCAGGAAGAATCGAGGCGTGACGACGCGATCTGCGAGAAGCTGGGGAAGGGGAGGAAGATCGTCCCGCCAGGTTGCTTCAAAGACTTCGGGTTGGATTCCCATCTCGCCGAGCACGCGAAGAACCCGCTCTAGGCGTTCCTGAATTGCGATCACGTAAATCTGATCGAAGTGCCGGTGAATGGGATGTTCGGGATCTGCGGCCATCTGCGTAGAATCCGAAATCAACACGAATTTCCGCAGATGACACGGATGTTTCTGTCATCGAGTTTACCGGACCATGAAAATTCTGTCTATCGCTCTGGCGCTTGTGATGATTGTTGGAGCTTCTCACGCCGCGGACTGGCGGCCCGGTTCGACCGAATCTCTGACTTGGCCCGGCCTGGAGCCGCTGATTGCGGTCCGCGTGCCTGACAATTACACGACGAATCGAAAGTGGCCGATCGTTTTCCACTACCACACTCAGGGAATGGAGCCGAACGCGACGGTGCCGCAGACCTATTCGGGTAATCGGGATTTCATCACGGTTGCGATGGCTTACACGAATCCTGAGCCACAGATTTTCCAGTTCGAGCGCGACTTTTGGGATCGAGAATTCGAGATTCTGCGCAAAATCAGACAGCATCTCGTCGATGAGCAGCTGCTGGTCGATGTGGAGCGGACCTACGTCGGCGGAGACGGGATCGGCGGCTGGTACGCGAGCTATTTCGCTGATATTTTTGGGAATGAGTTAGCCGGCGTCTACCTGACTGGCGCTGGGACTTTCGGCGCATCGAAATTCCAGGGCTCGCCGTTTCGGGCTAGAGGTAAGCCGGTTTACATCGGCGCAGCGCAGCTGGAGTTGAATTTTGGTTACGCGTTGAACGGGAAGGAACACTTTCGGCGGTTAGGAGGGCGGGTCACGTTCGATGAGTACCTTGGCCGCGAGCACCTCGTTCCGGTCGATCAGGTTTTGATTAGCGAACGACTTCGACAGTGGTTTCAGATTGAGGGAAATCGAACGACACCGGAAGTCGGGCGACAACTCGTCGCCGATTGGCAGAAGTTGGTCGAAGCTAAGGTTCAAGGACTTGAGGATCCGCTCGATCTCTATCTCTTGCTCGATGATTTGACCACGTTTCCGTTCTACTCTGCGCTCCCAGCTGAGTATCGAGGGCAGCTGGAGGCTGTTCGAATCAAGCTTTCAGGCACTCCAAGTTTTAACGATGAGATGAACGCAAAAAAGATGTATCAGCAGTTGATGGTTGCCGAGACTCGCGATTTCAGCATCGAAAACCGGCGAAATTTGGCTCACCACTATGCTCGAATGTACTCCAAATATCCTGAGACGCATTTTGGCAAGAAATCGGGCGTTTCAGTGATTCGTCTTCGCGGTCAAGTGGAAGACCCAGAGCGCTTCATTTGGCAGACGATTAAACAACGAGAGGATTTCATCAAAGCGGTCGCGGAGAATCCGTTGCCGGAAATGCCGAACGCAAAATTGATCGCCGAAATGGAACGAGTGGCCAACCTGATCTTCCTGAATTGATGAGCGGATTTCGGCAGTTCTGGTTGGGATACGGCCTACGATTCTGGCCGTACATTGCGATGCTTCTGGGGCTCTGGTGGTTGCACAGCGCTTGGGCGGCGGCTGTGATTTACCATGTGGGAATCGCCTTGGGGCTGGCGATGCGGCCGAGTGCGATTGGGCAGATCAAGCTGGGCTGGAACTGGCCACTTGCTGGTCTCAGCGTCGTTGTTGGCGCGATGATTTTTTTCTCCGTTTGGCTGATTACGCCCATGATCCTTCCGGATTCAAACACGGTGCCGCGCGCATTGAATCTGACCGGCCTCGGCTCCCTCAACGTGCTAATCTGGTTTGCAATTTACAGCACGATCGTCAATCCGGTTCTTGAGGAGCTCTGCTGGCGCGAAATAGTTCATCCCGTGACCAGCAGCTGCTGGCGACCGCACGTTCGTGACTTCGAATTCATGGCCTACCACCTTGTTTCGGTCTTCTACCTCTTTCCTTGGAATTGGGTTATGATTGGAGGCGCGATCCCGACTCTCGCGGGCGCGGCTTGGATCTGGAGAATCATGCGCGACCGATTTGGTGGGCTGGCGATTCCAATTTTCTCCCATGCACTCGCGGACGCAGCGATCATCGGTGGGGCAATTCTAATCACGCTCGATCGCTGAAGCGGTCGTTCGCTATTTGGCGAGATTGATCACGTGTTTCGGCGATGCGCTTGCGATTTTGCGCTCGGCAAAAACTTCCTTTCGGTCTCCGTTCAAGAGGACCACGTCGAAATCCTTAAGCGCCTTTGATGGCGCCAATTTCTTGGGATTCGCCCCGACATAAAACGTCCAGACCACCAGCGAATCAATTGTCATGACTTTGCCCATGTCTATCTCAAACCACGGATCTTTACTTGGCTCAGTTCCAGCGTAGGTGACGTTTTTCGTCTTACCATCAATCGCAAATTTAGCCTCGGATCCCTTCTTCGCTGAACTAAGCGTGGCAGTTCCTTTCTTGGCGATGTTATAGCCGCCCTGCATCACTTCGATCTCGCCAATTCTGAGCGAGTGATCCTGATCCCCGCTTTGAACGATTCGGATATATCTGGCTTGAATCGTGCCCGCCGCTTCGACCATTTCTTCGTCCGCTCCCGCGGTTTTCGAAGTCTTCGGCCCACCGATCAGGTCAAGATTCAGCGTGAGCAGCTGCTGTTGGAGCTCGGTGGAATCGTCCCAGATTACGCCGTCGCCATAAATCGCTGCGTAGGTGTGGACGAGGGCTTTGAGCTCCGGTTGGCGAAGCGGATCGTTAGCCATCAGATTCGCAGCTTCGATCAGCGCGTGTTTCGCGAGTTCGCGATTGCTGCCCGAATACGGGCCGAAAGTCTCAGCCAGGGCGACGATCGCATCTTCCTCGCGACCGAGGCCCTTGAAAGCCAGCGCTCTCGCGTAACCGATTTCTGGACCACCCGAAGGCACCTGTTCGAACACTGTGTCCGCAGTGTCGATCACCTTTTGCCACGATTCCGCTCCCACATCTGCCCAGAGATCGAAAAGCGGTTTTTCCGAGCGCTCGGAAACTGGGAGCTTCTCCCACTCGATATTACTTTGAACTGCCCGCAGATCTGCCCAACGGCGAAGGGCCCGGAGACAATCGAGAAGACGGCGTTCAGAAAGGGTCGCGAAATTCCCAGGGGCCGGGTAGTGGGTCGCCGGAGTTCGTTTGCTGGAAATCGCGGCAAAACCGGCAATCGCTTGCTCGTAGTTTCCATTCTGAAAGGCCTCCATCAGGGGAGTCCACTGTTCGGGATCGGGGAAACTGATGTAGTCGACTCGCGCGAGTGGGATCGTGATTGATCCAGGCGCGTCGACCTCCTGCCAGAGCAGGCGGTCCTCTCTCAATTCGGTCAACGTTCCTTCAATCGTCTGCCCATCGAGCAAGAATAGTTGCTGATGTTGAGCAATCGCCTCAACACTCGAGCACAGTAGAATTGCTGCGCTGAGAAAGTTTATCAAAATGCGTTTAGTCGTCATTTCTTGCCTTGCTTCGCGGTGAATTCGTCCCGCCATTTAAAGAAATTGTGCTTCACCGCCTCAATCCCGGGATGATCGTTGTGCCCCAATCGCCTTAGGTAATCGCCCACCGCCAAAAGCGCATTTTTTTCCTGGCCGCCCTCCCGAAGCATCACTGCAACCCGAAGAATGGAGAGAGATGACCACTCGATATGGCCTCCGAAATTAGCGTAAACGTTTACGTATAACTTTTTGGCTTCGCTAGCCTTCCCGAGTTCGTCGTAGCACTCTGCTATCCGATAATTTGCTTCGGGGCGGGCCAGACGTCTGGATCGGTCGCTTAAATACTCCTTCCAGAATTCTAATGCTTTCTCGAATTTCTCTTGCGGCGCAGAAGCCGCAGCTTTCGCCATCTTTGCCTGCTTCATCAAGACTCGGGCTGAACCTAACGTCGCTTCTTCGGCCAAGTCGTTGTTCTCGGTTTCGTTCAGCGCGCGATTGAAGTTTCCGAATGCCTCATCGAGGACCGTAGGTTCGTCGCTCTGTAGCAGAATTTTGCTCCAATCGACGAGAGCATAGGCGGCCGAATCTCCGATTGCGCCGCGTTCATTCAAAACAAAGTCGTAGATCTTGGCTGCGTCTTCATTTTTGCCTCGAACGTCGCGATTCCAACGAGCGAGCCTTACAAGCGTGTAGTTGCTCAAATCCAAGCCACTGCGCGCAAAAAGCTGGTTCATGATGTAGAAGACTTTTTCGATTTCTTCGTTGTTGGGCTTCTCTGCACCTTCCATGGCTTCGATCTGAGCCATCAGAACCCAAGCTTTTAGTGCTGGAGCTGGATTGAGGTTATCCGTATAGGGGAAATTCTTGAGACTGTCGAGAATCTCGTCTTCCTCGTAATAATCATCCAGATAACTAACGTAAGCCCCAAATAAGTTATCAAGTTCGGCCGTTACTCCGTTATCTGCGTTATCGTTTACGAAGTCCACGAGGAGTTTGAGGCCTTCCTCACGGCGGCCGACTTCTACCAATGAACGGAGAGCCGCAATCGACGCGTCAATGCGATAGCTGGAATTCCAGTAGCGATCCTTAAATTGATCAAACAAGTCGACGGCCACTTCCCAGTTTTCTTCATCGGATTCGATTGTAATCAGCTGACGAATTGCATAGGCGGCTACTTCGACATCTCCGCGGCCGTCTTCTTCGACATACCGTTTGGCCTGTCTGTGTTCTGGTGCGACTAGGTCGAATTCGCTGTCCAAGGCCGTGAAAATGTCTCCTTGGACGTTGTGCGAAGCCGGAATTTCCTCGGCACTCGCGAAATTGGCTTGAAGCTCAGAAATCCGGCTCTGGGCGAGTTCCAGATCTTCTAGAACGAGGTGAGTTAACCCTGAAAGGAACAGGGCCGCCGGGCGCATCGGTGAAGTTGGATAATCTGTCAGGAAACTTTCCAGCATCGGACCAGCTTCTTCCCATTTGAGGAGGCGAACTTTGGCCGAAGCGAGGTAAAACCGAACTGGCTCGAGCCGCTGCCCGTCAGGATAGTAGCCGATGTATTCTTCGTGGATTTTTTCGCAGAGCTCGAATTGATCCAGGTGAAACGCGCAAGCGCCGTGAACAAAATCTGGAATCTCCCGGATTGGTGAACCTGGCTCCAGCTCCGGCCGGATTTCAGCGCAAATATCGAAGGCTTCCTTGTATTCGCCTTGGACGTAAAGCACTTCGACCAAAACACGGGCGACGGACGGCTTGAGTTCGTGATCTGGAAACTCCGCGAAAAAGGCGAGACCGTATTCATAGGCCTCAACCCATCGCCCCAGGTTGACCGCGCAGACAACGAGGTTGTGGAGAATCACCGGGCGTTCTTTGTGATTAGGAAATTTGATCGCCAGTTCGTGATAGGTCGCTCGTGCGGCAGCGATGCTGCTAATCTGATAGTGCGAAGCTCCAGTTCCGAGAAGCATCATCGACCAATCCTTTCGGACATTCTGAATGTCCTTGTTTACTTCCTGAAGCAGTTCGGCCCCTCGGGCGAGCATCAATGTTTTACGCTCGGCCTCGGCTGGAGACTCTGTTTCCATTGCCTCAAAAACGGCGATGCGCTCTTCATACTTTAATTTGCGAGATTCGTGGTCCTCCAAAACGATCCACGGCGGTGCCATCAGGTTATACCAGAGCAACGCGCGAAGCGGCTCGGTTTCTGCTCCGTCTCGAACCTTTGCGCCTTCGCCCATCAGTTCAATTTTGGCGGGATCGAGGGCAACTGCGGCGAGAACCTGGAATTTCGAGTTGTCGCCGATCCGCTGCATCGGGTCCTGATCGAGGGCGTAGTGCCCGTATTTGTGGATCACCGCCCGCAACTCCTCGAATTTAACTAAGGGAGACCAATCCCAGCAAAGAATCATGAAGAGCTGCCGCTTTCCTTCCGCGCCGAGCAAGTCGGACTCGATCAACTTGATGATAAAATCTTTCCCTTTGGTTGGTTGATCTGCAAGAATATAACAGCGAGCCAGATTGATCATCACGTAGAGCCGATTAATCCTGGGCTCCGTTTTTGGATCTTCAGCCAGGGTGCGTTCTAGAATAGGAACCGCGCCCGGGTAGTTTTTCATCGCCATCAGGGCGAATCCCCACTGCATCAAAGCATGGTATTGAAATCGATTCGGCAACTTCGGCTGTTCGTCCGGCGTTTTAGGGACGTAGGTTTTCAGCCACGCGTTGTCGAAATTTTCGTGGCAGATCTTCAGCGCTTGAATTGCGGCGGCGTATTGCTTTTTACGCAGCAGAAACATGCCCTTCATGTAATAGAAATGGCCAAAGACCGGGCCGTAGAGCTCGAGCGCCCCTTTTCCATATTCGCTAATCGCCTTATCGCATAACGCGATTGCTTTGTCGAGATTGCCTCCTTCGCCAGCGATCACCGCTCCATCATAAAGCTCAATCAATGTTGAACCGGTTTCCGGGCCTTGAGCCATGACCGAAGTCGACGCAAGAAAGAGAAGAAAAAGAACTGGCGCGAAAAATTTCATCACTTGGACATTCCAGCAGCTGCTGGATTAATCAGGGGGCTGGGTGAGACTGACATTTTTCAATCCAGAATTGTGGCACGCGTGAAGGACGTCAATGAATCGCTGATGCACCGTATTGTTGCTGCAATCGATGATCACCATCGACTCGGAGCCGGTCAATCGAAGCGCAGAAGAGTAAGTTCCGAGCCGATCCATCAAGAGAGGCAGTCTATGATCATCGGTATTCGTATCCGCCTCAATGTCGTTCACAAGGATCGTGCCATTGTCGAGAATCTTGATCATCAGCTGATCAATTTCGACCGATTCGCTATCATCCTTGGAGATGCCGGGAAGCTGCATGCCGATGTCAGACTCTTCTTTGATCAGCGTCGTCGTAACGATGAAATAAATCAGCAAAAGAAACGCCACGTCGATCAGCGGCGAGACATCGGCGTCCGGGTCGTCGGAGTTCTTTTCAAATGGATTTGCTGAACGTCGCCTGGCCATGTTGCTTCAGGTTTCTATTGATCGTGGGTTGAAAAGATGACGCTGCTGACGCCGCCCTCAGCTGAGGCACGGACCACATCGCGAACTTTTCCTTCAGGAACACGAGCGTCGCCTCGGAGGTGCAACTTTGCGTCTGGATTCGCCGCTTTGGCCTCGGCCATTACCCGGGTGACGTCCTCAAGAGTCATCGGCCGACTTTCTTCGTCATAAACGGTTCCGTCCTGGTAAACGTTGATGATCACGCGGCCTTCAATCGACTCAGGGACCTGGCCTTCGAACACGATGGGAATGAGAACGTTCTCGTCCTTCTTAAACGTGATCAGCTTCGACGCTACCATGAAAAAGATCAGGAGAAGAAACACCAGATCGATCATCGGGGACATGTCAGGCCCCGACTTATCAGAATCGAACAAATGACGGCGACGGCCGGGCATTCTGGTAAATGTTTAGACTTGAGGTTTCTGCTGCGGTGCGGATGGCGCAGGCGGCGTCGGTGGATTCGGCGGCAAAGGGATGTGGCCGGGAGCGGGAGCATGCCCAGGTGCGGGAGCCGGATAACCTTGCTGGGGCGGCTGTCCCGGGTGAGGCGGATATCCGGGCGCTGGAGCACCAGCTGGTGCGGCAGGCGGGTAGCCAGGAGCTGGCGGATAGCCCGGAGGCGGGTAGCCAGCGTGCTGCGGATAGTTTGGATCGGCAGCGGGTGGATATCCCGGGTAGGCGGGCTGCGCGCCTTCGGCAGGTGGCCCTTCCGGCTGAGCTTCGCCTCCCCAATCACCGTAGTCACCTTCCTGTGGATAATACGGAGCCTGTGGAGCGAAAGCAGCTTCTCCGTAGACCTCGACGTAGTGATCGCGCAAGCCGTTCAGCATCGCGGATGACTCGATTTCGATATTGGCGACGTGCTTCGAAAGCCGGTTTTTGAAGAAAAAGTAGAGGAAAATCGCCGGTAACGCGACGCAAAGCCCGCCCGCCGTCGTCATCAGGGCTTCGGAGATGTTTTTCGCAAGCACATTCGAATCCAGGCCCTTCACGCTGAGATTCGCGAACGCCTTGATCATTCCGGAAACCGTTCCGAGAAGCCCGACCATCGGCGCGCCCTGAGCGATGAGCGAAAGATAACCAATCGTAGCCGCACGACCGCGGTTGAAGTTCTGCGACGCGTCAGCCATCAAATCGTGGATCGAATCCCCGTCGAGCACCTGATGTCCGCGCTTTTGAGTGAACTCGATCGCCCCACTCATCACTTGGCCGATGCACGTCGGGCTCGCGCTGGCCGTCGCCATCGCCGCCTCGACGTCTCCCTGCTTTAGTTGGTCCCTCAGCGGAGCGACCACCGGTTGCGGATTGAAATTCTTCTCCGTGAGATCCATGAAAAGGAAGACCATCAGCGCGATCACCGCGACCAGGAGCAACGCGATCGGCACCATGAACGGGCCGCCTTCGACGATCATCTGAAGCAAGGTCTTCTTTTTGCCTTCATCCGCGCCGTCGTCAGATTTTCCGCTATCGCCTGATGCCGAGCCGGCTGGCGTGCTCTCCGTGCCGGGAATCGCATACTGGTCGGCGTCTTGAGCCGAAACAGTCGCCGAAAAGTTCAGCGAGAAGAGGACAATCAGAGCGTAAAGAGCGAGTCGCGGAACGCGAAAAACGGCGTGCATCAGAGAATTAATTCGGGGTTTGAACCGCCTATCGCGGAGTTGAACAGCCGCCATGACTATTCGGTCGAAAGAATCCTGACAAGCTTTTTCAATGAGAAATGAAAGAACGTTGATCCTGAGGAATTTAGGGCTCGCCAGAACGCCTCAATTCAATCACTTTATCCGCCAGCAGCTGCTCGTTGCTCCCTCCCGCATTCTAGATGATTTTCGAAGACGTCCAAGAAGCTCCAGCGCCCGATCCATCCCGTTTAAGGCTGAAATCAGCCCTGATCGGGTTCGGCGCGCTCGCCGTTTTTACGATTCTTGCCTGGCTGATTTCGGTGATGCCAAAAGCCGAGGACAAGGCGGAAATCACGGCCCAAATCATCCCGAACGTCGAGCAAACGCGGATCAAGATCGAGCAAAAAGCCGTCGCGAAACAGGCCCGCCACGCATCGACCTCCTCAGCAGCTGCTCCGGTCGCCAACATGATTCGATCGATGACAGATGCGCGAATCACCACTCCTGAAGCGTATCGATTTTCCGACGGTGTCACCGGTCTCGGTGAAGGAGGATTCGGCAACGGAGTCGGCTTTGGCGATGGAGCGGGTTTCAACCCGGGTGCGATGGCTGGATCGATGCGGGCGCGTTGCAACGCTGCGGATCGGATCAACCGCTTGAGACGAAGCGGCGCGGGCCCCCAAACCGAGGTCGCGGTCGTCAACGCCCTGCGATATTTCGCCGAACGCCAGATGGAAGACGGCTCGTTCACTTACGAATACCCGGTTTCGATGACCGGCCTCGTGCTCCTCGCCTACCTCGGTCACTGTGAAACGCCGTCGTCGCCGGAATTCGGCAAGGTCGTTACAAAAGCCGCGCTCTATCTCATGGAAGCCGCCAAAAACTCGGAAGGCGGCGCGCTCTATTCGCAAAACGGCGGAAAACCGGCCTACGAAAATGCGATCGCGACCTACGCGCTTTGCGAACTTTATTCGTTAGCTCGCGGAGACGGAAGCGCCTCGAGGGTCCCGGGCCTCGAAACCGCCCTCAGGCAGGGCGTCGATGCGATCGTCGGCGGCCAGGATTCGACCGGCGGCTGGAATTATGGCTATCGAAAAGGCACCGGCGGCGACACCTCGGTTGCAGGCTGGAATTTTCAGGCGCTCAAAGCGGCTTACAACACTGGAATGAACATATCCGGCGTCAACGAAGCTCTCGACCACGGGCTGAAGTTCTTCAAATTCGCCCAGGCGGACGACGGCGGATTCGCCTACCGCCCGCAGAGCAATCTCCAGACAAAACCCACTCTCGTCGGTGTCGGTGCGCTCGCTTTCGTGCTTTGGGACAACAATGAGGACGGCGTTCGGGACTTGGCTTTCGACTGGCTCAATAAGAACGAAGTTGAAGTCGCGCCGATGCGGATTTACAGCTGGTACTACGTCACTCAGGCGTATTTTATGATCGGCGGCGAACCCTGGAGCAAGTGGAATAGCTGGGCCATGCCGCAGATTCTCGGCTCGCAGGGCCCTGACGGCGCGTTTCACACGTCTGTCGGTCACGGCCCGCGCGATCTCGTTTACGCAACTGCGCTCTGCACCCTTTCACTTGAAGTCTATTATCGTTACCTTCCGACCTCTGATAAAGTTGGGCGTTGAAAATTAAATTACTATGATGTTAAACAACAACGCTCAAAAACAGGAGACGGCAGGGAAAAAGGCCGTGTCTGTCCTCGTATCGTTGGCTGCAATCGCTGTCTTGCTCGTAATCGCCTATCTCATCGCGGTGATGCCGCAACGAAAGGATGAGCCGCAGATCGTCGCTCAAGTCATTTCGATGTCGAAGCAGACGGAAATCAAAATGAAAAAGCAGCAGGCCGCCAAACAGGCGAGCGCCGCTTCTTCATCAGCTGCTAGTTCGGTCGCCAACATGATTCGAGCGCAATCTCAGGCTGTGATCGCTGCTCCGGAAGTCACGTCGGTCACCGCGGGGCCGATCGGACTCGGTGAGGGCGATTTCGGCTCAGGATTCGGGTCAGGAAACGGAAACGGCATGGGATCCGGCGCTTCGTTCTTTGGTGGAGGCGCTTCAGGAACCCGCTTTCTCTTCGTGCTCGACCATTCGGCGTCGATGAAGGGCAACCAGATTAATCTGAGGAACAAAGAACTCGATCGAACGCTCAAATCTCTAAAAGGGGTTCAATATCAGGTGTTGTTGTTTGCGGGCGGAGCCTACTATGCAGAAAAAGGCTGGTCTTCGCAGAACGAAACTGTCTTTAAAGGTCCTGGAGGCAAAACTTATCGATTTAAAAAGAATTCAATCTCGAATTATGACTTCACGGGTCCGGATTCCGGATTACCGCGCGCAAAATGGCTTCCTGCTTCGCCGTCGAATGTGAAAAAGACCATGGATTTCGTCAAAGGCGAAGCCAAGTTCGTTGGAACCGACTGGGGAATGGCCCTCCAAATTGCCCATGCGATGCAGCCAGCGCCAGACGTGATTTTCTTCATGGCGGACGGAACTGGAGGGAACGCACCCCAGCCAATCCTCGCCAACAACAAGAAGAACGGTCGCCCAGTGATCAACACCGTTGCGATGCAGACGTCTTCAGGTGCTGCGCAATTTGCAGCTGTTGCGAAAGGCAGTGGCGGAAAGTTTACGATTGTCGACAAGGCTGGAAAACCGATCGACGGCTTCGAATACCTGAAGAATCCGGGTAAATTCAAAAGCCGGCTGTAAATCGGGTAACTTTTCGAGCTGATTTAGTCAGAGTCCTTGCGCAGCTGCGCGCTCCCTTTGGAGCCGAGTCAATTTGCCAACGATGATAAAGGCCAAAGGCGTCAAGATTACGTCTGTGAATCCACCAAACAGGCTGACCTGTTCCGCCAAGATGTAGTCTTCAATCGTTTCGGCATCTCTTGGGCGTGATTTGAGCAGCTCAACGGTTACTTTGAAAGACAAATGATCGAGCCGTCCTGCAAACTGAGAAACAGCCGCTGATCCGCCGCTGCCATGCCGTCAAACACGGTCGGGGCCGACAATTCGATCCTCGCCAGCTCAGCGCCGTCGTCAGCAGCTGCTGCGTAGAGAATTCCGCCGCTTTCGCCGCGCCAGGAGCTCAGCGCCTTCTCGACTTCCTTTAATTCCAGAGCCGCGTCGCCGTCGCCGACCGGGCTGAATTCGTCAGGCGGTCCTGCGATGAAAATCGTCTTCTCCGTAGCGACGAGCGAGGTCGCGAGGAGCGGCGAATCGGTCGTCCAACGGTACTTCAGCGGCTGAGCCGGCGGCGCTTTGCCCTTCTTGCCTTTTCGATCGACGACTTCGACCGGCTTTGTCTCCTGATTGCGGTCGTAAGCGAAAAGCTGGTATCGCTCGCCTCCGCGCCACTGGCCGGTGTTGCCGCCAGGGTATTTATCGCGTCCAAAGCCGTAAATCTGACCTTCATCATAGGAAAGAATTCTGCCTGAGGCGACTTGGTTACCCACTTTCCACCAGCCGCTCCAATGCGAGGTGAAACGATCGTGCACGA
Source organism: Verrucomicrobiales bacterium (assembly GCA_047620505.1). Classification (GTDB taxonomy): domain Bacteria; phylum Verrucomicrobiota; class Verrucomicrobiia; order Verrucomicrobiales; family DEV007; genus JBLHKS01. The sequence goes on along the minus strand of JBLHKS010000024.1, from coordinate 2,304 downwards.
CCCAGTAAGCGCGATGCCACCACGTGTCGTCGAGCATCCCGATCGGCGTAAAGAGGTGAACGCCCGGCTCGGTGTCGTCGCTGCCTGTTTTCAGGTCGAGGCGGAGGTGCCGCATGTAAATATCGGCTCCATCAGCGACGAGAATGTCGGAAAGCACACCGCGAACGTCTTTGCGGTCTTCGCCCGGGCCCGGAACGTGCTGAACTCCGGTTTTCTCATCCGGACTCCAGATCGTTTTCTCTTCAATCAGCTCGCCCGTCGCTGGATCGAGCTTTGAGAAGTGAATTCCAGAATCGAGATACGAAGATCGGCCTGCGGAAACGACCAACTCGTCGTTCTGGATCAAAACCGCGCCGTGAACCGGCCAAGCGGATTCGAGCTGCCCTTTGATCATCACAAATCGCTCTTCTGGAGCCGCCCGATAGCGCCAGGCGAGTTTTCCGTCGCTTGCATTTAACGCGTAGACCCAGCCGTCCGCTGAGCCGAAATAAACGCCGCCTTTGTGGATCGTCGGCGGCGAATCGATCCGTCCGCCCGCAGTGAACGTCCAGCTCGCCTTGCCCGTCGTTGAATCGAGCGCATGAATCGTGTGTTCATCGATCGCTGCGACAAAAACCGTGCCGCCCGCGATTACGGGGCTTGAAAGCCGACCACCGATCTCAACTTTCCACGTTTCGCCGAGTTCAGTCGGCACCTCCGTTTTCGCGATTCCCGAGCGACTCGGCGAAGCCCGGAAAGTTGGCCAATCGCCGGTCGAATCTGATTTCTGGCCTCGAATTTCGGATTTCCGCTCCAAACGCGGTCCCGAAACCGGCTCCGGCCCATCAGCAGCTGCTGCCGCGGTCACCGACGACGCAAACGCGTAAATCCCGCTCAACTTGGTCTTCATGTTGCACGCGCAGCTGTCCGGCGGCACGTAAAGCAGGCCGTTCGCCGGCATCACGCCGTATTGGCAGGTCCCGCGAATCCAATCGTTCTCGCGAACTTCGCCCGTCTTAATATCGACCATCTGGACGCCCATTTCGCCGAAAAGTAGGTAGTCGCCGACGACTTTTCCGCGGTAGCAGCGCGGATGCATGTAGGGCTTGGGCGTTTTGTGCTCGACTTTGACCTCGCCACTGAGCGGATCGAGCGCGACGCGAGCGCCGTTTCCGCGCATCCAGAGATCCTTGCCGACCAACATGAGGTCAGGAGGCGCGTTGTACTCCTGCTTGCTGTTGCCTTCCCAAAGAACGGTGCCGTCTTCGACCGAGTAGGCCTGAACTTTCTTAAAATCGGCCGCCAGGATCACGCGGTCGTTGACCACGATACTGGGAGATTCCCATTGCATCTCGCCGCTGTTGATTTTGCCCTTCGAAATCGGCAACTGCGCTTCGAAATCCGCGCTCCAGCTCTCGGAACCGGATTCGAAATCGAGCGCGAACACTTTGGTCGGCGTTTGCGCGAAAACCCGGCCGCCTTTCAGCGCCATGCAGGGGAAAACCAGCTCGTCGATCTCGCGTTCCCAAAAAGCCTCGCCGCTATCGACTTGAACCTTCATGATTCGGCAATCGTGCTTCATAAAATCGCCGCGACGGCGTGCTGCGTCGATTTCCTCCATTCGATCGACGTCTTTGTCGATCAGAAGCGTTAGGACGCCGTCTTCGTAAATAATCTGCTTGGTCATCTCCGAATTCGGGATCGTCCGGATCGTTTCGCCCGTTGCGGCGTCCAGAACCGAGACCGGATCGGTGAACGCCATCGTCACGAAAACCTTGCCGTCCGCAGCGACGAGCCTGAACGGAAGGTTCGCCGGGCCCGAGCGGAAACGCCGATATTGATTGACCCAATCGCCCATCCGCAATCGCCAGAGTTCGATGCCGTTGAACGCGTCGCGGGCGATGACGAACCACTCGCTCGGCAGCCGAATGTCGACTCGCGGGGCGTCGTCGAGAATGTAAAACATGCGGCCAGCGTCGGTCACCGCTGTGCTGAAGCTGGCCTGCTGCTCGTGAGCTCGCGAAAACCGCGGCGTTGCCATCCACTGGATTTGGTCAGGCGGTCCGACGAGCGTGTCGTGGCTGACGGGATTGTTGTCCGGAGATTTCAGGAAGTGCTTCCAGTCGTCCATTTCCGCAGGGCGCGGCTTGGTGATTTTGAGCCAATCATCGTCCGCGCGGATCCAAGCGATGCCGTCAGGAACGAGAACGCGTACGATTTCGGCGTGAGGCACGAATTCATCGCTCTCGGCGACGAGGAGATTCACGAGATTGTCGCCGTAGGGCAGAGCCGAGCCCGTAATGCGGTCGACGGCGATTTTTCCGT